>JAIXWE010000091.1 GCA_027482195.1 Alphaproteobacteria bacterium | reverse complement strand
TCAAGCAAAAAAATATATTTCAATTGGTGAAGATCGATGGTTACTCGATGGAAGAAACGGCCAAGAAAACCGGTATGACTGCCGGTGCTGTGAAAGTTTCGGTACACCGCACGATTCAAAAACTACGTGAGAAATTAGGATGAATGATCAAAAATCCCCTTGTCCCATCCAGGCGACAATCGAGAATTTAGCACAGGATTTAAAACCTGTGACGCAATGTCGTAATCCATTGGGGGTCAGCCTTTTGTGGGGTGCCATTGCCCTGACCTATGTCATGGCGGTTGCGAGTATGGTGGGATTGCGCAGCAATTTATCCGCGCGCATGGCGGATCCTATTTTTACATTTGAAATTTTATTGGCTTTGCTCACGGGGCTTGCGGCAACTTTTGCAACCTTTTTATTAAGCGTGCCCGATGCGCGCGGAAAAAAATGGGTGTTGCCCATTCCGGCCACATTATTTGCTGTGCATTTGTTATGGATGTTTGTGCGCATGAATGCCGAAGGTATGGGGCCGATGCCAAGTTTGGCATTCAGTTATTGTTGGATGGATGCGGCGTTGATGGCTGGAATTCCCGCAATCTTGGCGGTGGTGCTTGTCAGACGTGGGGCAACGGTACGCCCCGTTTTCCTTGCATTCAACGCGGTGCTGGCGATGTCAAGTTTTGGGTGGATTGGTGTGCGTTTAACTTGCATGCATGACACGGTGGGTAAGGCCTATTTGATCAATTACTTGCCTTACATTGTGGTCGGGTTTGCCTTTGGGCTTTTGGCGCGGCGCATTTTCCGTTGGTAAAGTGTTTGTTACGGATCTTTTCATCTTTGAGTAACTTGGATAAGATATTCTTTCACAAAAGGATCACGTGATGAACGTCAAAATTTACCGCCCTGCGAAATCCACCATGCAATCGGGTCGTGGCAAATCAAAAGCATGGGTGTTGGAATATGAATTGCAAACCCCGCGCGGGCCTGAAGCTTTAATGGGCTGGACTGCGTCGTCGGACACGCTTAATCAAGTAAAGCTTTATTTTGACACCTCGCAACAGGCGGTGGAGTTTGCGCAATCCAAGGGGTGGAATTACGTGGTTTTGCCCGCTCAAGAACGGGTTGTGCGCCCCCGCAATTATGGTGATAATTTCAAATATATTCCGCCTGAGGACACGCAAACAGCCTCGTAACATTGATCTTTTATGGTCCCGTAGCTCAACTGGATAGAGCATCTGCCTTCTAAGCAGAGGGTTGCAGGTTCGAGCCCTGCCGGGATCGCCATCTTATTCTTCGCGAAAGCAACTTACTTCGTGTGTGTTTAGAGTTGGCGTGGCGGCCAAATTCATACGCGTATAAAAAGGTTCAAAACCAGCACAAAAAAAGGTCCGGAGACCTTTTGGGTACTCCGGACAAACGGCGGTAATAGAGGGTGTGTAAGTCTTTTATACGCGAGACAAAGATTCTGCGCAAGGGAAAAATAGAGTAGTTTTTAAAAAAAAAGAACCAATTTCGCAACGAACGGCACTGCAAAAAAAATAAATACAGTATTAATAAAAGATTAACCTAAATAAATAAAATAAAATTTAAACTATATTTAGACAGATACTTAAAAAAATTAATAATTTCTGAAATATACTCTAAAAATTATTCTGTTTATTTGAGTAATTGTAAAGTCGTTACGAAATCGGATGTTGGTAATTCAGACGTTTTGTCACAATCTCGACATAATTCGACAATAAGAACTGTAAAATGACCTGGGATTACAGGTTAAAATGCGAAAATTCGCTTATAAACAGCGCACATTATCTTTGCGGTTTAAATCGAGAAAAACTGTGTTGAGGCTCGTGCGCACGCCTTCAAAAAATGGCTCCCTGAGTAGGATTCGAACCTACGACCGAGCGATTAACAGTCGCTAGCTCTACCGCTGAGCTATCAGGGAATGCGGCAATAAGGGGTTACCAATAATCAGAATCAACGCGTCTGTCAATTCACCTTTTTACAAAATTTTTCTTGAGAAAGGCTTGGTCCTTCGGCCAGCTGCCCCAGTACATGACACGTTTCATCAAACTATCAGAAAATTTGTAAATTCCGCGTGTGAAAGGGTATGCCGCACGTGCTAAGCCCGAGATTTCTATTGTTTTGTTAAAACGCGCATCTCCAATCGAGGATTCTATGGCCAGATCTTGAACAGCTAAGCTGGGTTGAACGGTTAAAACATCAACGCCGGTTTGCCAAGGTTGTCCCATCAACGCATCAATCGGAAAGGCACAATGTTGCAAATGTGGAATTAACTTGCGCGCACCCGATGGCCGAATAAGATAAGCATGAGCTTCACCTGGCGATGTCGCAAGTCTGTTCAAACGATAAGTGTCATCTAATTGATAAACAGTGCGTTGGCGAAGTGTGGCAATTTTTGGGCTTCCTAAAAAACGTACAAGCTCCCACGGATAGGGGCTTGTGATAAGTTTTTCAATGATGCGTGTAATGTTCGGATTTAAAATTGCGTCATCTTCCAAGATAAAAGCAACTTCATCATCAGGGAATTGCGCAACTTTCTCCAAAAGTAATTTGTGAGAAACAAGACAGCCAATTTCTCCGCCCTTTAAATCACGGCCAAAAAACAAAAGACGTTTTTTGCGATCATAGTTTGGGTGTGAGGTAACATCAAATTTGCGTCCATCGACGGCGTCAAAAAATTGAAAATCAATTCCAAGCGCATTGAGTTTCTCCGTCATGGTGCGGCGGCGTTCGGATGCGGTGTTAAGGCTTATGATATAAGTCGAGAATGTCATCGTGAATATCTTAAAAGTGGAGGCACGAGCCGGAGTCGAACCGGCCTACAAGCTTTTGCAGAGCTCTGCCTGACCGCTCGGCCATCGCGCCACTGAAGCATTGATCTAGCAGGTTTGATTAAAAAACTCAAGCGGCTTGGAAACAAGGGCTTGATGAGTTTTTCTTTTCAAGAATGACGGATCGCCGGGCCATTGTAATCCAATTAAGAGCTGAACTTTCAATTTCCAAGCAGATATCTGTCTTTTCGTTCTCTGTAAGGACATGAAACTTTGTTTCAGACTGAGCCCCCATCTTGCGAATAAAGGCCTTTTCCTTTTTGGACGAAGATTCATCATTAAAGATATCATCAGCAAGGCCTTCAATAAAAACGCCTTGTGATAAAGCTTCAAAGGATTCTTCCGGAATATCATCAAGAGTAACATCATTTTGTTGAAGGAAAACAGGAATGACGAAATGCCCGGCTTTTGTGAAGTGGTGAGTGAGGCTGTTGTTAAATTTATAATCGGGGCTCCAACCAAGAAGATGCGCAACCCCACATTGCTGAACAGCTAAGCTCACGTCATGTTGCTCCATAAATTGTGATGTAAGATGTGTCATCACCCGGTTGCGTATATCAACCCCTTTTGGGGAGGTTGTGTGAATAGTTGACGCAATGCGATGTGTGTGTCCGGTGATTCCTCCCATGAAGGCGCGTGTGATGGGATCTTTTTTATCCAGATGAAAGCTGCATGTTGCTGCATCCGAGAAAACACATGGAATTTGCATTTGAAGAACAGAGTAAAATAAACTTTTGATTGTGTGCTGGGAATACTCATCCTCGGACAAAGCCAGGTGAGTTTTAATTGCTTGAGCGCCCGTTACATCAAGCTTACTCAGCATCAGTATTTCTTGCGTGTTTAAATCATATTCATCGCCTTCCAAATAATCTGTTAAGAAGGTTCCCAAAAAACTATGTTCGGCTTCATATCCGAAAACAAGTTGGTGTTTTTCTTGAAGGGATTTGAGAAGGCTCGCTTGTAAAAGTATATTCGAGGGGCGCTCATGATCTTCCCCCATGATGACAACAATTTTTTGATGTGACCCGATATTGCTCAGGTGATTGGAAACTTGCTCAACTCGTGCAACGATCCCCGCAACTGCGGGGCGCAGATCGTAAGGATTGGCGGAGCAATCCACGGTCAAAGGCTGGGCGGGGTGAAGAACAGGATCTAAGTTACGCATTAAAAAAACCTTTGAGAGTTTTAGTTTGTTACATTTCCGTGGGGCTACAAGCGCGCGCTTTGGCAAGCCATAAAGGCGCCCCTTTACCAAAAAGCTTCCACACGTTTAGCTGTTGTGTGGGAGAAAAGAGTTCTAAGTCCAGTTTCGACTCTATCAGCATTTTTTTGATAAAAGTCCGTTCATCACATTCATCTAAAGCTTGTTTTAGAGAGACTTTTCTTCTTAGCTTAAATTTATCTTCTGCAAGGCCTATGATTGGAATACCGTCGTTGAGAGCGTTTAGCCCCTCACGTGATAATTTTGATGATCTAAAAGCTTTGCATTCTAAAAAAACAGGAATCGGCAAAAGACCCGCTTGCGAAAAAACGGCGTGTAAGCTGTTTTCATACTTGTCACTTAAAAAATTAAAAGGAAACGGATAATCTCTTCCCAAGACATGAACTTTGCCACAATGCTGAACGCCAATATCTGCGTCATGCGCTTTCATAAAATCGGCGGTGAGATGAGCCATCATTTTATTACGAATTGCGAGCCCTCTTTGAAGAATCATTGAAATGTCACGACCCAAAAGAGGAGAATACCAAGCCTGTTTTGGTATAAAAGACTTTGTCAAAGGATCATTGCGATCAAGAATATATGCTTTACCTCTTACACCAGCCGCATCGGTTGCGACATAAGGGATGGTGGAATTTAGCATAAAAGATTTTATGAGATTGGTTGCAACCGGAGAAAGGGGAGCTTTAAAAAAACTCAAAAAACCCATGATGCTTTTTTTGCCATCATGATCCAGATCACGAAGCGCCGCTTTTTCTGCGTAGCTGAGATCTTCATCAAGAAAAATTTCTACGGCGCGACCTAAAAAATCATGCTGCTCCTCATATCCAAAAACAAGCCGATGTTTTTCTTGAAGCGCTTTTAAAACAGCCGCCTGAAGAAGAATATGGCTTGGCATAGGGTGAGCTTCCCCCATGATGACAACAATTTTTTGATGTGATCCGATGGAGCGCAGATGATTGGAAACTTGCTCAACTCGTGCAACGATCCCCGCAACTGCGGGGCGCAAATCGTAAGGATTGGCGGAGCAATCCACGGTCAAAGGCTGGGCGGGGTGAAGAACAGGATCCAAGTTACGCATAAAAACTCCCAAAACTCAGCGAAAAACTAATCAAATTCATGCGTTATGTCAACGTATTTTTTATTGTATGCATCTTAAGGTTGTTGTAGGTCACTTTTTTAGGGGCATACATACAATGGTAGGGGATTTCGGTATCAAGCGATTTAAAGGCGCGCAAATCTTTGTGCGTCTTGTTATTTTTATATTCTGTCTCTTTTTTCTTACAACACATTCTTTTGCATCTTCTGTAAGGCTTTCCGCGAAAGATCATTATCTTGAAGGCGTTGCGGCGTTAGAGTCCGGAGCCTATGGCGAGGCGGTTTTGGCGTTACAACGTGCTTTGGCGCTCAATCCAAACTTGGGTGCCGCGCGCGCAGCCCTTGCCGAAGCGTATGTGAATTTGGGCGATCACGCGGCTGCCGCCCGTCTTTATGATCAAGTTGCGCAAGCGCAGGAAACACCGCCCACGTTGCGGCCGTCATTTTCACAAGCGGCCACCAGTTTGGAAACACTGTTAAAAGGTGGGCCAGACGTCACCCAATATGATGTGGCGGTGGGGGTGGGATATGACAGCAACGCAAACGCCGCGCAAAGCGATGATCAAATTCTTATTCCCGCACTGGCGGCACTTGGCCCCGCGAATTTATCAAACGAGGCACAAGCGCAATCGTCCGTCTTTCAAAATATCGATGTCGGCATACGCCGTTTTAAACCTTATTCAGCGGCGTTTGGAACATTGTCATCGGCTCAAATCGGCGTGCGCCGCAATAACAATCAAAGTGTTTCGGCTTTGAATGTCATTGCTGTTGATTACGGTGTGCAATATCGCACCGCCGAGAATGGCGTGTTCGCCTTGATCGCACAGGGTCAGCAAAATTTACTGGGTCGTTCCGGATATCGCCGCGCCGCGACATTGGCTGGGCAATGGCAAAAAGAAATTGCACCACGCACGGTCTTCGCCCTCAACACATCTTATGGTCTTTCGTCTTTCACATCTGAAAATCGCGATATGGGGCGTTTAACTGTTGGCGGGCAATTGCAACATCAATTTGATTTTATATTCATGCCGCGTTTGACGGTTGCGGGTTATGGTGGTCGCGAGACCGCGAGCCAACAAGAATTTGATTACCAAGATTATAATTTTCGCGGTCTTAACCTTGGTATGAATGCAACATTCCGCCCTGATCTTTTCCTCAATCTTTCAACCGGATATGAAGTGCGTGATTTTAAAAAAGATTATCCGTTATTTTTAACTCCGCGCGATGACCGTGAATTTGATGTCAGTGCGCGTATGACATACAAAATTTCGGAGCAATGGAGCATTGAGCCAAGTGTGCGTTACACACATGCGAAATCTGATGTTTCCCTTTTTACTTATGATCGCACCGTCACACAGATTCAAACACGCTGGAGATTTTAATGCCGCTCATTCTCGCTTTTCTTATTTTCATTTTTTCTTTTCCCGCGCTGGCTGTGCCGGTTTTGTTTTCTCAAGATTTTTCTTTGAATAAGAATTTACCAGTTTATGAACTCATCACGGTGAAGGAACCGGTTTTGCAACTGAAAATCGGGAATGGTGCGATTCAATTTCAACAAAAAAGCATTTTTCGGATTTTAAGCGATAATCCGGTAAAAATTGAAATTATCAGTGGTGATGTTCAAGTCTTTCTTGATAATAAAACGCCCCTCACACTCATTTATGATGAGAAAGAAATGTTTCTTGATGCAGGTACGAAATTGCAATTTGTGGCGGGGGATAATGTATCGGGTCAGGTGTATCAAGGGCAAATGACGATCACAACGCCGGGCGATAAGCGTGATTTTTCAACCGGTCAAAAATTTTCAATCACACAACAAACGGCTCAAGCCGAACTTGAATCTTTGGGGGCGATTGCGCCGGCCGCGGGTGGGGAAGGTGACGCACCCGATGCAAATTCAACGGGTTCAGCGGATTCCGCACCCCTCAATAATCAACCGACAAATAATCAAATTAATAACCAGGTTGCGGCCGATCTCGCACTTCTCTCCGCACAGCAAGATTTTCTTAACCGAAGTGGCAATGATCCGATTATTCCAGATGAGGATGATGGTGATGATGATGCGGGCGCGCGGCCACTTTACCCACCAACAGCGATTGCGCTTCAAGGCGCTTTGAAAGCAGGAAGCAATCACCGCACATTTGAAAATGCGCAATCGGATACGTTTGCAATTTCGCGTAAGAATATTGAGTTTGATGAGGAAGGAATGCCAAAACGCATTACCGAAGATTCATCCGTGTGGTTTTGGAATGATTATGTGGAGCGTGTCACGGCACGTATCGCCGAGGCACAAGGAAATGAAAGCTGGCAAATTGGTCGGATCACGGATGGAACCGTCATTGTGGCCGACACATTTGCGTCTGAGGCTTTGAAGGAGCGGACATTAAGCCGCAATCAAGGATTGCATTATGCGCTGGGTGATATTCCTGAAAACATTCCAACAGAAGGTGTGGCGGTTTATGAGCTGGCCGCCGCAACGCGCCCCACTTATGTGGATGGATCAACAGCGCCAGGAAATTTAAGTGGCAATCTCACCGTCAATTTTTCGGGATTCATTCCAACCATTGGAATAAATCTGATTGCGGCGATGCCCGATGCAACATGGCGTATCTTTAAAGACGCAAACTCCGAACCTTCGGATGTGATTTTAACCTCAGGGCCGTCTTACGGTCAGTTCATGTTCGGTGCGAATGTGACGGGCGATGCGTGCCAAGGGGAAGGGCGCGCCTGTTTTGGTCAGATTGCGGGAAGTTTGGTGGGCAATGGTGCGCCGGGGGCCGCCCTTACTTATGAAGCCGTATCGGGGATGTTGAATGAGAGCGGCAGCATTATTCCGGATCGTCAGCTGGGCGGAGCCGGATATTTCAACAGAATTCCATAATATTTGATTTCAAGTCTTGTCACGGCCAAGAGTTTTCGGCATCTTTGCCAGACTTTATTTTATTTTTCAAAACCCAACCGACTTTGTTTCAAGGGGAATATTACATGACTGGACTTTATTTAATGATCGCATGCTGTGGCTTGCTGGCTCTTATTTATGGGCAAGTGGCTTACCGTCAGGTGATGAACAAAAGCGCGGGCAATGCGCGCATGCAAGAAATTGCGGGTGCCATTCAAGAGGGCGCAAAGGCTTACCTTAATCGTCAATATTCCACCATTGCCATGGTGGGTTTTGTGGTGACACTCATTTTGTGGTTGCTGCTTGGTTGGCATGTTGCTGTTGGCTTTATTATTGGTGCGGTGGCCTCAGGTCTTGCGGGTTACATTGGTATGAACGTATCCGTGCGTGCAAACGTGCGCGTGACTCAAGCCGCAACCGAAGGTTTGGCACAAGCTTTGGATGTCTCATTCAAAGCGGGGGCAATCACCGGAATGTTGGTGGTTGGTTTGGGGTTACTCTCTGTTGCGGGTTATTATTACCAGCTTGAGGAACATTCCACATTAACAAGCCGCCAAGTTCTTGAAGGTCTTGTTGGTTTAGGTTTTGGTGCATCACTCATCTCCATCTTCGCGCGTTTGGGCGGCGGTATCTTTACAAAAGGTGCGGACGTTGGTGCGGATTTGGTGGGCAAGGTCGAAGCGGGGATTCCGGAAGATGACCCACGCAATCCGGCTGTGATTGCCGATAACGTTGGTGATAACGTCGGCGATTGCGCAGGTATGGCGGCCGATTTGTTTGAAACCTATGCGGTCACGGTTGTGGCGGCGATGTTGATTGCATACTCCGTCTTCGCAGACAGCGCGCAACAGATCATGATGCTCTTGCCTCTTATCATCGGTGCATTGTGCATCGTCGGTTCGGTTGCGGGCACATTCTTTGTGCGTTTAACATCTGCAAAATCAACTGTTATGGGTGCGCTTTACCGCGGCTTTATCGCGTCCGCTGTGTTCTCATCGGTGTTGATTATGTTGCCGCTGGTGAAATTCATCGGGCTTGATACGCAACTTGCTTTAAAGGCGGGTGGTTTTGTCACGGGGCTTGATCTTGTGATTGCATCGGCTGTGGGCTTAGGTGTGACGGCGTTACTTGTCATCATCACCGAATATTACACCTCAACCGCTTATCGCCCAGTGCGTGAAATTGCGAAAGCCTCTGAAACCGGTCACGGCACAAACGTGATCCAAGGTTTGGCGGTATCGCTTGAATCAACCGCATTGCCGGTGCTTGTGATTTGTGTAGGGATTTTTGTGTCCTTCCATTTTGCGGGGTTATACGGGATTGCGATTGCGGCGACCACCATGTTGTCATTGGCCGGAATGGTTGTGGCGCTTGATGCGTTCGGCCCCGTCACCGATAACGCGGGTGGTATTGCCGAAATGGCAAACTTGCCAAAAGATGTCCGTGTGACAACTGATACACTTGATGCGGTTGGCAACACGACAAAGGCGGTTACCAAAGGTTATGCGATTGGGTCTGCTGGTTTGGCGGCACTCGTTTTGTTCGCAGCCTACACGGAAGAAATTAAACACTATCTTCCCGATATGGCGAACATGACTTTCCCGCTCCAAGATCCTTATGTGGTGATTGGTTTGTTCGTGGGTGGATTGTTGCCGTTCTTGTTCAGCGCAATGTCGATGACCGCCGTTGGTCGTGCGGCATCCAGTGTCGTGATCGAAGTGCGTCGTCAATTCCGCGAAATCAAAGGCATCATGGAAGGCACAGCAAAGCCGGAATATGGCACCGCTGTTGATCTTTTGACTAAGGCGGCTATTCGCGAGATGATTGTTCCGTCACTTCTTCCTGTGGCGACACCCATCGTTTTGTTCCTCATTGTCTATAAACTTGGGGGCATGATGGCGGCGTTGCAATCTTTGGGCGGCTTGCTCATGGGGACAATCGTCACCGGTATTTTCGTGGCCATTTCCATGACATCGGGTGGCGGTGCGTGGGATAACGCCAAGAAATACATCGAAGAAGGCCATCATGGCGGCAAAGGTTCGGATGCCCATAAGGCGGCCGTAACCGGTGATACGGTTGGTGACCCGTACAAAGATACGGCGGGCCCGGCTGTGAACCCGCTCATCAAAATTGCCAATATCGTGGCGATTATCTTGGTGGCGATTGTGGCGAAATTTACGGTTGCCTCGTAAGATAATTTTTCAAAATCTCAAAACCCCGCCCGACACAGGCGGGGTTTTTTGTTAGAGTGAATTTATGATTCCTTCTGTGCCTGCGCCTTGCCCCCATTTTGAACTCTGTGGTGGATGTCAATTCCAAGACATCCCCCCCAGCTTTTATCAACACACGAAAATCAATTCCGTGACTCAAGCCTTGGGCGCGCTGGTTACCGATTCTGTGACGATGCATGATCCTGTGTTTATTCCACAAGCAACGCGCCGCCGTGTCAGTTTCGTGGCACGCCTTGAGAAGGATCACGTGTCGTTCGGCTTTCATCAAAAAAAATCACATATGATTGTTGATGTCACCACGTGTTTGCTTCTGACACCACGGCTTGAAAAATTACGTGCCTCTTTGCGGGATTATTTGCCGCGCATTCTCACCGATCATCACCCGTGCGATATTTTCCTTCAAGAAGCGCATGAGTGTGTTGAGATGGTGATCACGGGTACGGTGCGTTCCAGTGACGGCGCGCCCGATACGGCTTTTATCACTTACGTTGCCAAAATGGCCCACGAATTAGACATTGCGCGCATTGGCTGGCGCGCGCGCGATACGCACCCCGTTCAACCCGTGACGGTTTTAAAGAATTTCCATGCGCGGTTTGCGGCACTTGATGTTGATCTTCCTTTTCAATCTTTTTTACAACCTAGCAGTGAGGGCGAAAATTTTTTGGTTGATACGGTGTTATCATTCTTACCAAAAACTAAAAAATTGCGTGCGGCTGATTTATTTTGTGGGTGCGGAACCTTCACGGCTCATCTTTTGCCGCGCGTATCTTACCTTTATGCGGCGGAAAGCGATGTGCATGCCGTGAATGCGTTGCGTGTGGCAACAAAATCTTTCGCCCATATTAAGGTCGAACAACGTGATTTGGAAAAAGAGCCTTTAACATTGCGGGAGCTGAAAAACTTGGACGTGGTTGTGTTTGATCCACCGCGTGCGGGGGCCAAGGCGTTGGCACAACGTCTTGCGCAATCAATTGTGCCTGTGGTGATTGGTGTTTCGTGCAATCCGCAAAGCTTTGCGCGCGATGCACAAAGCCTGATACGCGGGGGCTATAAATTGACGGATGTCAAAATCATCGACCAATTTATCTGGTCATCCCATGTGGAATTGGTGGCGCGATTCCAAAAATAATCTCATCACCAATTTATCGGTTAACGCGCCCGCCGGCGGTTTCGGCCGCACTTCCCTCAGGTGTGTTGAACTTTCCTAAATTCCCCAAAAGCTGTTGGGTAAAGGTAAAGTCATTCCCCGATGTGGGTGTTTCGCGTTGAACAACTGGTACATCTTGGCGGCCTTCGCGGCGTTCCACCACACTGCTTACGCGGCCATCCTCACCAAACGTGACAACGACAATCCGCTCTTTTTTCAATTCAGGGTCAAGGATGCCGTGTTTTTCGGTGCGCTGGCCGATGTAATACCAAATATTCGGATTAAAGGTGGAAATCGTGGTGGGGGAGCCAATTTTGCGCACGACATCATCTTTCAAATCTTGCCCGGCGACAATTTGTTCCATCTGGTAATTATCCAACAAATTTCCGCGCGTTTCTTGAACCGGCGCACACGCCGTCAGGGTTATCAGCAATAAACAGATAGAAAATAAGTGTTTCATGATCATCATCTCGAAATTCTGGCCAAACCAATATGATTTTGATACAAGATTGCTATGAAATTGTCACGTGCACAATGTCAAACTATTCTCGAAACCCACCATGTCAAGGTGACGGAACCGCGTTTGGCTGTTTTGGAATTTATGGGCACGCAAACGGGGCCCATCAAAGCCTATGACATTATTCACGGCTTAACCGTTAACCCGCCAACGGTATATCGGGCGTTAACCTCGCTGACCGAGGCCGGAATTTTGCACCGAATCGAAAGTTTGAATGCGTATATGTTTTGCCTTCATCCGGGGCATGATCACGCCCATGGCCATGATCACGAAATTTTCTTCACCATTTGCGATCAATGCGGGCAGGTGGATGAGATTGACCATGATTTGAAAACCAATTTAACATCGGTTTTAAAGGCGCGGAATTTTAAGCCTAAGCGGCGGATTTTTGAAATTCATGGGGCGTGCGAAAATTGTTTTTAGATATGAGGTCGTAAGAGGTGATAAAATGTTTTTCTTTCCGTTAACACGATCGGGGCGTGCGCGCCTCAAAGCCGCACAACTCATTTACAAAGCTTGTGTGGATCAAGCACGCCGCGTAGAATTTTACCGCGATGCGGGCGTGCCCGATACATTAACTGGGCGCTTTGACATGATCGCCCTTCATGTCGGGCTTGTGGTGACACAATGTCAAAACCAAGGCATCTTGGGCGAAAAATTATCTCAAACGATTTTCGATGCGATGTTTGTGAATTTGGATCAAACATGCCGCGAAATTGGTATCGGAGATTTAAGCGTGCCGCGTCACATTAAACGGATGATGAATGCGTTTAAAGGCCGCGCACTTGCATTTGATGAGGCTTTAAAGCGAACAGATGATGTGTTGAAAGAAACCATTATCCGCAATATTTATGCGGGTAATCCCCCGCCCTCTGAAAAGATTTTAAGTGAGTTTTGTGTTTATATTCGCACCCTTCATACTTATCTTTCGCATCAAACTTATGAGGAGTTGATGACGGGTCATTTATCCTTTCCCTTTGAACCGGAGTTTTCCCATGAAAGCACACACCGTGACGTTGCCTGAACCAGAATGGTCATTTTGCGTTTCCGTTGATGATGCGCGTAAACCAAACGCAAATTCATGGAAAATTTCTCCAAACGAAAAACAACGTGCGGGCTTGGCAACGCGTTTGGATGTTTTAAAACTGGAATCTTTGTCGGCAGATGTGACGGTCGAACTTGATGGCCCACATTTATTTTATGTGCATGGAAATTTTGCGGCAAAAGTGATCCAAGAATGTGTGATCACGTTAGAGCCTGTCGAGAATGACGTGGCGGATAATTTTGAGGCATGGTTTTCCGAGCAAGAAAAGCTCATGCATTTCAAAAAATTACAGCAAGATGCGCGCGTGAAAAAAGAGAATATTGATCTGCCCATCTTGGAAGAAAAAGATGATCCGGAACCCGTGATCAATGGCCAAATTGATATTGGTGAGGTGGTAACACAATTTTTGTCTTTGGCGATTGACCCTTACCCGCAAAAGCAAGGGGCGCGCTTGCCCGAATCTGTGATCCAAGTTGCGGAAAAAGAGGGGGCGGAAAAGTCCGTCTCCGGGCGGGCGAACCCGTTTGCGGCGTTGAAAAACTGGCGGCCGAAGGACTAAAATTCTTATTTTATGTCATTTTTGCGAAAATGACTTGCCTTTTGGGGGTGATTTGGTTAAAACGCACCACCATTAACTGCATTTTTAAGGAAGAACGCCATGCCCGTTCCAAAGAAGAAAACCTCGAAATCCAAGCGCGATATGCGCCGTTCACACCATGCCTTAACGGCGACAAACTGGGCGGAAGATAAAACCACGGGTGAAGCCGTGCGCCGTCACCATGTTGATTTGAAAACCGGAATGTATCGCGGCCGCCAGGTCCTTGATACGCAAGGCTAACTTTTTCACGCATGTGAGAAAAAGGGGTCGCTAAAATCCGGCGGCCTTTTTTATTGAGGGACAAGTTTCGTGCCAGCATCCGTTACAATTGCCATTGATGTTATGGGCGGTGATATTGGCCCCGCGGTGACGATTCCGGGTGCCGCCATGGCGTTGAAAGCGCGCCCCAATCTCAAATTTCTTTTATACGGTGATGAACACCAGATTCAAACTCAGCTAAAAAGCCATGCGGCGTTAAGTGCGGCGTGCATCATTCATCACACGGACAAAGTCGTGGGCGCGCATGAAAAGCCCGGTGTGGCACTGCGCGCAGGGCGGGATTCGAGCATGCGTTTGGCGATTAATTCCGTTGTCGAAGGGCGTGCGGAAGCGGTTGTCTCGGGCGGCAATACGGGGGCGTTGATGGCGATGGCAAAGCTTGCCATGCGCACCTTGCCAGATATTCATCGCCCGGCCATTGCCTCGGTTTTGCCCACGGAAAAGGGCGAAGTGGTGATGTTGGATTTGGGTGCAAATTTGGAATGTGATGAAGAAATTTTGGTGCAATTCGCGTTGATGGGATCGGTTTATGCGCGGGTGGTGCGCAATATCCAAAACCCAACGGTGGGGTTATTGAATGTGGGCTCCGAAGATATGAAGGGGCATGAAAATTTGCGTGCGGCCGCCGCGATCTTACAACAAGTGAAATTTCACGGAAAATATCACGGCTTTGTTGAGGGGAACGATATCACCGCCGGTACGGTTGATGTGGTTGTCACCGATGGGTTTACGGGCAACATCGCGCTGAAGGTTGCGGAAGGTGTTGGCAAGCTGACCTCACATATTTTGAAAGACTCGCTGAAATCATCCTTTCTTTCAATGATTGGGGGAATGTTGGCGATGGGGGCGTTGCAAAAAGTGAAAAAACGCCTCGATCCGCGGCTTTATAATGGCGGAATGTTTTTGGGGCTTGATGGTATTTGTGTGAAAAGCCACGGCAGTATGGACGCGCTTGGTTTTTGCAATGCGATTTTTGTAGCGGCTGATTTGGCGGCAAACGGATTTAACAAGCGCGTTGCGGAAGAAATTGCGGCCGTCATGTCACAAGAATCTTTTGTCGCGCGCATCACGGAAACAAAAACCTCATGAAAGTGATACGCAGCGTCATTTGCGCAACGGGTTCTTACCTTCCTCAAAAAATTGTCACGAATGATGATCTTGCACTGCGTGTTGACACGTCCGATGAATGGATCACGCAACGCTCCGGCATAAGAAAACGTCACATGGTGGGCGAGGGGGAAACAACAACCGATCTTGCAATTCATGCGGCGCGTGCGGCTTTAGCCTCAGGGGCGATTGATCCCGCAACCATTGACGGCATTATTGTTGCCACCACCACACCCGATCAAGTGTTTCCATCTGTTGCGGTGAAGGTGCAGGCGGCGTTGGGCTGTCCACCTAAAATGGCTTTTGATATTCAAGCCGTGTGCGCGGGGTTTGTCTATGCGCTTTCCACCGCTTCTCATTTCATCGCGGCCTCACAAGCGAAACGCATTTTGGTCATCGGGGCGGAATCCATGTCATCCCTTCTTGATTGGAATGACCGCACCACATGTGTGTTGTTCGGTGATGGTGCGGGTGCGGTTGTTTTGGAAGCAGCGGACGGGAACGGCGATATAAATGATCGCGGTATTCTTTCAACACATCTTTATGCGGATGGAAATTTCGCATCGATCCTTCAAACCAACGCACATGATAAAATTGAAATGCAAGGCAAAGATGTTTTCAAATATGCGGTTAATCACATGGCCGCAATTGTTGACGAAGTTTTGCAAAAAAATAACATCACATCTGATCAAATTGATTGGCTGATCCCGCACCAAGCGAACAGCCGGATCATCCAAGCCACGGCCGAGAAATTAAACATGAGTATGGAACGTGTGGTGATGACCGTTGCCGATCATGCCAACACGTCGGCCGCGTCGATTCCTCTTGCTCTTGATCATGCGGCACGGGCGGGAAAGTTAAAACCGGGGCAATTGATTTTGTTCGAGGCCTTGGGGGCGGGCTTGAGTTGGGGTGCTCTTTTGGTGCGTTATTGAAAATATAGTTCAAAAAATAGCCGTAATCCTTTGAACATCATCACTTTTTTGGGGAATTCCTTTCAAGATAATTTGACCAAGCCGCACTTTTTCGCATAGGCTTTTCCCATGGCACAACGCACACTCACCCGCGCGGATTTGGCGGAGTCGATCTATAAACAGGTCGGGCTGTCGCGAAATGAATCGGCGGCGTTGGTGGAAACAATTTTGGATGAAATGGCCAATGCGTTGATCGCGGGACGTTCGGTTAAAATCTCCTCCTTCGGAAGTTTCAGTTTGCGCGCAAAAGGCGAACGCGTTGGGCGCAATCCCAAAACCGGTGTTGAGGTGACAATTACCCCGCGCAAGGTTTTGGTGTTTCGCGCATCCCATGTTTTGAAAGACCGTATGAACGGAATTGCGCCACGCCAAGTTGATGAAAATGAGTTTGATTGAGATGGTGAACATGAATCAAAAATCCCCCGATGCGTTTCGCACCATTTCCGAAGTGGCGGATGAATTGAACGTGCCGCAACATGTGTTGCGTTTTTGGGAAACCAAATTTTCAACCATCAAGCCGATGAAGCGTGGCGGCGGGCGGCGTTATTACCGCCCCGAAGATGTGGCGGTATTGCGCAAAATTCATCATCTTCTTTACACCGAAGGTTACACCATCAAGGGTGTGCAAAAATTGTTGAAGGGTGTCAGCAAGAATGCCGTGCTGGCCGAACAAAAGCTCGATCAGAAAAAAGAACAGGCAGTGAAATCCTACGGCGAAAATTTGCCGCAGGTACAAGGCCCCGTTGTTGAGAAAGTGGTTGCGGAATCTTCAACCGTGACGCTCACGCATGATCAAGTTAAAATGTTGCAAGAGGCCTTGGCGGATTTGGAAGATATGCGCGCCATCATCCGCTTGGCACAAGAAAACATGAAAACCGAAGCGGCTTAAACGATTATCCATCGTCATAACGCTTGCTTTTCCCATGACCTTCTTCTAAAACATTCCTCACATATCGTTTGGTTTCGGAGTGTGGCGCAGCCTGGTAGCGCACTTGCATGGGGTGCAAGGGGTCGCAAGTTCAAATCTTGTCACTCCGACCAATTAAAAAGAGGCCTTGTGGCCTCTTTTTAATTGGTGCGTTATTATCATTTGAGCTTGCGACAATGAAAGATTCAAGTTCACCACAAGGCGCATCTTGGGCCGCCGTGGCGGGCGGTTTTTAAACCGCCCAATTCTTGTCACTCCTTGTAGATTTTATTTGATTTCTAAAAAGTTTCCTATTTGCTCTTCTAGGTTTTTATAAGTTCTTTCCAAGGCTTCTAGGGTGGGTCTTGTAAAAGGGCCAGTTTTTATATACCTAAAATCAAATCCGTTCGTATTTCTTGTGGCTAAAACATTTAAGACATCTTCATCTTCATCATGTAAATCAAGCCCTTGTGACTTGGCTTTCTCAGTCATTTTTCCAAAATCATGGCTCATTTTTTTTAGATCATCCATGCTTGATCCATTCTTTCTAAAGAAGGATTTTAAAAGAAGTTCTATTGAGTGTGTATAAAGGAAATATATTGGAGCATGGTGACCATTAATTTTTATGTTCCATTGAGAAGTTAAAATTTGAGCGGCATTACGATAAGATATCGCATAGTTAAATATACCTTTGGGTGTTTCATCTTTAGTCTGGCTCGAGTCGTTTTTTTTGTTCATGGGGAGCTCTTAGAGTAACTCTGATACCACTCAACAAATTTGGGTATGCCGTCTTGGATAGATGTGGTGGGGTGAAAGCCCGTGAGACTGGTCAAATCCGTGACATCGGCAAATGTTTGATATACATCGCCCATCTGCATAGGTTTATAATCAATGACGGCGGTGCGGCCAAGGGCGTGTTCCAACACTTTGACAAAATCCATCAAGTTTTCGGATTTCGTGTTGCCGATATTGAGAACACGGTGCGGGCTTTGTGCGCCGGAATTTTTTTCGCCAATGGGCGGTTTATCGATTAACGGCAATAACCCCGCCACAATATCATCAATGTACGTGAAATCGCGCTTCATATCCCCGTTGTTGAAAATGGGGATGGGCTTGCCCTCCAAAATTGCTTTGGTGAATAAAAAATACGACATATCGGGTCGCCCCCACGGGCCGTACACGGTGAAAAATCGCAATCCTGTTTGCGGCACGCCGTAAAGATGGGCGTAAGATTGGCTGATCATCTCACATGATTTTTTTGTTGCGGCATAAAGCGACACGGGGTGATCGGTGCGATCCGATGTGCGAAATGGCACGCTGTCATTCGCGCCGTAAACAGAAGAAGAGCTTGCGTAAATCAAATGTTCAAAATTTTTCGCATGACGGCATTGCTCCAAAATTGTGAGATGACCCAAACAATTGCTTTCGATATAGGCATATGGATTTTCGAGGGAGTAACGCACGCCCGCCTGTGCCGCTAAATGAATAACGCGAGTAAAAGAATGCTGCGCCCATAAATGTTCCATGGCATTTTTGTCGGCGATGTTGGCGTGGGCAAATGTGAAAAGGGGGGACGATTTTAAAATTTCCAACCGCGCGTGCTTTAAACTCACATCATAATAATCATTCAGGTTATCAACCCCGACGACTGATTGCCCGGCGGTGAGCAAGCTTTTGATGACGTGAAAGCCGATAAATCCGGCCGAGCCCGTGACAAGAAGGGGGGTGGGGGAGATTTTGATCATAAAAACCAAGATATAGGCTAATGCGGCCACTTCAATATCAAATAAATGTTGTCATAATCCAAAGCATGTTTTCGCGGGTGAAATAAAACACAACACTTGCAATCATTGGCGTAATCCCGCTATAAACCTTCATCCGACCCGCACCCCTGGAGGCGGGTCTTAACATTTAAAAAAGGAAAATGTCATGTCAAAACAATATAGTTTGACGGCAGAAAAACGTGATCGGGCCGGTAAGGGGATTGCTCGTGCGTTACGCCGCGAAAATAAAGTTCCCGCTGTTATCTATGGTGATAACAAAGCCCCCGTTCTGATTGCCTTGCCGCAAAAAGAAATTACCTTGGAATATCACAAGGGTTATATGCTCACACATATTTGCAATTTGGATGTGGCGGGTGAGAAAATGATGACCATCGCACGCGATGTGCAAGTTCATCCCGTGACGGACAAAATCGAGTCGGCGGATTTCTTGCGCGTAAATCCAAAAACACGCATTACCGTTTCGGTTTCGTTTGAATTTATCAACGAAGATAAATGCGTTGGTATCAAGAACAAAGGCGTTTTGAACGTGGCTTCGCACGAAGTCGAATTGGAATGTTTGGTCACGGATATTCCGGATTCGATTGAGGTCGATTTGACCAATTTGGATATTGGCGATTCTGTTCTCATCTCCGAAATCAAATTGCCGAAAGGTGCAGAGTTGGTTGCGGAAGATGATTTCGCGATTGCGTCAATCGTCCAGCCGGAAGAATATGTCGAGCTTGAGATCGTCAAGCCAGTTTCGGATGCGGAAGTTGCGGCGGCTGCGCCTGCGAAAGCGGCTCCAAAAGACGCAAAGAAATAATATAAATCTTGAGGATCATGTTAAAAAACCCCTGAGGACAATGTCAGGGGTTTTTTGTTGAAAGGTGAATCATGTTTCTTTTTGTTGGTCTTGGGAATCCGGGGCCAGAGTATGAGAATAACCGCCATAACATTGGTTTTCGTGTCATTGACAGGATGGCCGAAAAATTTCGTGCGCCCAGCTTTCGCAAAAAATTTTTGGGGGAGTATGCGGAATGTATAATCGACGGGGTGAAATGTGGGCTTTTAAAGCCGCAAACCTTCATGAATTTATCCGGCCAATCGGTTCAAGCCGCCATGCGGTTTTATAAGATCCCAGTTGAGAGTCTGTTTGTTTTTCATGATGAATTAGATTTGCCGTTGATGAAAATGCGCGTCAAAACGGGCGGCGGTGCGGCCGGTCATAATGGATTGAAATCCATTGATGAACATCTTGGTTCACAAAATTATACGCGTGTTCGGATTGGAATTGGTCATCCGGGTGATCGCGATCTTGTAAGCAATTATGTGCTTTCTGATTTTGCAAAATCGGAATCTGAGGGCGCGGAAAAAATGATTGAAGCATTGGCGGATCACAGCGCGCAGATGATCACCCATAAATTTGAAAATTATATGACGGATGTGGCGCGGGTTTTGGCGCCACCAAAAATTAAAACTGAAATGAAAGAGGAGTAAGAAATGGGCTTTAATTGTGGAATCGTGGGCTTGCCCAATGTCGGTAAATCAACACTTTTTAATGCCTTGACGGCAACGGCCGCGGCTCAGGCGGCGAACTTTCCTTTTTGCACGATTGAACCAAATGTCGGGCGTGTTGCGGTTCCCGATCTGCGCTTGGATCAATTGGCTGCCATTGCAAAATCGGTGTCCGTTATTCCTGCGCAATTGGAATTTGTGGATATTGCCGGTCTTGTGAAGGGGGCGGCGCAAGGTGAAGGTTTGGGCAATAAGTTTTTGGCGAATATCCGTGAGACAGATGCGATTATTCATGTCTTACGTTGCTTTGATGATGAAAATATCATCCATGTTGAAGGTTCCGTTGACCCGTTGCGCGATGCGCAGATTATCGAGACAGAATTAATGTTGGCGGATCTTGAAAGTCTTGATCGCCAAATTGAAAATTTATCTAAAAAAGCAAAATCGGGTGATAAAGATATCAAAACACAAATTGAATTTATGCAGCTTGTGCGCGGCGCGTTGGATAAAGGGGATTTGGCATCTTCTGTGACAATACCGGATGATTTGAAAACATTCTTTAAAACATTGGGATTAATGACGTCAAAGCCCATTTTATATGTGTGCAATGTCAGTGAAAAAGAGGCCGAAAAAGGCAATGCATTGACTGAAAAAGTGTCTCAAATGGCGCAAGCGCGTGGAACGGAAGCGGTTGTAATTTGCGCGGAAATTGAATCGCAAATTGCGCAATTAACCTCGCAAGACGATAAAAAAGAATTTCTTGAATCCATCGGTCTCACTGAGCCAGGGTTAAACCGTATCATCAAAGCGGGGTATCGCATTTTGGGCTTGCAAACTTACTTCACCGCCGGACCAAAAGAAGCGCGCGCATGGACGATCCGCAAAGGGGCAAAAGCACCAGAAGCCGCAGGAAAAATTCACACCGATTTTGAAAAAGGTTTCATTCGTGCCGAAGTAATTGCCTTTCATGATTACATTGAAAATAAAGGCGAAGTGGGCGCAAAAGAATCGGGCAAAATGCGCCAGGAAGGCAAGGAATATGTCGTTGCCGATGGTGACGTGATGTTATTCCGCTTTAACGTCTAACATATTCGCTATAAGCGTCGCGCAATTTTTTTGTGATGGGCCCAACATTAAAATGTTGTGTGTCAATGCGCCCAACGGGTGTAATTTCCGCGGCTGTGCCGGTTAAAAAGACTTCATCCGCCTGCATAAGATCATCCATGGTGATGTGATCTTCTTCAACTGCGATATTTAAATCATGCGCGAGATCAATAACGGTCAGGCGGGTGATGCCGTTTAAAAAACAATCCGCTTTTGGGGTGCGAAGCACACCATTTTTCACACGGAATAAATTTGCACCCGTTGCTTCAACCGCATAACCGCGCCAATCACACATAAGCGCATCATGAAACCCGGCTTCTTCCGCCGCATGTTTGGCCAAAGTGTTGGTCATGTAAAGTCCGGCCGCTTTGCTGCGCACGGGGGCTGTGTCGGGGGATGGTTTTCGCCATGATGATGTCATCAGGCTAATACCCTTTTCCAAAAGCTCAGGTGAAAAATAACTTGGCCACACCCATGCCGCAATCATCACATGGATTTTGGTATGACGTGCACCAATTCCCATTTGCTCCGACCCGCGCCAGGCCAACATGCGAATATACGCATCACCTAAATTTGATTTTTGAAGGAGTTCATATTTTGCGTTTTCCAATGTGGCAATATCATAGGGGATGGTCATATTGATCATGCGCGCGGAATCATGAAAACGTTGCGAATGATCATGAGAGCGGAAAATTTTATCACCATAAGCGCGTTCACCTTCAAACACCGCGCTTGCGTAATGCAAAGCGTGAGTCATGACATGAATCTTGGCGTCACGCCACGCAACAAACGCGCCATTCATCCAAATAAAGCCATCGCGATCATCAAAATTTGGGGTTAGCATGAGATTTCCATTTTCGTTTATAAGAAATTCCAATATGGTGAAAAGAACAAAAAAATCAAGCATAAGATATGATGCATGGCCGAAGTAAAATTATTTAGCAACTCTGAGAAACCACATATTTTGGTCGTCGATGACGATGACCGCATTCGTGATTTATTGTCACGTTTTTTGCGCGAACAAGGCATGATTGTCACAACCGCACCCCATGCGGCCGCCGCATTGGAGATTTTAGAAAAAACATTATTCGATGCGTTGATTGTTGATGTGATGATGCCGGGGCAAACAGGTGTTGAATTTACCCAAGGCTTGCGGCGCGTTTCCGACATTCCGGTTTTGCTTTTGACGGCTTTGGGTGAAACACAAAACCGCATCGAGGGTTTGGAGTCAGGTGCGGATGATTACTTGGCAAAACCTTTTGAACCGAAAGAATTATTGTTGCGGTTGAAATCAATTTTGCGCCGCCGCAGTGATCCGGTTGTGCGTGATGATGCGCCGTCCATTGGGCCATGGGTTTATAACCGCGAGGTCGGTGAGTTGCGTGGTGCGCATGATACGGTGCGCCTCACGCAATCTGAGGCAACCTTGCTTGACGTTTTGTTGAAACATGCGGGACGCATTTTAAGCCGCGAAGATCTGGCGCGTTTGTGTGGCTTGGAGGGGAACGACCGCACAATTGATGTGCAGGTGACGCGCCTTCGCCGCAAAATGAATGACGACAGCAAAGCACCGCTTTATTTGCAAACAATTCGTGGCCAGGGTTACCGGCTAAGACTTATAAAAGAGGAGGGGTAGGACATGTTTCGCCTGCGTTACCTTAACCCGTGGTTTTGGATGCGAAAGATTTTGCCGCGCACGCTTTTTGCGCGGTCATTATTAATTATTGTTGTGCCCGCCATTTTGGTTCAGGCGGTGACAACTGTTGTCTTCGTTGATAACCATTGGCGCAAGGTTTCTGCGCGTCTTGCTTTTGCTTTGGCGGGTGAAATTTCTGTTCTTGTGCAAGAAAAAGAAGATGGGCGTGATCCGCAACGTTTTGAAGATCTCAAACGCTACGCTTCCCAAAGTTTAGATTTACTTGTCACGTTTGAACCGGGCCGTTCTTTGGAGCCGGGAATTGAAACGTCTGGAACGTGGGAGCCTTTCACGGCCGAAGCTTTATCGGTGGCTTTGCAACAGCAAGTGCGCAAACCTTATAGCATTGCGCTCGATCTTGATGATGAATGGGTCAATATTGGCATTCAGATGGAGGGCGGAATTTTGCGCATCTTTGCGCTAGAGCGGCGTATTTTTTCTTCCTCTGCTTACATCTTCCTGATGTGGTTGGTGGGAAGCTCCATTGTTCTTTTTGCAATTGCGGTGATTTTTATGCGCAATCAAATTCGTCCTATCTTGCGTTTGGCGGTGGCGGCGGAACGTTTTGGCGTTGGGCGTGATATTGCGAATTTCAAACCGGAAGGTGCGCGCGAAGTTCGCACGGCGGCGCGCGCCTTCTTGGATATGCATGCGCGCATTAAACGTCAAATAGAACAACGCACAGCAATGCTCGCAGGCGTATCGCATGATTTGCGCACGCCTCTTACCCGCATGAAATTGGCGTTGGCGTTGGGGCCAGATAATGCGGATACACAAGCCTTAAAGAATGATGTTCATGATATGGAACGCATGGTGAATAGTTATCTTGATTTTGTGCGCGGTGATGAAAAAGAAGCCGAAATGCGTATTGATCTTGTGACTATTTTTGAGAAGTTTCGGCATGCGGCTGGGCGCAGTGGCAAAAAAATGACAATCCGTCATGAAGGGGATTCCACATTGCTTGTGCGTCCTGTCGCGTTTGAACGTGCATTGCAAAATATTATTTCCAATGCCGAAAAATACGCAAGTGTGATTGATGTGATGTTTCATCGCCGTGATGATGTCATGGATATTATCATTGATGATGATGGCCCGGGGCTTGATGAAAAATATTATGAAGACGTATTTAAGCCTTTCTTTCGCGTCGATTCCGCGCGTTCACTTGAGGCGGGAAGCGTCGGCTTGGGCCTTCCCATTGCGCAAGATATTATTTATGCGCATGGCGGGCGCATTTGGCTTGATCAATCCCCTATGGGCGGATTGCGCGTGTGTATTCAATTGCCGGTATGAATATTGGTATAAAAAAACCTCCCACAAGGGGAGGTTTTAAATTCAGGAACAATCCAGAAAAATATTAAGCCGCAGATTTATCTTTCGAAGCTTTGCGTTGCTCTTTGCTTTCGGTTGCGGTTGTTTTCATCTCGTTCAAAGCGGACGCAACGCGCTTGTTGATAATGTCTGATGCTTCGCGGCCTGACTTGTTCAACATGTCCGACACTTCACGTGCGCCGTGAATACCTTTTTCATACGCCTTGCGGATCAAATCTGCGCTGCGTGCGACTTTTTCCTCAGGTGTCCCTTCGGTGATAATTTCGCGCACCATTGATGATTGATCTTGCACAATCTGTGACAAAATTTCGGCTTGACGCTGTGCAATGCTTTGCATGCTTTCGACCGCAACTTGCTGTGCCTCGGTAAGGGCTTGGAAATTTTTACGACCCAACTCCATAAAGCCGCGCATATCAAGCGGTGCATTGGCCGGCATTTTTCCCAGATCCATTTTCATCCAGGAATTGAAAAAAGGGTTTTGTGACATCGGGTTAAATCCTTGGTTAAAAGTGGCGTATGCGCGATAATATCGAGGGTTTTTGATTAAAAAACAAGAAAAGTTAATAATATTCATGCATTACGAAAAATATATTAGGGCTTACTTAACCCGTTCCTCGCACAATGAACTCAGCTTTACTCTGATAGGCCCTTGAAATTGTTATGAATCGTCGCGCTTTGCCCTCTTTCTTGTCTTCATCATCCGTGCGTGTTCCCTTGCGCATGCGCGATCATGTTTCAAGCTTTATGCTTTTATTCAACGGCTTGGCGTTAACGATGATTTTGTTTTTTTCAAGCTATGCGATTGTTGGACAAATTTTGCGCAGCGATTATTCCGGTGCGACAGAATTTTCAAAAAGCGTGATTGTCGAAAAAATTGAAGATCTGCAATCAACGTTGAATAACCTTGGCGGCTTTTTAAAAGTGGCCATTGATGTGCCAGATGCACGTCTTTTAACCTTGGTTCAAGATACAGATATTGATTTATCGGATTACGATTATGTGGTGTGGGTGCGGAATGAAAATAATTCGAAGCCTGTTTATCTAAAAAAATCATCAACAATGATCTTTGATGATCAACTTATTAATGATGGTCGCATTCAAGAATTAATCACCTCGTTTCCGGTTGCGAACGGCGATCCGGTTTTGATTTTATCTCCGCAAATTAGTCGTTTGCAGCAAGTTTCCACAAATCCAAATATTGTTGTTCAAGGCTTTGCGCTCATCAAAAAAATTTCGGCTCAAGAAAAAAATATTGGCTATGTTGTTGCGTTTACAAGTCTTGCTCAAGTGATACGGCCGCAATGGCTGCAACGTCATCAAGGCTTTTATGATCTTAAAATAAATCTCGGCAAGCATGAATTATACCATCTTTCTTACATGGGGTCTGCGGATTCGGCGAGCGGGTTGGTCATTGCACAAGATACGGCAAAATTTGCGAATGCTAATCTTGATCTGCGTATGCGCTTTGATGCAACCGGGTGGATGGTTGTTGTTGAGTTGGTTCCGTGGGGAATTTTATTTGCGGGTTTGTGTATCACTTTGGTGGGCTGGCTTTATTTCAACACCAATTTACGCCACACGCGTTATCTTAAAACGGCGAATGAGGAGTTGGAAAAGCAAAATGCGGCATTAAGTTTCGAGATGCAGGAGCGCGAACGCCTCAACCAAGCTTTGCGCAAGGCGGAGCGCGAGAACAGCGCGATTATCAATGCGATCTCCGATGCAGTTTTTGAAATTGATTCACAAGGCACACTTCTTTTCGTCAATACGGCTTTTGCGAAGCTTGCCGGCTTGCCACAAGAAACCTTGCGCGGGCGAAATTTAATCGATCTTTTGGATCCGGCGCATCAAGAAGAACAACGCCGTGACATCGCGCTTTTGGTCAAGGGACAAAAACAAACTTACCGGGTGCGCACATCACTGCGCACGCATGACGGGGCGCATCGCATTGTTGATATGGTGATTTCCATGTTGCGCAAAGATGATAATAACAACACACGCGTTGTCGGAAGCTTTATTGATATTGAGTTGGCGGAGCGAACCGCCCAAGCCTTATTGGAGGCGGAGCGGAAATATAAAATCATTTGGGAGAATGCCATGAACGGTATTTATCAAATGACCGATGATGGAAAAATTATTTCGTGTAATCCTTCTTTTGCAAAATTATTGGGTTATGATGTCGAGGAAGATGTGGTTACATTAATTCGCAATGCGCATATGGAGTTATTTGTGAAGCCACAAGAGCGTCTTCAGGCGTTGCGTGCAATCGAGAATGATGCGGTTATTCTTGAACATCAAGTTTATCGAAAAAATGGCGAAAAAATATGGGTTCAGGAAACAGTGCGCCGGGTTGATGATGACCGCGGCGGAGTCAAATATTACGAAGGCAGTATGGAAGATATTACATCGCGCAAGGAGACGGAAATTCAATTGAAAGAAGCCAAGCTCCAATCCGATGTTGCAAGCCGGGCGAAATCCGAATTTCTTGCAAACATGTCGCATGAATTGCGCACGCCTCTTAATTCGATCATTGGTTTTTCAGAAATTATTCGCAACGAAGTTTTTGGCCCGATTGAACCAAAAGCCTATCAAGAATATGCCCGTGATATTCATGACAGTGGCAAGCATCTTTTGAGTGTGATTAATCAAATTCTTGATATCTCGCGCATTGATGCGGGCGAACGCGAATTAAATGAAAGTCTTGTTGATATTCCGAAAACAATTCATACCTGTCTTGGTTTGTTGGAAGGAAAGGCGCGCTCGGCGCAACAAGTCATTCTCAATAATGTGCCGCAAACATTGCCAAAGGTAATTGCCGAAGAAACGGCCATCAAACAAATGGTCATGAATTTGCTTTCGAACGCGATTAAATTTACACCGCAAGGTGGGCGCATTACCTTGGATGCGGAACAAGACCGTCAAGGTAATATCAGAATTTCTGTGACCGATACGGGCAAGGGGTTGGATGATGATGAAATGGCGCGCGCATTATCACCCTTTGGTTTAATTGATGGGCGGCACGGCAAAGAATCATCGGGAATTGGTATCGGGCTTGCTTTGGTGAATGCGCTTTTGAAATTGCATGACGGGCGCATTGAACTTTTTTCACAAAAAGGAATTGGCACAACCGCAACAATTATTTTGCCAAAAGAACGTGTGGATCAAGCCGAGAATTTATAAATCATGCGTGATGTCGTGGTTTAAAACATATTGCGCAATCTCATAACTAAAGCCTGCGCGCGCTAATGCCGCTAAATCTTTTTGATAAAAATCAGCAGGGTGTGCGGCCCTATAAGGGCCGATTTTTTTTCGCCGTGCATAGGCAAGGGCTTGGTCGCAATCACGCACATCATTCTCCGGATCCTCGAAGGCTTTGGTAATCGCTTCATCATCCAGTCCTTGTTGGCGCAACCGGTTTATAATGCGTGCGCGCGGCCATCCTTTTTGACGCAAAGATCGCGTGAACCCAAGCGCATAGGCGTGATCTTGAAGATAGCCAAGGCGGCGAAAGGCCACCACAACATCCTCAAGCCAGGCGCGGCATTCGCTAAGGTCTTGGTCCGGATGATCATGGGCGGATTTTAAAATTTTGCGCTCCATCACCCGGCGAAAATTGGCTTCGGATGCGGCAAAACGTTGCAAATAATAAAGCCCCGCATTGCGCAAATAATCGGGGGTGATGCGCTTTTGCTTTTTTTGGGGCTTGCTTTGTTTTTCAGTCATGCTACCTAAACCAGATGGAAAATTCGGGTCTTACGCCGCGACTCTTGCGCGGATTTAATTTTATAGGTCTTCTCACCCTTGTCCAGAAAGAAACAGGGCGATTTTTGAATGTCTATATGCAAACGGTGTTGGCGCCGTTGGTGACGCTGTTCTTGTTTCTTGTAGTTTTCATGTTGGCTTTGGGCGGGGAAGGGCGCGTGATTCTTGGAATGCCTTATCTTCATTTTCTCGCCCCCGGGCTTTTGATGATGGCGATGGCACAAAATGCGTTTGCGAATTCGTCATCGTCTTTGATCATTGCAAAAGTTCAAGGCACCATTGTCGATGTTTTGATGCCGCCACTTTCGCCGTTCGAACTTTTGTGCGGATATGTGATTGGGGCGTTGGTGCGCGGGTTAATGATTGGTGTTGCGGGCTTGATTGTCTTGGAAGTATTTTTGAATTTGCCCATTCATCAGCCGTTCTTGATTATCATCTTTGCCATTCTTGGAAATTTATTGATGGGACTTTTGGGAGTTTTGGCAGGTTTATGGTCTGAAAAATTTGATCATATGGCTGCGGTGACAAATTTTATTGTCACACCTTTGACCTTTTTGTCGGGAACGTTTTACGCGCTTGATGCATTACCTTTTATGTGGCAACAAGTGGCGTTGTTAAACCCTTTCTTTTATATGATTGATGGTTTTCGTGCTGGTTTTATAGGGATTCCCGAAGCATCCCCCGTCACGGGTATGGTTGTTCTTGCAAGTGTCAGCGGCCTTTTGGGTTTGATATGTTGGTGGCTTTTGAAAACGGGGTATAAGATTAAGTCATGAGTGACACGGGCGGCCTTGTCAATTTTCCGTTGCCGGATGATAGCCATGTGCAAACTTTCCATCTGGAGCGTGCGAACATTCGTGGGCGCATCGTGCGCCTTGGAAAATTACTTGATGATATTTTGCTTCCTCACGCTTACCCGCAACCGGTTGCACAATTGGTGGCGGAAAGTGTGGTGTTGTCGGTTCTTTTATCGTCCATGTTGAAATATGAAGGAATTTTTATTCTTCAAGCGCAAGGTGATGGTGCGGTAACACGTCTTGTGTCCGATGTGACATCATCGGGTGATGTGCGCGCCACCGCCGGCTATGATAAAGAAAAACTGAATGTTCTTGATGAAAGCCCGACCGTGATTGACCTTTTCGGTAAAGGATATTTGGCGTTTACCGTGGATCAAGGCGATCATATGGAGCGGTATCAAGGGATTGTTGAGCTTCAAGGAAAGCGCCTTGAAGATTCCATTCATCATTACTTCATGCAATCGGAACAAATTCGCACCGCGGTGCGCACGGCCGTGACGTGTGGGGATGATGGGCGGTGGCGCGCGGGCGCTGTTATGCTTCAACATATGCCGGATCATGAAAAAATTCCGCAAGATGATAAACCCATCAATGATCATTGGAATCGCACGCAAATTTTGTTGATGACGTGTAAGGATGAGGAATTGCTTGATCCAAGGTTGCATGATGACACCTTGCTTTATCGTCTTTTTCACGAAGAAGGTGTGCGCGTTTATGACCCACAGCCTTTGCGCAAGGGCTGTCGCTGTACGCCTGAAAAATTAACCCGTGTGTTAAATATGCTCTCAGTCGAAGATCGCGTTGAGGCCACAGTTGACGGTAAAATCACCATGAATTGTGAGTTTTGTAACAAAGATTTTGACTTTGATCCCGCTGATCTTGGCGCATAAAAAGTTTGCATTTTTTGGAAACCTTCATGTAGTCATCACACATGGCTATTTTTTATCATTACACGGCGTTTTCAAATCTGCGTTCCATTTTCAAAGGGGGCGAAGATTGGCGTGAGCCGGGGCTGAGGCCCTTGAGGCGTTTTTTAAGTCTTCATTTTGCATCCGCCACCAATCTTCCTGATCAAGCGCACGCAAACGCAATATTCGGCGTTCTTGAACCTTTTCCAAAGACATGGATTGCGGAAGATCCATTTTTGTCTGGCAAATCGCATCTTGAGGAGTCTGTGAGATTACCCCGGCAAGGTCTGGTATGTTTGGAATGCCATGCGCCGGATGATCATGTTTTTGTCACCGAAAGAGCCGTGTTTTTCGGCGAAGAACGCATAAGTGTGTGCCATAAATCACAAGAGGAGCGAGATAATTTTCTGATAAAAGCGCGTATCGCTTATTGGGAAAAACGTGTGCCCTACGCGCACTATCTCCAGCAAGAAGATCGTTATGAGTTACCTGAGGTCATTACATTCGGCATCATTCCCCCATCACAACTGAAAATAAAAAAGCACTACGGTGATCGCAGTGCTTTTTTAGAAGATTTAACAGCACACAAAATGTGTTTGTGAAGATTACTTCACAAATGTAATCTCGGCGCGACGGTTGGCGGGCTCACGCACACCTTCCGGTGTTGGCACCATCAACTGGCTTTCGCCGCGTGTCTCGCTGTTGATAATGTTTGCTTGAATGCCACGCTCTTCCAAAGCCTTTTTGACGGCATTGGCACGGCGCATTCCCAAACGCTCATTGTAATCATTCGCACCGGATGTATCGGTGTGACCAACCACGTTCACGCTTGAGATATTTTGGCGACGAATTTCGGCCACCACACTGTCGACAACGCTTTGTCCGCCTTGATCAACACGGGATGAGTCAAAATCAAAGAACACCAAATATTTGGCATCTTCAACCGCCATGGGGCCTGATGGTGCTTCACCCGCAGTAACGGGGGCCATGACATCGGATGGCGGTGCAACGGGTGGTGCGGCCGCGACAACGGCGCCAAGTTGATTCAGTGCATCCATAAACTGGTTCTTACATGTGGTGACTTCTTTGTCCCAACGGCGTTCTTGCGCTTCAATCCAACAATCAAAACGTGATTGTGCGACGGCCGCCACTTGCGGCATTTGCTCACGCCCACCGCGATCTAACGCTGCGACCAAAGCCGCGCGGGCAGGGGCCAATTCTTCGATGTGCGGGGGTTGTAAATTCCAATCCGAAATCGGCTCGGGAAGAACAACTTCACCCGAAGCCGCCGCCAGACCTTTGCGCGCAAAATGAAGTGAGTCCGGATAATCCATGACGTTATTTTGCAAGATGTTTGCCAAGGAACGATATTCCGTCGCCAAAGATTGGGTAAAGGGGCTTCCCACCGCTTGCACTTCGTTCAAGGCTTCCACTTCGGATTTGCTCTTGAACTTGCTGCAACCCGAAAGCCCGATGGCGGCGACCAAGACAAAAGCCATGGCAATTTTTTTGAATGACGTCATAAGAACCCCTTTTTACTTTGTAAAGCTGATGCATTGTTTTAACGGGTCTGTAAAAGCTTTGTAAAGCTGAAAAAACTTTATCGTGTGGAACTTGCTTACAAAATTAAAACTTGACATCGTATGCTGCGTTGCATAATACTCCGACACCCTGAGAAAAGGTTGACATAACCGAATCAGTTTACGGACGAAGAAACATATAAAATCTTGGTTCGCCCTTCAAAAAGACCGTCATTAGAGGAGTTGAGTGATGCAAAAGCCATTGGCTGGAAAAAAAGTTGCGATTTTGATTGCGAATGGATTTAACGAAAACGAGATGACGACTTTTCAGCGCGGTGTGTTAGAAGCAGGTGGAATTCCCAAAATTGTCAGTATTGAAAATGGCCTGACCAATGGATGGCAGGGGACAAATTGGGGACATTACTTCGCGGTGGAATGTCCATTAGCGGATGCTTTGGCCGCCGATTTTGATATTTTGGTGATCCCGGGCGGAAGCCGCAGCCATGATAAATTGAAACTTACCGCACATACGCGTCGTTTCATTGGTGGGTTTTTGGCGGCGCATAAGCCAACGGTGATTTTGTCTGATGCGGCGCATTTGTTGGTGGCGACCAATCAAGTGAATGGCTTGATGCTGAATGCCCCTGAAAAATTTGCGGACGAGATTAATAATGCGGGCGGCGTGTTTTCAGTCGACAGCCCAACACTTCATTACAACGTGATTTCTGCTCAGGCGGATAATGACAATTTGCCGCTTTTGGTTGAGACATTGATCAATTTTGTGATTGATGAGAAAAAGAATGAAGCCGAGCAAATCGCGGCATAATTTTGACAATCACATGAGGACATGATGCGCGCAGAAATTTTGAACATCAAAGAAACAATTACTTATTCCCTCTCGCTTTTGCGGAGGCATCTTTGACTGGGATAATGCGCTTTTACGTCTCGAAGAATTAAACGCTCTCGCGGGTGACCCCAACCTTTGGAACAATCCTGAAAAAGCACAAGGCTTGATGCGTGAAAAAACGCGTCTTGAACAAAATGTTCAAAAAGTGCGCACGGTTGAAAACGCGCTGCGCGACAATCTTGAATTGATTGAGATGGGTGAGGCGGAGAATGACACAGGCATTGTCAAAGAAGCCGAAGCCGCCTTGTTTGCGCTTGAGAAAGAGGCCGAAAAACTTCAGCTATTAAGCTTATTATCAGGCGAAGTTGATGGCAATGATGCGTTCTTAGAAATTAACTCCGGCGCGGGCGGTACTGAGTCATGTGATTGGGCGTCAATCTTGTTGCGCATGTATGTGCGTTGGGCGGAACAGCGCGGTTATAAGGTGACAGTTCTTGATCGCACCGAAGGCGATGAAGCGGGGATCAAATCCGCCACCATTCAAATCGAAGGTGATCAGGCTTACGGATGGTTGAAAACCGAAACCGGTGTTCACCGCTTGGTGCGTATTTCACCTTTTGATTCCAATGCACGTCGTCACACGTCGTTTGCGTCGGTGTCGATTTCACCGGTCATTGATGAAACCATTACCATTGAAATTTTGGATAAAGATTTAAAAGTCGATACCTATCGCGCCTCCGGCACGGGCGGACAACACGTCAACAGAACAGACAGCGCGGTGCGCATCACGCACATCCCAACCGGAATTGTTGTGGCGTGCCAAAATGACCGTTCCCAACATAAAAACCGCGCCCAAGCGATGGCGATGTTGCGCGCCCGCCTTTATGAGCGGGAATTGAAAAAGCGCGAGGATAAAGCCGGGGCCCAGTATGACAATAAAACCGATATTGGCTGGGGACATCAAATTCGCTCCTATGTGCTTCAACCCTATCAAATGGTAAAAGATCTCCGCACAGGGGTGGAAAGAACAGACTCGGCAAATGTCCTTGATGGTGATATTGACGATTATCTGCATGCGGCGTTGGCGCAAAAAATTAAAGGTGAATCATCTGTCGTTATTGATGACGTGGATTAACAACAAAGATAAATTTATTTTTCGGAGCAAGACGATGAAAAAACAAACCATGAAAACATTTTTGATGTTGGGTGTGATGTGCGGTGTTGCTTTTCCTGCGCTGGCGCAAGATCAAATGCAACCGGGTGTGGGGGGTAATTATCGTCCACCGGTTTATGAGGTGCAAACACGTTCCGGGACGGTCAATTTATTGGGAAAAGATCATTTGCGTGCGCGCCAATCGGTTATGCGTGCTGAACCCGTTTCAAACTCAAACGCGCAAGAATTTTCAAATGTCACGCCAGCGTTGAGCATTATCAACGAGCGTTACATTCCGCAAAGCCTTCAGGCACAAACTCAAACTCAAGCGCAAGTTCAGGCTCAAGTTTCTGCGCCACCTCAAGAAATTCCTCAAGAAATGGGCATGCAATCTTTGCCTGTGCCAGAGGCGCAAACGCCGTCACGCATTGAACCGGCCGCCGCACCAACACGCACGCAATCTCCGATGGTTTTGCAACCACAACCTGTCACCGAAATGCCGCTTGATGTGACCATGACACAACCGGGTGATGCGGGTGTGATGATGCGTGACAATCCTGCATCTTCTTTTGCACCGGCGGCACCGTCTGGAACGACTCAAGGCTGGCGCGCACGTCAGGGCGAAGAATTTAACGCTGTTGTTGCGCGCTGGGCGGAGCGTTTGGAAACAAAGCCAACAAATATTCCGCAAGGCAATTTTGTTTTGTCTCAAGATTTCTCATTCTTCGGGAGCTATGACCGCGCGGTTGAAAAATTATTTGAGATGCGCGCGCAAGCGCCACAAACACCACAAGCCCCACAAGCGCAACCTGCTGCGCCGACATCTGTGGCAAATGTTGCGGATTTCCCACAAGTTGACAAAGTTCCACCCGTGCAATTGACAACGCCGGGTGCGCGGTGGTTTGCCATGAATGGCGCGCCGTTAAACGAGGTTTTGAAATCCTGGGCGGATCAGGCGGGTGTCGCCATTGTTTGGCAAGCCAGCCCGTCTTTGGCGGTGAAATCAACCCTCAGCCAAACCAGCAGTTTCGAAGACGCGGTTGCCCAGCTTTTGGGGCAATATGATCAAGACCTCTCGCGTCCGCGCGGCCAGCTTTACCGTAATCCGGTCGATGGGAAGCGGGTTTTGGTTATTCGCGAAGAAAAGCTTGGAACACCCCCACAAAGCTGAGGGGTTTTGGCGTTTTTTCTTGCCAACGCGCGGTCAATTTTATACATAAAGTATTGATTTGCAAGCTATCGAGATTCGTTAAAACAGGGGATTCACCATGCGTGATCAATTTTCATTTACAAGCACTTCGGGAAAAATTTTGGCTTTTGGCATTGTCGGCCTCATGGCCTCAACGGCTTTGGCGGCGACGTCGGCAAAAACCGGTTGGTCAGTGAACCGTGTTTCAAGTGCGGCCGCTGGAAGTTACTGCACCATGGCGCAAAAATATGCCGATGATACGGTGATGACGATTGCAAAAAATCCGAATGGGCAATTTTCTGTGGCGTTTGATATGCCATCAAAAATATTTGATCCGTCAAAAGGAACGCAAGTAACCTTGCGCGCAGGCGATCAAGTGGTCACATCGGCGGCGCGTCCGCAATCTGAAAACGTGATTGTGGTCAGTGTTGGTTCTGATCCCGCGTTTATCAATGCGTTAAGTGCGGTTGGAAAATTAAACGTCAATGTGGCCGGAAAGAATTTTGATTTTGCTCCGGCGAAAATGGATACGGCATCGGATCAATTGGCAAAATGTGTGGCTTCGATAAACGCGCCTTCACCAACGGTTGCGGCGGCCGCTGCCCCCACCGCGCCTGAAAAACAATCCGCAAAAACGGAAATGGTATCATCTCCTTTAAAGGCGGAAGTATCACCCAATCAACCCACGCAAGCCGATAATTTGGCGGCTGAAAACGCCCGTTTAAAGCAAGCTTTGCAAGAAGCGCGCACGCGTTACCAAGCACCGGCGGCGGCGAATGTGGCCGCAACAAATGAGCTTCAGGAAAAATTGCGCGCAAACGAAGTGGAACTTGCAAAGCTCAAAGAACAACTCGCGGCAAAAACGCAAGCTCCTGCGGCACCCGCAGCCCCGCCCGTTGATACAAAGACGGTTGAACAGATCACAAATTTGCAATCCGAAAATGCGAAATTAAAATCACAAATTGATGCGCTGAGCAAAGAACGCGATGCGTTGAAAACGCAAAGCACATCCGCGTCCGCGGCGGCCTCACAGGCAACGGCCGACACACAAAAACTTGCAAGTTTGGAAAAACAAAATCAATCCTTGACGGCTGAGATCTCAAAACTCCAATCCGAGCTTGAGAAAAAAGTGCAACCGGCTTCGATCATCTCTCCCGAAATTGCGCAAGAGCAAACACAAAAAATCGCAATGCTTGAAAGCGAAAATGCGCAATTGAAAGAAAAAGTAAATAATGCGCAAGCGCCAGCCGCCCCCCAAGATGATGGCGCGGTTGCGCAATTGCGCGCGCAATTGGCGGCGGCGCAAGATCAAAAAAATCTTTTGCAAACGCAACTTGAAACATTGCAAACCCAACAAGAACAAAGCCAGATTAAATCAACGGGCAATAATTGGGACTTGGAACAAGCCACGCGCCGTTACCAAGAATCACAACGTGAAATTCGCCGTTTGGGTGCGTTGATTCAACAACAAAAAACCGCCTGTATCGGTGAGAAAAAAGAAATTGAATCACTTCTTTTTGATCCGGCTGTGGCTGATCAGGCGCAAGTGGTGAAATTCACGGAAATGCAAGATCGCATTGAGATGTTGGAAGGGCAATTGCGCGCAACCGGTGTTGAGCCGGCGGCCGGAAATATTTCTGGGGTCACGCAAAATAATAATGCCTTGGCGCAAATGTCTGTGACACAAGATATGCCTGTGCCAACGGGTAAAATGGCCGGTGCGGTTGCGCCTGTTACCGCGCAAGATCTGCCGCCACCTTCGCCCGCACCAATTCCCGCACCCATGCCAAAAGCACAACAGGCTTTGCAACCTGTTGCACCAAAACCATCTCTCGCACCGCTGAACCCGCCCGCAACACCGGCTCAGGCACAGGCCGCGTTGAAATTTCAAACACAACAAGATTTCACACGGCTTTTAAAAGATGCGGGTGTCACGACAAAAGATGGCGTGCGTCCGGTGCAAGGTGCGAATAACCCAAGCTATCAAGCGTTTCGTTGGCGCAGCAACGCGCTTCAAGGAAGTGCGGAGCAACGCACACTTACAACCGCGTCTGAATTCCAAGCGGGTGTTGAACAATATCTTGATCGTGCGCGCACACGCTGTAAGGGTGAATTCGCCGCTGTGCCGTCGCCCACATCATCAAGTGGAGATTCCGCGCAATCATCGGCCTATGAAATCGCATGCGTGGGCGGAAAATCTAATTCGTCTGCGTCGGTTCTCTTCTCCTATGGGGATGGGGTGATGACCACGATCGCTTTTGAAGGCAACCAAGATTCGATGGATCAGGCGATTGAGGCCCGTGACCGCGTCGCGGGTCAGTTTGGAAGCCTGAAAACAGCCTCACGTTAAGGTTTTTTGCTTTAAAACTTAAGCTTTCATTTATTTCTTTCTGGCACTCTTGGAATGGTCTTTCAGGGGTTTTTATGGCTGATTCCGCACCATTATGGCTTGCACATTTGTCGTCGACATTAAAGGCGGCAAACCAACTTGCGTGCTTGTGGCACGTCACCAAAGGTGAGATTGAATTTTTGGGCGACAGTGCGCGCGTGCTGGGCCGCGGGGAATCTGAGATCCCGAAACGCGCGGATGATTTTGTGATGTTGATGAATCCGCAAGATATTCCGGCGCGGCAAATTGCGTTGGCAAGTGTGCTGGAAGAAAGCCGCGGCGGGCTTGTGAAAAATTTCACCTTGAACTACCGCATAAAAAATTCGGATGGAAATTTTATTCCCCTCATTGAAACGGGCACGGCTGTGACCGATGATCTAACGGGGGAGCAAACGGTGCACAGTCTATTGCGCATTGACGCGTCGGCGGTTGCCCAAGATATCAGCCTTTTTGAATCCACAAAACATACCGCTAAAAATGTGTCGTTTGGTTTGATGGCGAATTTGGGGCGGCAAGGTTTGGAAACGGAACTTGAAAAAGTTTTTGCAACCATGAATCCGTCGAATGCGGGTGGGTTTCTTCTTGCCATCGGTGTGGATCAATTATCTTTGATAAATCACACTTATGGGTCTCACATTGCGGATGAGGTGATTATTCGCACCGGAAAAAGGTTGGAAGCGTTGGCGGGCACGCGCGCCATTGTCACGCGTATCAGCGGGGATTTGTTCGGGGTCTTGATCAAAGATGGGGCCACCCATGAAATGAATGGCATCGCCAACAGTATTTTACGGGTCTTTTATCACCAGCCCTTTGATTTCGATGGTCAAATTATTCCGGTCATGGTGTCAATCGGCGGGGTTGAATTATCAAACCCAGATCTCAAAGCCTCCACTGCGTTGGCGCAAGCGGAGCTTGCATTGCGTGAGGCGAAAAATCGCGGGCGCGGATGTTTTGTGGCACATGATGAAACAATTTCGTCGCGCACGCATGATTTCGCCGATGTTTTGGCGATTGGTGATAAATTCTTAAAAAGTTTTCGCGATCGCCGGATCAAAATGGCGTTCCAACCAATTATCAATGCGAAAACCCAGGACGTGACTTTTTACGAATGCCTTATTCGCATGATTGACGAAGATGGCAAGGTGGTGCCGGCTGGCATGTTTATTCCGGCCATTGAACGTATGGGCCTCACGCGTTTGGCCGATGGTTATTGCACGCGGGAAGCCATTACGGAACTTAAAAATTATGATGATTTGCGCTTGTCGATTAATGTCTCTAACCACACATTGACAGATCCGCAATGGTTGAAAGATATCTCCGAACAATTGGGTGGGCGCAGTGATGTGGCGCGGCGTTTGATTGTTGAAATCACTGAAAGTGCCGCCATGTTTGATATCAATCAAACCATGAAGGTGATCAAAACGCTTCAAGAAATGGGATGTCAAATTGCGCTTGATGATTTTGGCGCGGGGCAAACGGCCTTTACCCAATTGCGGGATTTAAGTTTGAATATTGTCAAAATTGATAAATCTTTTGTGCGCAATATTCACAAAGACGATAACATGTTGTTCATCCGCGCGTTGCAATCGATTGCCGAGGGGATGAATTTGGAAACGGTCGGTGAGGGAGCGGAAACATTGGCCGAAGCCCGCATTCTGGCCGATGGCGGAATCAATCATATCCAAGGATATGCGTATGGCATGCCGTCATTAGAGCGTTTGTGGCTCCCGCAAAATCATATGGCGCGTAAATTATAAAACGAAACTTACTTCTGATCAGGTTTCTTGGGAGTGCCGGTCATTTGAAACGCGGCAAACGCCTTCATCGCATTTTCAAACATCGCCATATTTTGTTTGGCCAATTCTTCGAAATTCGGCATCGGGAACATATTGTTCATACCTTTGATGCCATTCATACCGCCCATATTCCCCATATTGCCGAAAGATTTGCTCATCTGCTCTTTGAACTTATCTTGGTTTTGGGTGAACATATTCAATGTTTGTTCCAAATAATTGGGGATCAACGGGCTCATATTATCACCGTAAAATCCGATCAATTGGCGCAAGAAATTAATCGGCAATAAATTTTCGCCTTTGGTTTCTTGTTCAACAATAATTTGCGTGAGAACCGAGCGGGTCAGATCTTCGCCGGTTTTGGCATCGTAAACAACAAACTCATACCCATCTTTGATCATCTCGCACAGATCATCCAACGTGACGTAAGAACTGCGCCCCGTGTCATACAAACGGCGGTTTGCATATTTTTTGATAACAACGGGTTTATCACTGCCTTTTTTCGGGGGCATAGCACAACCTTTTTGATTGGGGTTTGAACGAAAACTATTGTAATTATGCACAAATTTGCCAGTCTGGGAAGACATTGGCCGCAACGCTTGATAATGCTTGTGGATGAAAACACGCGAAAAAGGCTTTTTTGTGACTCTGACAAACCCGCCTCTGACAGAACATACAATTGCAATCCGGCGCAAACCTTTGATGCTTCATGTGTCGGTGGCGGCGGGAAGTTTGGCGCGCCCGCACCTGAATCACGGGGCGCAATTCGGCAATGATTTTTGGAGCGGCGAGGAATCGTCCCATCTGAAATCCGACATGAAAAAAGTGATCGAAGGTTTGGCGGCCTATCAAAAATTTGCGTGGGAAAGGCCCGCAACATCCGCACCGGTTGTGTTCACCGATGGGTCTTTGCGCGTGACACATCACGCGGCTAAAGGAAAAGCAAAAGCGGGCATCATCATCATTCCGTCTTTGATCAATGGTAACGAAATTCTTGATCTTCTTCCCGAACGATCATTGGTTGAATTTTTATGCCATCATGAATGTGATGTTTTCATGATTGATTGGGGCAATCTGCGCACAGACTCCGATTACAGCTCCTTTCAAAAATTTTTGGGAGAAAAGCTTCACCGCGCGGTGATGAAAATTTCCCATGATCACCACAAACCCCTTTTTGCAATGGGGTATTGCATGGGTGGGCTTTTGCTTGCGGGGTATGAAGCGTTGCACCCCAACCAATTTCGCGGCCACATTTATGTGGCAACACCATGGGATTTTTCTCAAAAAAATCCGGATGATTTTGGCGTAATCATTCATAATTGGGCGCGTGAGGGGCTGGCGAAACTTGCGTGTCTTGATTACATGCCGATGGAATGGCTTCAAATGATGTTTGCGGCCGTTGATCCTGATTTGATTGCGCGTAAATATGCCGCCTTTGCGGCGATGGATCCCCAAAGCGCAGAGGCGCGTTTATTTGTGGCGGTGGAAGATTGGGTGAATGGCGGGCAAGATCTTCCCGCACCTCTTTTATTCCAAGCCATTAAAAATTGGTATGTCGAGAATAACCCCGCGCAAGGAAAATGGTTTTTGGGAAAACAAAAAGTTCAGCTGAAAAATTTCACAACACCGTCTTTTGTGATTGTGCCGCAACGTGATAAAATTGTGCCGTCATTTTCGGCGCGCGCGCTTTATGAGAATCTCAAAAATGCCGAAATTCTTGAGCCCGATTGCGGTCATATCAGCATGATGATCGGGCGCAAAGCCAAACACGATGTGTGGCAACCTTTGCAGGACTGGATCATGCGGCAATGCAACACACAAAATACAACCACGTCTTGAAAAATAATGTGAAATATGCAACAAAGCCTTTCATCAAACGAAAGGATGTTCCATGTCGGATACGGTTGTGATTGTTGCTGCAAAACGCACGGCGATTGGTTCTTTCATGGGAAGTTTGGCGACACTCCCCGCGCATGATTTGGGTGCGCATGTGATAACGGCCGTTCTTGCCGATGCACAACTTTCCCCGACTGATATTGATGATGTGGTGATGGGCCAGGTTTTAACATCTGGTGCTGGTCAAAACCCGGCGCGCCAGGCGGCAATCAAGGCGGGCATTCCGGTTGATCGCACGGCGATCACAATCAACCAAGTTTGCGGTTCGGGTTTGCGCGCGGTGGCGATGGCGTATCAATCTATTCGTTGCGGGGATTCAAAAATTGTTATTGCCGGTGGGCAAGAGAATATGAGTTTGTCGCCTCACGTGGCTTATTTGCGTGCGGGTGTCAAAATGGGCAATGCCGATTTTGTCGATACCATGATCAAAGATGGCTTGTGGGATATTTTCAATGGTTATCACATGGGTGTGACGGCGGAAAATGTCGCGACGCAATTTAATGTCACCCGTGCGGATCAAGATCAGTTTGCTGCGCAATCACAACAACGCGCCGAAGCCGCGATCAAAGCGGGCAGATTTAAAGATGAAATCGCACCCTTGGTCATTAAGCAAAAAAAGCAAGATGTGGTGTTTGATACGGATGAATTTCCGCGCGCGGGCACAAGTGTTGAAACACTTGGCGGTTTAAAACCTGCGTTCAAACCGGATGGAACGGTCACGGCCGGCAATGCGTCGGGCATTAATGACGGCGCGGCCGCTTTGCTTGTCATGAGCTTAAGCGAGGCAAAGGCGCGGGGCTTAAAACCACTTGCGCGTGTTGCGTCATGGGCTGCGGCCGGTGTGGATCCCAGCATCATGGGCACGGGGCCAATTCCTGCGTCGCAAGCGGCGTTGCAAAAAGCGGGATGGTCGGTGACCGATCTTGATGTGGTGGAATCGAATGAGGCTTTCGCGGCGCAAGCCTGTGCGGTGTCGCGCACACTTGGTTTTGATGCGGCAAAAACAAATGTGAATGGCGGGGCGATTGCCTTGGGTCATCCGATTGGGGCTTCCGGTGCGCGGGTGTTGGTCACACTTGTCCATGAAATGGCTAAACGTGATGCGCAAAAAGGTCTTGCAACATTGTGCATTGGCGGCGGGATGGGTATTGCCATGACGCTTGCGCGTGATTTTTGAGATGGAGGAGATGATGAAAAAAACAGCAATCGTCACAGGCGGAACGCGCGGCATTGGTCTGGCGATCACCAAGGCGTTGCGCGCGGACGGGTTTGACGTTGCGGCCATTTATCATGGTAATGACGAGGCGGCACAAAAATGTGCAAATGAAACGGGCGCAAAAGTTTACAAAGCGGATGTTGCAAATTTTGCATCCTGCCATGATGTTTGTGCGCAAATTGAAAAAGAAATGGGTGCCATTTCCGTGCTTGTGAATAATGCCGGAATTACCAAAGACGGGATGCTGCACAAGATGAATGAGGATGCGTGGCATGCGGTCATGGAAACAAATCTTACATCCTGTTTTAACATGACACGTGCGGTGATCACCGGCATGCGGGAACGCAGTTTCGGACGCATTATTAACATCAGCTCGATCAATGGACAAAAAGGCCAATTGGGACAAACAAATTATTCGGCGGCCAAAGCGGGCATGTTGGGTTTCACCCGTGCTTTGGCACAAGAATCGGCGGCCAAGGGAATTACCGTGAATGCGATTTGCCCGGGCTATATCGCAACCGATATGACGGGGTCAATGCCGCAAGAAGTTTTGGCGTCGATCATTCGTTCTATCCCTGCGGCGCGTATGGGCAAACCCGAAGAGATTGCGGATTTAGTGGTGTTTTTGGCATCTGATCGCGCAGCCTTTATCACCGGGGCGACCATGACCATCAATGGCGGCCAATATATCGCGGCTTAAAAAGATCCGCGACTTGCATCTGATTTAATTCGGTTTATATTGGTGTCATCCATCCTTTTTCGGAGTAACCGATGACACAAAATCACGATTCTTTTGATGATCCGCGCCCAAATTTTCGCATACCGTTATGGGGTAAAATTACCGCCGCTTTCGCGGTTATCTTGGTTGTCTTAAGCCTCACCGCATCCAACTTTTTGGATCAAGAAAAATATCGCGCTTTGGTCGTTGAAAAAGTGAAACAAGCAACCGGATATGACCTTGCGTGGACGGGTGATATTGGCTTGCGCCTTTTGCCCATGCCGGGTGCGACGTTAAATGATGTTGTGCTGAAAAACAGCAATGATGAATTATTACTCACCGTCAAGAAAACATCCATCAGCTTGGCTCTTCTTCCGCTTCTGACCGGAAAGGTTGAAGTGGCGGACGTAAGCTTGGTTGACCCGGTTGTGAATGTAAGAAAAATTCGCAACGGTGCATTGAATTGGCAAACATTAAAACAACCGCCCGTAAACGTGCCGGGAGTAGAACCCGAAACGGATCCAAAAAACCAAACCGACCAAGCAACACAAAATTTCATGATCAATCGTGTCGCGGTGCGCAATGGCACATTGACCTATAAGGATGAATCAAAAGACACCACGCATACAATTCAAAAAGCTGATCTTGATGTAGCTTTACAAAGCCTGACTGGGCCTTTCGATATTGATGGTGATCTTCTTTATAATGATAAAAAAATCACACTTGATGTGCAAAGCGGGTCTTTGTCGGGTGAAGATAAATCTTACCCGCTGCAAGCCACCATTCACCTTCCCGATAATTTTTTAAATGTTGTTTTCAACGGTGTCGTTGCGCAACAAGATGATATGTCGGTCAAAGGGGACATTGAGATTGGCTCGAAACATCTTGAAAAAACAATTGCAACTTTTGCGCCGAATGCGCGTGTGCCAAAGGCCTTTCACGATGACATGAATCTAAAAGCAACACTGGATTACGGCCCGAATAAAGTTGCTCTCAACACATTGGCTTTGAATGTGGGTGATGCTGCGTGGTTGGGTGATATTGCGTTTGATGGCTTGCGGGATCCGGCAAATTCTTCGGTGGTCATCAATTTAATACCGCAAAAATCTGAAGCGGGCGGCAAAGATCCGTTGTTGCAACTTTTGCGCTCTTTGTCGGTGCAAGGTCGCGGGAAAGTTTTGGCGGAAGGCGGGGCGTCTTTGTCGCAAATGAAAATTCAATTTGCGGGAAATGATATTTTATTGGACGGGATGATCAAAACAAATGCGGCGAAACCTGCGCTTGATTTAACCTTTACCTCAAACCAACTTGATTTGGACCAATTGCGGCAAAACTTCCCGCAAATTACGGAAGGTGCGGGCGCAAGTGATTCAAAATCATCATCTTCAAAATCTTCTCAAAATGAACAAGGGGTTGCGTTACCGTTTACGGGCGCGTTGGCGTTTAAAATCAATGAATTGATTTTTGATCAAAAAACATACCGCAATGTGGGTGGGCGCATTGCGGCCAAAGATGCAGGCATTTCATTGGGGAATATTGTCGCGGAGTTGCCGATTAGCAGCAAAATAACGTTGAATGGTGATATTGCAAATACGGCAAAATTTTCTGGTCTTGATGTGAATTTTTCTTTTTCAACGGCAAGTATCGAAGATTTGTTAAAGCTTTATAATCAAAAACCATTGCCGTTAAAGCAAACAATTGGCGCGTTTGAAGCGCGTGGAAAAATCACGGGCGATCTGGAAGATATGGGGTTTGCGGTCACGACATCCGCGCTTGATTTTAACGTGGCGGCCGATGGGTTTGTAAAAAATGTGACAGAGTCACCGCAAATGAATGCTGTGAAATTATCGGTGTCGCACCCCGATATCACCAAAGCGATCCGCACCTTTAACCCGCAATATGTGGCGATTAGTGGTTTAAATGGATCGTTGAATGTGTCTTCAACCGTGTCGTGGGCGGATCAGGTGATTAATCTTAAGGCGATCAAGGGAAATCTTGGGCGCGGCGATGTCGCGGGTGATGTGGCTATTACCCAAGGCAAAATTCCGCAAGTTGCGGGGCAATTAAATTTCGGAAGTTTGAATTTCACCGAAACGTCTGGATCTGCGCCTGCGGCGGCGTCTGGGGGTGGTGCGAAATCAAATGCGGGCGGCGCGCGGTGGTCACGTGAAGCGATTAATACAGCCTGGATGCGTGCATTCGAGGCGGATTTGAAAATCACGGCGGAGAGCATCACCAAAAATTTATGGCGCTTTCAGAATGCAAATTTGAATTTCGTTTTGAAAAACGGAAATTTGACGGTTGCTGATATGGGTGCCGACGTGTTTGGCGGATCGG
>JAIXWE010000066.1 GCA_027482195.1 Alphaproteobacteria bacterium | reverse complement strand
GGCGCGTCTTATTCGCACGGGCCAGGCACAAACATCCGCCGATCCTGAGACCACATTTCGTGATGTGTTATGTAGCTCAGCCTCGGCACTTATTCGCTGTAACCGTCTTCAATATGAAGTGATTGCCATTCCGGATTTTGACAGTTTTGCAAATTTCCCACCTAATTTTAATGATGACGGGGATTTGCAACCCCAAGGTTTTGATGCCGGCGGGGTGAACACCACTGTTTTGATCCGCACCGCGTATCGTTATCAATTTATGACCCCGATGTTGGGGGAAGTTTTATCCGATGCGTCGAATAATTCCCGCTTGATGATGGCAACAGTTGTGTTGCAAACCGAGCCTTATGAATTTTAAGAGGATTTGATGTTAGTGATTGATTGGTTTTATGTTGTGCATGGATTAAAAAACTGGGGACGTGACACCTCAGGCACGGCATTGATGGAAGCGGTGATGTTGTTTCCCGTGCTGATTACCACCTTGATGGGGGTGTATGATGTGGGGAATGTGATTGTACTTAATCAAAAAACAATTACCTCATCACAAGTGGCCGCAGATTTGATCGCACGTAACGCCACCACCAACACGGGATCTTTGAATGAAGCGATTGACGGCGCGCGCCTTGCGTATGAGCCGTATCAAATCAGCAATTTCGGAATTGATGTCGCCAGTATTCGTTTTGACGCGTTGCGCCGTCCGGAAATTTTATGGCGGCACACCGAAGGCATGGCCCCCAATCAAGCGGCCATTCAAAGCATTGATGGATTATCCGAAGAAGGCGAAGGCATGGTGATTGTCACCGTGCGGTATAGTTACACGCCGCATTTCGGTCAAATGTTTGTCAACCAAGTTCCAATGCAGGAAGTAGCCTATGCGCGTGGGCGGCGCAGTGCTACGGTACAATGGAGATGATCATGAAAAAACCTCGTTCTTTTGCCCAACGCATTTTGCGTTATCTGCGTGATGTGACCGCCGTGACGGCGGTTGCTTTTGCGGTGACGATCCCGCTTGTTATCGGTTCCGCCGGGATGGGTGTTGATTTGGCCATGACGTATATGGTGCGCCAGCGTTTATCCCACGCGGTTGATGCCGCCGCACTGGCCGCGGCGGCGGCCGCCACATCGGGTGCGGATATTCAAGACAAAGTGAATGAATTTTTTGCGATCAATTATCCGCCTGATAAAATTGGCGCGACCTATGATTTAACCGTGGAGCAACGCGGGAATGATTTGGTCGTATCCGCCAAGGCCAATGTTGAGACGTATTTTATTCAAGTCTTGGGTGTGAGCCAAGTGACGGTGGAAGAAGACGCCACGGTCAGTCGTGAAATTCGCGCCTTGGAAGTTGCGATGGTGTTAGATGTCACCGGATCAATGTCCACGAATAATAATATCGCGGCGTTGAGAAACGCAGCAACAACCTTTACAAATATTTTATTCAATAGTGCAACATATACCGACACGGTGAAAATCGGACTTGTGCCATTTTCGGGAGCGGTGAATGTTGGACCTTATGGTTTGGGACGCAATCCGAATAATTCCGTGTATGACACGGCGTTCGTGCGCAACCCAAATAATTTGAGCTTTAATCAAAATAACAGCAATCAATGGTGGGGATGTGTGTTGGATACGCAAGCCCATCCGCAAGATACCCAAGACACGACCACATCCACGCGGTGGGATATGTATCGTTATAATAATTCCGGTGCGCGCAACGTCAATATTCGCAATAACTCCGCGCAACCAAATACCAATTGCAACCGCGCTTATATCTTACCGCTTACCAGCAATCGTAGCACGATTTTATCGCGCATTAGTGGCTTACAAGCCAATGGCACGACTTTAAGCAATATCGGTATGGTATGGGGATTTCGCGTTCTCTCCCCCGAGTTTCCGTTTCGCGAAGGCAAGCCATGGGATGATCCGGTGTGGAAAAAGGCCGTTGTCTTGATGACGGATGGCGATAACAATATCGGCGATGTTTACAGTGCGTATGGCCCTTGGAACAATTTACGCTTGACGGATAGCAATCTTGATCAACGTCTTGCGCAAACATGTCAAAACATGAAAGACAAAAATATCACAGTTTATACCGTGACCTTTACATCCGGTATCAATGCCACCACCAAAGACTTTTTTAGAAATTGCGCAACCGACACCACCAAATATTTCGATGCGCCGTCACAAACCGATTTGCAAGAAGCGTTCGAGCAAATTGCCCGTGAGTTGAGTAACATCCATTTAAGTCAGTAAGGTTTCTTATAACCCCCCTCGAAAACCGGCCCCGTTTGGCCGGTTTTTTTCGACAAAAGTTTGGGTCAAATTTGAACTAAATAATCATCAAAAGCGTGTGAAGTAATAAACATAATAATTACATTAAATTCGAAACGAAACTTTGTACGAATACTTGAAAATATGAAAATTACTTGGGCTTGTTAAGGTCTGCTTAACTTCTTCTGCGTTATGCTGAAAGTGTAAGGGTCAGGAAAATCATATCTCTTACATCCGCTTAACCTTGCAAACACACCTTAAACAGGAGATTTAGAATGTTAAAACTTATAGCCATGATTCAGTCTTACATAAAAAAAGAAGACGGTGCGACAGCCATTGAATATGGTTTGATTGCCGCCGGTATCGCTTTGGCGATTGCCGCGATTGTGTTCACATTGGGTGGAACATTGGAAACCACCTTCACCGATATTAACGACGAAGTTGCCGGTGCTGGTAACTAAGACCCGTTCGAATGACAACGAAAAAGCCCACCACGCGGTGGGCTTTTTTACGGGGAAGGGTTTTGAATGATGATGATGGGTTTAGTTATTTACGTGTTCGCTTTTGTCGCCGTTTTGGGTTTGTGCGTCCTGGCGGCGGTGCAAGATTTCAAAGGCTTTCGCATTCCCAATATTATTCCGGGTGCCATGATTGGTCTTTTTATTTTGGCTTTTGGTGTCACAAATTTAACCGGGCAAGCGTCAGAAGTTTTTGCGCCTTTGTTATCGCATCTTCTTGCAGGAGCCATTGTCTTGGCATTAACCACCGGTATGTATGCGGCGAAATTATTGGGGGCGGGCGATTCAAAATTTGCAACAGCTGTTGCGTTGTGGACCGGCTTATCGGGCTTTGCCGCTTTTATGTTTTACATGGCCGTGGCGGGCGGGTTATTGGGCGGTGCGGCGTTGTTGCTTCGTAAATATAAACCTTTCCCAAGTGTGCCCGCGGGCAGTTTTTTGGACAAAGCGCAAAGCGGCGATAACGCCGTGCCATACGGGATTGCGATTGCGATCGGTGCAGTGGTGGGTTTTGCATTTACCGGATATTTTGATCCGGAAAAATTACGCCTGATGGTTGGATTATGACAGTTCAGCATTTTTTAAGGAGTATGGAGAAATAATGGGTAAATCTTTTGCGTCGTCTTTGCGTCTTTCACGCCGTGTTATTTTTCGCTTAAAGCATCCAACTGTTTTTCTGGTGATGGGATCATGAACAAGAATGTAATGATTGTATTGGTCGGCGGTTTCGTCATTGCCATTTTGGTGGCGGTGATGGTTCAAGCCGCGTTCGGATCAAAAGGCGGCAACATGGTTGAGGTTGCGGTCGCATCAAAGCCGCTGACATCCGGATCCCAACTTAAGAAAGAGGATGTGCGGTGGAAAAAAGTACCGGAAACGGCCGTGTTCGAAGGGGCGATTGTTAAACAAGAAGATCCCAAAGAAAATGCGGCCGCATTGGAAGGTCGCTTGCGCCGCGATATCGCCGCCAATGAACCGATTGTGCGCACAGCCCTCGCCACAGGTGCGCGCGGAAATATTTTAGCAGCCGCGATGGAGCCGGGCATGCGTGCCGTCACCATCAAGGGCGATGCGGATTCATTGGTCGCCGGGTTTATCAATCCGGGCGATCGGGTCGATGTGTTGTTGACATATGATGTGCGGGTGCAAGCGGATGAGATGGATGACGTGTCGTCTGAGGTCAACCGCATGGCGACCGAAACAATTTTGGAAAATATCAAGGTCTTGGCCGTGGATCAAAGTGCCCGCAAAGAAGAGGGCGATAAAGCAAAAATCAGCCGCACCGTGACCATCGAAGTTGACGGCAAAGGCGCAGAAAAAGTGGCCTTGGCCGCCCAGATGGGGGAGCTGTCCCTCTCTTTGCGCGGGGTTGGCGATAATAAAACCCGGGGCAAATCCAATTCCACCACCGATGTGCAAATCAGCCGCGTTTTACAAAGTGTCAATTCCCTCAAAAGAAACTCTGGCGGAAATTCCGGAGTTGTGCGAGTCTATGAGGGAGACAATATTGAGAATGTCAATGTTCGTCGGTAGGTTATTCTGCGTTCTTCATCTTCTTTCTAATTCTTCTCAAGGCTATCGCCTAACGTTTTCTGATTAAAAGGAAAAATTATGTTGTCCACTTTTGTGTCCACATGTCGGTCTTTAATTTGCTGCGCCGTTTTTGCTTTGGCGCTGGTGGGCAATATGTCTGTTGTTTATGCGGCCGATCAAACCGTGAAGTTGACGTTGGGCAAAGCCGATATTGTTCCCATTGGGGGATTGGTGTCGGATATTATGGTTGCTGATCCGCGCATTGCCGATGTGTCGGCGTTGCAATCTGACAAGCTTTACATTGTCGGTGCGAAGATCGGATCGACCAACGTCATGGCGTTGGACGCATCCGGCGAGGTGATCAAGCGCATCAATGTGGTGGTGAGCGTGGACACCGCCGGCATTCAATCTATGGTGCGCGAATTATTCCCGAATGAGCGCGATGTCAATGTGCATATGATTGGGACTCAGTTGGCCTTGACCGGTGTTGTCTCCACACCGACCGCCTCACAAAAAATCTCCCGCGTGGTGGCCGCCCATATGGGTGAGGTTCAGGATTTAAAGGGAGAGACAGATGAGATTATCGAGAATTTATTGGAAGTACGCGGCGAACAGCAAGTGACCTTGCGCGTGCGTATTGTTGAATTATCCCGCGATGTGTTGAAAGAATTAGGCATTGAAACCAATGCCAATAATCCGGACACAACCACACGGATCTTTGGGCGCAATGCACCCTCTACTCAAAATCGTTACACCGGATCTTTGGGAAGCACCAACCGCACGGGTTTAACCGAAGACCCCTTTGGTGTCGCCAGTTTATTATATAACACCGGCATTGCGGGCTTGGGTCAGATTGAAGTGTTACTCAACGCCTTGGAGCGTGACAATTTGGCGAACGTGTTGGCGGAGCCAAACCTCACCGCCATTTCGGGTGAGCAAGCGGGATTTTTGGCCGGGGGTGAATTCCCCGTGCCAACGGGGCGTGACCGCGAAGGAAACATTGTTATTGAGTATAAAGAATTTGGGGTGTCGTTGAATTTCAAACCGATTGTCCTCTCCGAAGATCGCATTAGTTTGCAATTGAACACCGAAGTGTCATCGCTTGACCCCGGCCAAGGGATTACGCTTCAGAATTTGCAAATTCCCGGACTTGATGTGCGCCGCGCGTCAACCACCGTCGAGATTAACAGCGGTGGAAGTTTGATGATGGCGGGACTTTTGCGCTCCGAAAATATCAAAGGGCTTTCGGGGCTTCCCGGAATTAAAGACACACCTGTGATTGGGGATTTGGTCTCGTCAAAAAGTTTTCAACGCCAAGAAACGGAATTGGTGGTGGTTGTCACCCCTTATTTGGTGCAACCTTTCGCCGATCCGAACCAATCGCAAGTGATGGAAAACGCGGCATTGAATGATGAGTTTTTGCCGCCACTTCCCCCCATTCCTGGCGAAAAAGGTTTGATGAAAGACAAAGTTGATCGCGCCCCCATTGCACAAGCACAACCGCCACGCCCGTTACGTGATCGCACAAGCCCGTTGTCAAAAGTTTTCTCCAACAACATGAAACGTGTTTATGGTGACCGGGTGAGTGGTGTTCCGGGTGCGGATAAATCTTACGGCTATTTGATTGATTAGGGTCTTCGCATGAAAAAAATTCTTTTTGCTTTTCTGGCTTTGCTTCCCATCACGGCGTGTTCGATTGACTCCCCAAGTTGGGTCAACCAAGAACGTGTTGAGGTGCATCAAGATATGTTCACTGAAAACTTTGATACGGATTCACTCGATGACGCGACGTTGCACGCTTTGGCCGTCAATCATTACCGCCATGGTTTGGGGCCAATGAAAATTGCCGTATCTTATGACCCGAAATCAAAGACGAACACCGCCGCCAAAGCCAAACAAAACGCCACGCGTATTGAAAATGGCTTGCGCACCAATGGGGTGAAAGATGTGCGCGTCACAACAACACCCGCCCCCATGGGGTCAACATCAACCACGCTTATTTCGTTTGAAACCGTCTTGGCGAAGCCCCCGAAAAATTGCGGCTTAATGCCCGGTTACGCCAACACGCCGACACAACTTCCCGACAGTGCGAACGCGCCCATGGGATATAATATGGGATGTACGGTTGAAACTTTGATGGCGAAACAAGTATCACGCCCGGCTGATTTAATGGGTCGCCCCGGATTTGAAACACGCACCGATGGCCGCCGCCAGGCTAACGTGGTGGGTCAACGCGGGTATTACGACAAGAAATCGAACCCGCCTTTGACCAATTCGGAAAGCGCCAGCGGTCAAGACGAGTGATACGGGCAAAACCCCTGAAAATACTGTCTATTTTTAACACACCCTTTACATCCGCCGCTTATAATCAAGGGTGAAAAACTCTGATCAAAGAGACCCTTGTGAATGTCTGATGCAACGCCCATTTCTGTTTTACTTCCTCGCGCGACGGTGGCGTTATTTGTCACCGATACGGAAACGCAAGACCATGCGCGCCATCTTGCAACCGATTGGCGTTTTGCCCGCGTGACATTCGATATTCGCACCGGCACGGCCGAAGATGCGATTGCTTATTACGCACAAAACCCATCGCCCGAACTTGTGCTTGTGCAAACGGATACAATTGATGAAGGCTTTCCGCAACGCTTGGAAGTTTTGGCGGGGCATTGCGCCGAACACACATCGGCGGTGGTGATCGGTCCCGTCAATGATGTGTATTTATACCGCAAACTTATCGATATGGGTGTGACGGATTATTTGGTGCGCCCGATTAAGCGCGATGTTTTATCCGACGTGATTGCCAAAGCGCTTTTGTCAAAAATTGGTGCAAGTGAATCGCATTTGATCGCCGTGATTGGATCAAAGGGCGGTGTTGGAACATCAACCATCGCGCAATCTTTGGCACATTTGATATCAACGCGTTTTCAACACAAAACTGTGATGATGGATGCGTGTGGCGGTGTATCTTATTTAACCGTGGCGATGGGGTTAGAGCCGATGACCACCTTGGTTGAGGCCGCGCGCGCCGCGCAATCAAGCGATCACGATTCCTTTAAACGCCTTTTATCAACCGCGCATGATAAATTGACCATTCTGGCATCCGGTGCCGATGGATTTTTGGATGATTTGGTAAATGCGGAGCAATTTGAATCCATCCTTAATCGTCTTGTGCCCACATCACCCGTGGTGATTGTCGATTTATCATCGACATCATCCGCATTGCGCCGGCAAACTTTGGTGCGTGCCAATGATGTTGTTCTTGTCACAACACCTCATCTTCCGGCTTTGCGCGCTGCGCGGTTATTGTTGACGGAAACCAAAACACTCCGTGGCGGATCAACCAGCGATATTAACATCATTTTGAATCGTGTTGGGGAATCGGCCGGTGTTGAAATTTCAAAAGCCGATATTGAATCCGCATTGGAACAGAAAATGGCGGCCGTGTTGCCGTATGATTCAAAATTTTTTGCAAACCTTGAAACATCGGGCAAATCATTGATGGATGTGAAAGGCGGCGAGGTTTTCGTCAATCTTTTAATGGCCGCCATTCCCAAAACATTACGCAGCGGTGATGCGCCCGATAAACCCGATAAAAAGGCGGATGATAATCTTTTATCCCGCCTGTTTGGAAAGGGGTAAGCCATGTCGTTTGGACGTAAATCAGGCGCGCCATCCTCCTCCTCACCGCCACCACCGCCAAGCATAAACCCCACCGCACCGCAAGCTGCGCCCGCACTCTCACCCTCCGTGACAGCGCATGAGAAAAATGAAATACCGCTTGATCATTTAGAAGCCCCCCAGGTGGAAGACAATCACACCCCCGCACCGGAAGTGGATTCGATGACCGCTTTGCGGTTGCAACGTGCGCGCAATCGCATTTGGTCAGATTTGCGCGATGGAATTGATTTGAAAGCGTTAGCGCGGATGGAAGGAAAAGCCGCGCGTGACGAAGTGCAAACAGCCGTGGAAGAAATTGCACGTTTTCGCAATCTTGATTTAACGCCGGCGGAGCTGGCGCAAATTGCCAAAGAATGCGGCGATGACATGTTGGGTTATGGCCCGTTGGAAAATCTTTTATCGGAAGACGGCATTGCCGATATCATGATCAACGGCCCCGACACGGTTTATGTGGAACGCAAAGGCAAGATTCAAAAAACAGACATCAAGTTTCGCGACAACCAACATTTGGTGACAATTTGCCAACGTATTGTGGGAGCCATTGGCCGGCGCGTTGACGAGGCATCCCCCATTTGTGATGCGCGTTTACCCGACGGGTCGCGCGTGAACGTGATCATTCCGCCTTTATCGGTTGATGGGGCGTGTATGACCATCCGAAAATTTACCAAAGAAAAATTGACCTTGGAAAAACTTGTTGGTTTCGGTTCAATGACACCAAGTTGCGCAAAATTGATCATGGCGATTGGGCGCGCGCGCGTGAATGTGTTGGTATCGGGCGGTACGGGTTCGGGCAAAACCACCATGTTAAATTGTTTGACACGTTACATTGAAAATGGTGAGCGTGTGATTACATGTGAAGATGCGTGTGAATTGCAATTGCAACAGCCCCATGTGGTGCGCCTTGAAACCCGCCCCGCCAATTTGGAAGGTGTGGGCGAGGTCACCATGCGTGACTTGGTGCGAAATTGTCTGCGTATGCGCCCCGAACGGATTATTGTTGGTGAGGTGCGTGGGCCGGAAGCGTTTGATTTGCTTCAAGCGATGAACACAGGTCACGACGGATCAATGGGCACGGTGCACGCCAACAATCCACGCGAAGCCATCTCAAGGATGGAGAACATGATCGCGATGGGGAATCTCAACATTCCAACAACGGCGGTGCGTGAACAAATTGCCTCCGCCATTAATGTGATTATTCAAGTACAACGTTTGCGTGATGGTTCGCGTAAAGTCACCCATGTCTCGGAAATTACCGGAATGGAGGGTGAGGTGGTGACGATGCAAGATCTTTTTGTTCTTGATATTGTCGGTGAAGATGAACACGGCAAATTAATCACCAAACAACGCTCAACCGGTTTGCGGCCAAAATTTTTCGATAAGGCACGCGCGTTTGGTGTTGAAAAATATGTACTCGATGCGATGGAAGAGGCGTATGGGTAATGTCACAAACGGCCATTTTGATTTTAGGATGCATCACGATATTACTGGCCGTTATTGTCATGGCCTATTTTCTTGTTAGCAATAAACGCGTTCAACAAGATCGTTTTAAAAAAATTATTCAAGGTGGATCGGGCGGGCGCGTTTTTTCAGATGGGGAACAACGCGACAAACGCCGCGCCGATTTGGCAAAGAAATTAGAAGTTCAAGGAAAGTCTTCGGAGAGAAAGAAAGACGTCATTCGTGAATTGTTAAACCATGCGGGTTTAAGTCATGTGCCGGTCAAGAAATTTTGGATTGCGAGTGTCATCAGCGGTTTTGTCTTTGTGATGATTGGGTTTTTGATGAAAGCCGCGCCGTTGATTATTGGTTTGATGTTTGTTATCGGGCTTTTTGGCTTTCCAAAATTTGTTTTGAATTTCATGGTGAAGCGGCGGCAAAAAAAATTCCTCGAAGAATTTGCCGATGCGTTGGAATCGATGGTGCGCTTGCTGAAAGCCGGGATGCCATTGGGCGAAGCCATTGCCATGGCGTCGCGTGAATTTGAAGGCCCCGTGGGTGAAGAAATGGCGCGTATTTATGATGAACAAAAAATCGGTATCCCGATGGCAGAGGCGTGTGTCAATGCGGCGCGGCGCATGCCGGTCACGGAGATGCAAATGTTTGCAACCGGAATTACCATTCAACAACAAACAGGATCAAGCTTGTCGGAAGTTCTTTTAAATTTGGCAAAAGTTATTCGCGCGCGCTTTCGTTTGAAACGTAAAGTGCAAGCATTATCAGCTGAGGCTAAAGCATCGGCGATGATTATCGGCGCACTTCCCATTTTGGTGGGCGGTGGGTTATATGCCGTGAACCCCGAATATATGGAGCCATTATTTTTCACACCGAAAGGAAAAGTTTATCTGTTCAGCGCGTTGGGGTGGATGGGAATGGGAATTTTGATCATGCGTCAGATGATTAATTTTAAGGTGTGATGATGATTGATCCGCAAACCGATCAGATGATTATCATGATTGTGGCGGCCCTTGCGGCCATGGCATCGTTTATCGGTATTGCTTTGCCGCTTTTGAACCGTACCGAAAAACGCGACCGTTATAAGGATGTGATTTCGCGCAAACGCAAAGCGTTATTTGATCAAACAAAAGAACAATTAGAACGCCGTGGCAGTGTGAATTTAGATAAGTCTCTTTCTGCGCGCGAAAGTTTGGGCCTTTATTATATGGTGCAACAACGTTTCGGAAAAATGGGCGAAGATGTTCGTGATGAAATGTTGCAATCCGGTATTCGCGACCCGAAAGCACCGATGTATTATTTGATCGCACGGATTGTGATTCCGATTATTCTCATTGCGTTTACGTTGTTGGTGATGACCCAAGGGCAAAAAGAATTCGCCCCCGCGCAAATTATGTTGGCGGTTTTGCTTATGGGATTGATTGGATTTTTCCTTCCCAAAATTTTGATGAAAAACCATCGCGATAAACGCCAGATTGATATTAACCTGAGCTTTCCCGATGCGTTGGATATGATGTTGATTTGCGTGCAAGGCGGAATTGGGTTGGAGCAAACCATCAACCGCGTTGCCGATGAAATTGCCGAACATTCGCCTACCTTGGCGGAGGAGTTGGGAATTTTAAGTGCCGAGATGGGAATGCTGAATGATCGCCGCACGGCGTTGCAAGATTTTGCGCGCCGCGTGGGATCGGGTGCCGCGCGATCCTTCACGGGGGCGATGATTCAAGCCGAGCAATATGGGACATCTGTTTCAAGTGCGATGCGGGTGATTGCGGATGAGTTGCGTGACATGCGCATGGCCGAGGCCGAACGCAAAGCCGCATCCTTGCCGCCGAAATTGACCGTGCCGATGATTTTATTTTTCTTACCCGCTTTGTTTATTGTAATTTTAACACCGGCGTTTTTAGCCGCCGGTGAAGCCGGGTATATGTAGAAAAATTAAGGAGCCTTTGGCGCGGGCGTTGTTGCGGCCGGCTTTGACGCTTCTTTTGGTTTTTGTGTTTTATCTGCGTCCGCTTTCGGCGCATCTTTTTTCACATCATCCGTTTTTGGTTTATCCGGATTATTGCCCGCACGTGTCGGCCAAACTTGCCCCGCCGGTTCATTCAATGTACGAATGATGCGAATGTTGCGTTCAATCTCAACGCGATCCGGATCTTCTTTTTGCGCGTCATAAAGCATGTTGAGGGCCTTGTCCGTATATCCTTGGGCGGCGAGGTTGAGGGCCAAATTATTCATGACCGGAACCTTATCCCCTTGCCACAATTCCAACGCCTTTTCAAAGGCCATTTGCCCTTCGGCATGTTTGGTTTGTGCATCAAGCGCGATACCAAGCACGTGCCACGCGCGGAAATTTTTGTTATCGACCTTAATGGCGCGGCGGGCAAAATTTTCAGCGTTGATAAAATCCGCTGTTTCCAAATCAATCGCCGCCATTTCGGTGAAGGCCAAGGTCGGCACAGATTTTTGTTTCAACACAGGTTGCAAAACACTTAAGGCCTTTTTGAGATCGCCTGACTCACGCAACGCTTTCGCATAGCGTGCGGTGATTAAGGGATCTTTCGCATTGCGTTCAAAAAGGGATTCAACATTTGAAAGGGATTCCCGTCGCTCCCCATAAATATTTTCAACACGCGGTGCGGATGCGGCTTGCTCCATCGTCACTTGGGGTTTGTTATCACCCGCGGATGTGGTGGTTGTTTGTGTATCGGTGCCGCACGCGGTCAAGGCCAAGCACAAGACCATGAGACATACGGATGCGCGCAAAGAATTTTGTGCCGTCATAATTTTACCTTCTCGTTTTTAAAAATTATTGTGCCGTCTGGCCGGGAGGCGGTTCGGTTACAATCGGTGTCGCCGATGGCGCAGGATCCATCATCACCGGAGCCGCATTGGGCGCATTACCCGCCGCGGTTGGAGCTTCCGGCGCGATGGGCGACTGCGTATTCTCAGCATTCACCACACTTACTTCATGGCACATATCGGGGCAGTGGTAAACGGTAAATTCGCGGCAATTCGGGTCGCCGTTAATACACGCCCGGCGCACGCGGATATATTGCGATTGGGGGGCGGCGACGATCACGTGACGTTGCATGATAATTTTGCCTTGCGCGTCCACCGCTTGGAAATATGTTGACCCCGGGCGTTTAGGAATCAGCACAACCGTTTTATTGGTGTCGGGCACCGCGCGCAAATGATCGCCATTGCCGACGAGAATGTTCACCGCGTTGCGTTCCAAATTAATGATGTGGGGTTTATCGGGCGTTAAGCGCAAAGGGGGAGTTTCGGCCGCGTCTTTGACCTCATCAAGAATTTCCGGTTCATTCGCTTCGACCAATTGGGTTTCATCAAGCGGGGCCACACCCGAGAGTGTTGCCGCCGGAACCACAGGTGGATTTGCGCCTTCGGGCATTTTTTGTGTTTGATCAATGACCAAATTATTTTCGGGAAGCTCTAACCCCTTTGCGGCATCGGCCGAAGCCAGGTCAATATTTTGACCCGCCGCCGGTTCCAACGCATTCACAAAAGAGGGCGCGGCATTCGTGATGGGTTTCGACGCCGTGAAAATCACCGGAACAAGAACGGCAACACACGCGGACAAGACAAGAGGCAAAATATATTTTTTCATGATGACCAAAATCTGTGAACGAGAAGGCAGGGAAGGCAACGCACTATCTTCCTAGTGTAGCGCGAATGACCTTAAGATTCACCAGATTTTTCACCTGATTTTGGCTTTATTTTACGAAAATTATCGATAAACGATTACGCAATCACGCTATAGCGCACCGAACTCCCCATCACAGGGGTAAGATGATGAAGATCACCCGTCACATTTTCATCTTGAAGGACAACAGACGGCTGGGGCGCTTCGTTTTTAAAGCTGCGCGCTTCGCGCTCTTGCAAGGCCTGATCAAAGGCGGAGCCGTCATGCGATAATTCAAAACTCAATGACCCGTCTTCGGTTTTAATGCCCGCTTGGTTCAATGCGTGGGTCAGTGCGCTTTGATCACGCTGGAATAACGCCATCGTGTCGGGCTTTTCGACAACCAAATGCACTTTCAACGGATCGCCTTTTTTATAGTTCATGCGAATTTCCATGCGCCCCAAATCAACCGGGTCAAGTTGCAACATGATATGTTGCGGGCCATCTTGCTTTGTCGCTTTGGTGATAATGGCCGCCACATTTTGTGTCGCCGGATGTGATTGCGCGGCGGTGATATTTTGCAAGACGTTATTCGCCGCCGTCATGGATGATGAAAACGGCACCGGATTTAAGACGGATGTGGTGAAGGGCGCAAAGCCATTGCCAGACAACGCAATTGCGTCTTCCGAAAGGGCCGTGTTCGATAAGAGATTATGAGACGTAGGTGTGGGCAGGCGTGCCGATTCCTGCTCCATTTTAGGTGGCGCGCGCACCGCATCTTGGGTTAAAACATGTCCCACCGGCGATTCAATTTGTTCGACCAAAGAACGCGGCGTGAAAAGGGCGGGGCCATCGGCCCGTGTTGATTTTTGCGCAATCCGCAATTCAACCGGATCAACAGATGTATCCATCAGCGCGGAAATTTTTTCGGGAATTTTTACGGCCTCATCACCCACCACCATTGCGTCTAATTGTGCCGCGATTTGTGCACTCACGGGGGAGTTGAGCGCGGCTTGCGGTGTGGGCACGGCGGCTTGCTCCGGCAATTTGATCACAATCACGGGAAGGGGTTGTTCGGTTTTATTTTTGCCGTTTTGTGGTTGTGGTTGTGCTTGCGAAGATGAGGCCGTCTGCACCGCTTGGGTGAGTTGATCTTTAAATTGCGCAATTTCTTGAGGTGTCAGACCCATCGCGATAATGCGCGGATCTGTTTCAGATTGCGTGGAGAGGGGTTGCGGTGTGCCGACGGTCAAGCTTGCAACAATCTCCGGCATCACGGTTGACGGCGGAGTCACATTCGCGCTTGGTGCGGGGGTTGAAGTTGGCGCGACTGTTGTGTTGAGTGTTTGCGGTGTCAGAACCACCGTTGGCGCGGGCGCAGAATTAATTTGTGGAATTGCTTGCGATATATTCTCAGTAAGAGCCGGTGAACGGGACAAAGCGTTCCAGCTTTGATCATTTAAAAGAGGTTGATTGACCAAAATCGCAAGCCAGTTGTTGAAATCATTTTCAACATCTTTATCCAAAATGTCTTCCGATTTTCCAGACCCGTTTGAGGCCGCATAATCTTTCTCATCATTCTTAATTGGAATGGGGGTTTTGGGCGCGGAAGAGACGGGGATAAGGCTTGCGGGTACGGTCATAACAGATCCTTTTTAAATGGATTCATTCAAAGCGGTAGCGGGAAGTTTCGTACCCGTATCTAATGTGCCAGATGCGGCGTAAGACGTACTTTCTTGTTGTAACGCAAAACGCGCCGCATCAATCAAACGGTGTTGCACACGTTTCATGCTTTCCGCCATGCGCAAGGAAAACACCATGGAGTTTTCAGCCATCATCGCCATATCAATTTGTGCATCAATCACTTTTTTGCGCAACGCGGGATCGGCATTTTTCATGGCGCTACTTCGTGCTTTGATTTCCTTTACGCGCAATTCGTAATCGCGGGTGTAAAGATCTTTGGAAGGTTGCAATTTCAAGAAATCTTGAATATTGCGCGAATCCATCGCGGCAATTTCTTTGGTGTAAATATCTTTCAGATTTTCAATCAGGTTATAAACTTCTGATAATAATTTATCCGGTGAAGACAGCGATAAAGAAGATGCGGGTGGGTTGAGCATGACAAACCTGCCTTTGTTTTAAGATGATACGGATGACGGGGCATTTTGGGGCGCGGGCGACGTGATCGGGGCTTCGCGCGCTTCTTGTAATTTAATCAATTGATCGCGCACAAAGGGGGCTAAGCCCATTCCACCCGTTTGCGCCAATTTTTTACCGTATTCTTGGGTTAAGAAACTGCGAAACACTTCTTCGCCTTTGCCGCCGCCAAACATTTCATCAACGCCCACGGTTTCAAACATCGGTTTCATCATCTCGGTGATGAACACGGCTTCGAACTCCTGCGCGGCTTTTTCAATCTTCGCCATATCCTTGACGGATTTCAGACGCATATCAGCCTTGGCGTTATTCAACGTCTCAGAAATATTGGGTAGAGTGGAGGGAAGAGATGTGCTCATCATCTTTGTCCTTATCCTTATAAGGTTTCAATTTCGGCTTGGAGTGCGCCGGCGGCTTTAATCGCTTGGAGAATAGTGATGATGTCACGCGGGCCAACACCAAGGCGGTTTAACCCCGTCACCATATCTTGCAAGGTCACGCCCGATTCCATGACGGCAAGTTTTGCATCATCGCCACCATTCACATCGATATTCGTGCGCGGCACAACCACCGTCGCCCCTTGTTCGGCGAAGGGATTGGGTTGTGATACTTGCGGTGTTTCCGTGACTTTGATGGTCAAATTCCCTTGGGCAATTGCGACCGTTGAGATACGCACATCCGCACCCATGACAATGGTGCCCGAATTTTCATCAATCACCACGCGCGCGACTTGGTCAGGTTGCACGGGCAATTGTTCAATATCGGTGATCAGATCGGCAATTGAGCCTGGATAAGTTGATGGTTTGCGCAAGGCAACCGTGCCGTCATTCATCGCCTTTGCCAATTCCGCATTGGTAAAGCCATTGATGGCACGTGCAATGCGCCGCGCCGTGGTGAAATCAGGATTGCGCAACGCAAGACGCACTTCGGGCAATTGATTCAAATCAAAATTAATTTCTTTTTCAACAATCGCCCCTTCCGCCACGCGGCCGCGGGTTGGAATATTTTTGGTGACAGATTGCCCCGCACCTTCGGCCGCAAAACCCGAAATGGCAATGGGGCCTTGCGCCACCGCATACACATCACCATCCGCGCCCTTTAAAGGGGTCACAAGCAATGTTCCGCCTTGCAAACTTTTGGAATCACCAAGTGTCGAGACGGTGACATCAATTTTTGATCCTTGATTGGCAAAGGCCGGCAAGTTCGCCGTGACCATCACGGCCGCCACGTTTCCGGTGTTCAAATTTTGTCCGCGCACGTTCACGCCCAACCGTTCCAACATCGCGATCAAAGATTGTTGCGTGAAGGGGGAGTTGTTCAATTTGTCCCCCGTACCGTTCAACCCCACGACCAAACCGTAACCGATCAACGCGTTGTCGCGCACGCCTTCGATATCGACAATATCTTTGATGCGGGTGGTTGCCGCATTGGCCTGAACCGAGTGGCTGAACATCACCACACAAAACAAAAACCCAACCCAGATCAAAGCAAGCCATCCGGCGGGGCGTAAAGATCTTGATAATAATTGGCGCATGTGAACCACCTTTTTATTTTTATATGCAAACAAATCTGCGATTTGCTTTGTTTTTCTTTAAATACAAACAAATCTGCGATTTGCTTTGCGTTATCCTTCACACGTCTCTTGCGAATATTGTGCCAAGTGAAAAAGGGGCTTTGCCCTTGGATTTATTACAAATTTGAAATGATGGGCAAAATTTGCCGACTGAAAAGGGCTGAAAAATCTGCTAGGGTTTGGTATAATAAAAGAGAAGCAAATCGTAGATTTGTTCGTTTTAAAAGCTTAAGGGTTATCATGAAAATCACAGGTCCCGATTCCACATCGAAAACATCCGGCACCAAAAAAGCCGAGCGCGCCAAGGGTGCATCCGGTACTTCTTTTAGTGAATTGTTGGGCGCAGATGAGGCGGAAGCACCAGCACACGCGGCGGCCACCAATACAATTGCGCGGGTGGATGTGTTGTTGGCGGCGCAAACCACCGACGACCCGGCCGAACGCGCGGCACGCGGGCGTATGAAAAAACGCGCTGATCATATTCTACGCGCCCTGGATAAAATTCGTTTAGGCATGCTGACGGGCACATTAAGTGTCGGCAACATGATTGATATTGCCGATGTTGTGGCGGCGCATCGTGAGAAAATTAACGACCCGCAACTGGCGGGTATTCTTGACGAGATTGACCTTCGCGCTCAGATCGAGGTCGCCAAAATGCGCATGGCGCTCGATGCAAGTAAGGTTTTTTAAGCCTTTATCTGCGCGTCAAAGCCGCAAAACTCGTGTATAATCCCCCGTTGTGGCTTGAAACTCCGCGATTCTATTTATAAATTCGCAAGAACAAACAAAAGGATTTTGCATTATGTCCAGAGCTGGTAGCGTCATTGTGCCCCCGAATTATAAACCGACCGACAAGGAAAAGTTTATGAATCCGGTCATGAAAGAATATTTCCGCCAGAAATTGATCAAGTGGCGCGAAGAATTATTGCGCGAGTCATCGGAAACGATCATCCAGACATTGCAAACAACGGAATTGCAAAAACCTGATATCGCCGACCGCGCTTCGGCCGAGACCGACCACGCATTGGAATTGCGCACACGGGATCGCGAACGTAAACTTATCACGAAAATCAACGAAGCATTATTGCGCATTGATGACGGCACGTATGGTTATTGCGAAGAGACGGGGGAGCCGATTACGGTGGGACGTTTGGACGCGCGCCCGATTGCGACGTTATCGTTGGAAGCGCAAGAACGCCATGAGCGTTTGGAACGCACACACCGCGATGATTAATTTTTAAGTGTGAGTTTTAAGTTTGGCGCACCGCCGCCAAACCTTTCCAATCTTCTAAATCCTGATCGGGTTTTTCGCGAACGTAACGTTCGTAAATCTCAATGCCCATAGGGTCTTCCAAAATATCAACCGTGATACCTTTGCCGCGTAACATATCTTCATTTCCCGACGCGGATGTCACATTCCCCACCACCACACGGGGAAACCCGCGCATGTAAATTAATGTCGCACACACATCACACGGTGAAAGCGTGGTGAACATGGTCGTTTGCAAAAAATCAACGCGACCCGCGTCACGCATGGCCGATGTTTCACCGTGATTGTACGGATGATTTTCTTGAACAAGGGTGTTGTGCCCCTTGCCCAAAATATGCCCCGTTTGATTGCAACGCACCACACCGCCAATGGGGCATCCGCCTTCATGATAACTTTTTTCTGCCAACAATACGGCGATGCGCATGATATGTTCATCATTCAAGCGCGCGATAAAAGCGGGATCAACAACCACAGTCAAACTTTTTGTTGGAAGGTGCGCGATAGCACGCAGAACGGAATCATTGATGGGCGTCGCTTGTGTGATGAAGTAAGTCATATACACACGGTACAAAAAAAGTCGCCGACAGGAAAGATCATGATTATCGCGCTGGGCTTTTTTTATTCTTTATACACAAGCAAATCTTTGATTTGCTTTATAAAAAAAGTCGCCGGTATGGAAGACCATAACCGGCGATAGAGGTGGGTGGGTAAAGGGTAATCAGTAATCTGAAATCAGAAACTTTTAAGGCCGCGAAGCAAAGTGCAGCTTTGTTCGCATTAAAAAGGCATCAGAATGTCAAAGACTTGCTGGCCATAGCGCGGTTGCTGCACATCGGTGATTTGGCCCTTGCCGCCATAAGCGATGCGCGCTTCCGCAATTTTGTCGTAGGTGATAGAGTTATCAACACCGATATCTTCGGGGCGAATAATTCCCTTCAGGTTCAAAATACGGTTTTCAAAATTCACCCGTACTTCTTGTGAACCTTGGATCACCATATTGCCATTCGGCAAAACTTGCATGATGGTCGCCGCGAGTTTCAGTTCGATTTTCTCTTCGCGATCAACCTCACCCGTGCCGCGATGGGTTGATTCCGAATTCACGTTTGCCAAATTGGCGGGGTCAACCGCTTCGTTCAAAACTTTCGCGTAATCGGCTTCAAGTCCTAACAAATTCGGTGTGCCCAAAGCCTCATCGGCGGTGCGGGAACGTTCTGTTTCATTTCGCAATTCACCTTTGTCATCAATATCAATGACAACAGTCAGAATATCGCCGGTTTCATCCGCACGTTGATCTTTGAAAAATCCTTTTTGTGCACCCGTCCATAAAGAATTTGCTTGGCGCGTGGTTTCGGGCTGAACCGGCATTGGCATGGTTACGGGTTGATAGCCAGATTTCATGGTTGGGTTAACAATTGCGGATTGTGTTGGTGGCTCACCCACCGCTTTCATCCGATCAACGGCCGAACAGGCGGTCAAGGTTGTGCTGGCGAGCACCAAAAACACAAGCGGTTGCAGAGGAAATCTGTATTCCAGTTTTTTGAAATTCTTCATCATGTTAAAACCCACTTCCTTTCTTTTTTAAACGCAGTTCGAATTAATAGACGGTGACGGTACGACTTCCCGTGACTTCCGCTTGAAGCTGTTTGGCACTTGAAAGATTGGTGATACGGATAAATTCACCTTTCGCACCATTATCCATCGCGCGGCCTTTTGCGGTGAGCAACATGCCGCCCACATTATATTGAATGGTAATTTCATCACCGCGCGTCACCATTTGTGGCGCAGAGATATCGGATTCTTTCACCGGTCTTCCCGCCACCAAAACCCGCGCGGGTGTCATGCCAATCAATTGATCCGCATCCAAAATTTGATCACGTGCCACAAGGCGTTCAGGTATATCGGTAAATTGAATATCATTCACACTGATGATTTCCCCTTTGCGCAGATTGCGGGAAAGTGTGGGCACGGAAACACTGCGCGCGACTTGGCCAGAAACTTCCAATGTCTTTAAGGGATTATCAATGGAAGGTGCCACCAATGTCGCGCTGAACAACTCACGCCCTGGTGTGTATTTTACATCGGTGACACTGACCGTTTGCGGAACATCGGCCGGCAAAACCAAGCTCATGTCACTTGCATTTAATGTCAAGGTGTAATCACCCGCCAAGCCTTTTTCCGCCAACGCACCACGCACGCTTTCTTCAATCATTGCTTGGTCAATAATTTGTGCTTCGCGACGCACGGTGACAGTTTCGTTGCCACTTCGGGGGGACCAATTCACATCATAGGTCAACGCCACACGGTTCAGCATGCGCGCATTCACCGCAATTTCTTTACCCGGTGCGGGCGCATTGCCAATAATTGCATCGCCATTACGGTTTACGCCATCGAATAAATCATTCACGCGAATGACATCTTCATTCACAACCGCCAATTCCCGCAAAGAGGCCGCATTCGCCTGGGTTGCCAATAACAACCCCAAGCCGAAGACGAGTGCGAAAAAAATGCTTTTCATGGAGATGAAGATGATATGGTTCATAGAAGCCTCTTACATCGCGCTTGTGTTCAAAAGGTCATAACCTTCACGCACCGCCGCAAGATCAACTGTGTTGCTGGCAAGAAGGCCCAAGCCAACAAGAACAAAGCCGATCACGACGAGACTGTTGAAACTGGACATCAGAATTTGGTTCAAGATAGAAGGTGAATGTTTCATAAGTTACTCCCTTTTTGTAAACCTAACTTTGCAAGTCCTGTGCCAGTTTCAGAGTGTTAATAAAGGATGAATTATCTCAGCTGGGACGTGGCTTGCATCATCTCATCCGAGGTTGAAATGACCTTTGAATTCATCTCATAAGCCCGTTGCGCGGTGATCAGCATGGTAATTTCCTTGACCGCATCGACGTTCGATTGCTCCAACATGCCTTGTTGCAAACGCCCGAAATCATCCGTGCCGGGGTTGTTTAATGTCGGCGCGCCCGATGCTTCGGTTTCCAGGAATAAATTGTCACCTGTGGCTTCCAAGCCGGCCGGATTCACGAAATTGGCCGTTTGAATCTGACCCAAATTTTGAGGGGTTACTTGTCCCGGCACAGTGGCCAAAACTTCCCCTTCGCCATTCACTTCAATCGCAATCGCGTCATCAGGAATGGTGATGGTGGGTTCAAGCAAATAACCCTCAGGTGTTACAATCTCCCCGTTTTGATTGCGTTGGAATGACCCCGCACGGGTATAGGCGGTATCGCCATTGGGAAGCTGGATTTGGAAAAATCCACGACCTGAGATCGCAAGATCCAAATCATTATCTGTGATTTGAATGGTACCTTGTTCGTGAGTGCGATAGGTTGCGGCGGGGCGCACACCAAGACCCAGCGAAATTCCTGATGGAACCGTGTTGCCATTTGAGGAAGACGGCGAGCCCGGGCGATCAAGATGTTGGTAAATCAAATCCTGAAACTCCACACGCTGGCGTTTAAAACCGGTGGTGGTCATGTTGGCGATGTTGTTCGAAATGACGTCAACATTCATCTGTTGTGCCAACATTCCGGTTGCGCCGATATCTAATGATCTCATGGTCTATCTCCTTTAATTCTTTACGTTATGATGTCACTTGAAAAATGCGTTGCACGGCATTGCGTTGACGTTCGTCTTCGTTATTCACCATGCGCATGGTTGATTGATAATCGCGGGATACTTCGATCATGCGGGTCATCTCAACCACTGAATTGACGTTCGATCCTTCAATCATGCCTTGGCGTACTTCTGTTTGTGTGGCGGGTGCGGGGGCGGCTCCTTGGTTCGAATAAAGGCCGTTCCCTTCGGGGCGTAAATCTTGAAGATTTGCAAATTCCATCACTTGAATCGTGCCAACCGTGTTGCCATCGGCAATCACATCACCGGTGGTGGTAATTTTGACTTCTTGCGATCCGGGTGGAATGGTGATGGCCGCACCGCCCGCACTTGCCACCGCATAACCATTGGGGGTGACAAGTTCGCCAATATTGTTGACCGTAAAATTTCCCGCACGGGTATATTGCACATCGCCCGAGGGCAAGGTGATGCCGATAAAGCCGGGGCCGTTTAAGGCCACATCATAGGTGTTGCCCGTAGCGGTTTGCGGGCCCGGTGCGGTGGTTGTGTATTGACCGTAATCATACACCATCGACAACGGTTCTTTTGCGCCGTTGGGGTCGGAAATAAATTCCTTGAACAGAGGATTTTGCGTGCGATATCCGGGCGAGCTCATATTCGCGACGTTATTCGCAATGGTGGTCATCGCCCGTTGCAAAACGGCTTGGCGGGAGAGGCCGACATATAAACTGTTTTCCATTGTCATTACCCTTTTTGTCATGAGGGCTTTTGCCCTTGTGCCAGGGATATGCAGGGAGCGTGCCAAGTGAAAGCGCGGTAATTGCGACGCCTTGCGCTTTATTTGACGGAAGATTTGGCCGGGCTGGGGCATTCTCGGCAGTTTTTGCCGTCAAGTGAGTTCCGCGGGAATTGCTTATATAGAAATAAGTGATTAGATTATTAAGTGAGATAGTCATTCGCATATTTTCAGGAATAATTTAGTATGCCCAGCACAAATATAGCCAGCGAAGCCTTAGAAGGTTACGAGTCAACTGATTACCTGATCAAATCTGATCCAGATATTTTATTTAAAGTAGGCGAGCCTTGCGAAGGCATCACAAAACTATTTGCGCGCCATGGCGTTGATTGTGGCGCATTCATCACCGCTTTTAATCCGCAAGGGAATATTGTTTCCGACGAACAGAATCAAAAAAATCATGAATTATTGACACAAGAGATCCAACAACGCGCCATTCCTTTTTTAACCTGTATCGGAAGCCCCGCAAGTGCGACATGGCCACCAGAGATAGGTTTCTTTCTTTTGGGTGCTGATCTTTCTTTCGCAAAGGAAGCGGGACAAAAATTTGATCAAGATGCTATTGTCTGGGTGCCGCATAATGCTGTTCCCCAGCTTGTTTTATTAAGATAAACTAGGTTCTCAAAGGAGTTTGATATGGTGGCCTCAAGCAAAGATCTCGCGGAAACATCCGGTGATGATGTCACTCCCATCGATGATGGTGAGAAAAAAGGCAAAGGCAAACTGATTGCCATGATTTTGATTCCGCTTTTGCTTTTGGGTGGCGGCGGTGCGGGGGCTTATTTTACCGGCATGCTGGACGGGGTTTTGGGTAAAACCCCTGCGGCCGAAGAGGGTGAAGCCGCCACAGCCGAGGGCGAAGAAAAATCCGAAGAAGCCGCAAAAGATGAGCCAAAAGTTGACAAAGACGGCAAACCCATTGAGGTCGCGTTTTTAAAAATTCCCGATTTGATTGTGAATTTGAATACGGATGATGGCGGGCCACAGCGTTACTTGCGTCTGGCGGTTCAGTTGGAATTGGCATCGGCCGCCGATCAGGCCGCGGTTGAAAAAATTCTTCCCCGTGTCGTGGATCAGTTTCAAACATATTTGCGGGAGCTTCGGATTCAAGATCTGCGCGGGTCAAAGGGGATTTACCGGCTTCAGATTGAGTTGCTGAACCGGGTTAATGCGGCCGCCGCACCGGTGAAGGTCAAAGATGTCCTTTTTCAGGAAATTCTGATACAATAATAAAGTGATAAAAGAGTGTTTGGCCTGTTTCCTGCAAAGGGGGATTTGAGCACTTATAAAATTATAATTACGGGACTTGAAAGGTTTTTTCTGACAAATGGCTGACGTCACAACACAAGACGCGGAAAAAATGTCCGAAGAAGAACGCCGCATGATGCAGGAATGGGAAGCCATGGCCAGCGAAGGTGAGGGTGCGGCTTCGGAGTCTCCGGCTTCCGATGATATGGCCGCCGCCATGGGCGTGGATTCCGGTGATGCGGAGGCCGTCAGTGGGCGCATTTTAAACCAAGCGGAAATTGACTCGCTTTTAGGATTTGATGGCGACGGGGCGGGGTCGGAAGCGTCGGGCGTCATGGCGCTGGTGAATGCCGCCCTTGTGAACTATGAACGTCTTCCGATGTTGGATATTGTTTTTGATCGCCTTGTGCGGTTGATGACAACGTCGCTGCGCAATTTGACATCGGATAATGTTGAGGTGTCGTTGGATCAAATTTCCACCGTGCGTTTTGGTGATTACCTGAACTCCATTCCGCTTCCCGCGATGTTGTCGATTTTTAAGGCGGAAGAGTGGGACAATAACGGATTGATTGTTGTTGACTCGTCATTGATTTATTCCGTCGTCGATGTCTTGTTGGGCGGACGCAAAGGGACACCCAGTATTCGCGTCGAAGGCCGCCCTTACACCACGATTGAAACACGCCTTGTGGAGCGTATGTTGAATGTGACCTTGTCGGACATGTCAACGGCGTTTGACCCGTTATCGCCCGTGTCTTTCACCCTTGATCGCATGGAAACCAATCCGCGTTTTGCGGCATTGACCCAAGCGGGGAATGCGTGCGTTTTGGTGCGCATGCGTGTTGATATGGGCGATCGCGGCGGACGTATTGAGATTCTTATTCCCTATGCCACGTTGGAACCCATTCGTGAATTGTTGTTGCAAATGTTCATGGGTGAAAAATTCGGCCGTGACTCGATTTGGGAAACACACTTGACCAATGAACTTTATCAAACGGATGTCGAGCTTCAGGCGATCTTGGGCGAAAAAACCGTCATGCTGCGCGAGATGCTCAGTTGGCAAAAAGGGACGGTGGTGATGTTCAACACCAAACCAACCGATCAGGTGGAAATGCGCTGCGGTGATTTCCCGATGTATCTTGGCCCCCTTGGTCAAAAGGAAGGGTATATCGCCGTGAAGATTGAGCGTTATATTCCGCCCGAAGGCGAATCTTAAGAGAATGGGGCGTTGATGGCACTAGGTTTTCTTCTTGATATTGTTATTCTTGTTTTACTTGCGGCGACCATTTTTTATGCGGTGCGCTTGACGCGCCATCTCAATCAATTTCGCTCAAACCGCCAGGATATGGAGCGTCTTATTCGCGAATTATCCATGCAAATCACCCGCGCGCAAGAAGGGGTGAGCACGTTGGATGAGGTTTCGCGCACCATGGGCGACGAGTTGCGCACCAGCATCACAAAGGGGCGCGCATTGGCGGATGAATTGACAATTATTACCGAGGCCGGAAATAACCTTGCATCACGTCTTGAAAATTTAGCCACGCGCAATCGCTCACTCGCCGATGATATTTCGCAACGTGCGGTGAATTTGGTTTATCCCGGCGATGTACCGACCCCGGCGGAAAAACCCGAACCGTTACGCGCCGCGCGTGCCGATATGCCAAGTTTTGCAATCCGTGATCCCGAATTTATGAAAGACGATGATGATTTTGAAACCGAAGCCGAGCGTGATTTGGCCGCAGCATTGCGCCGCAAACGCACAGGTGAGCCATGAAAAATTTTAAAAAATTGATCCACGATTTTCGCACCCGTTTTCGTTTGTTGCCGTTGCTTGTTATCGTTGCCACACTTGCATTTATCGTGCGTGTCGGTGATGCGGCCAGTGAGTATCGCGCGTTATCAAACGCGGCTATTGCGGCTGAGACAAAGAAGGATGATTCAAAAGCGGCGCAAGAATCAACGCCCGCCCCAGTGGTCGCCGATGCAAAACCACCCATTGAGGAGAAGTTGGAATCGGCTTCACCGTCTGCGCCAGCATCTCCGGCGGATGAGAAAAAAGAAACTACGGAAAAAATTCTTCCCGATGCATCCGATACGGATATTGATAACTCCGCCTTGCGGGAAGATGTTTACAAAGATCTTCAAGCGCGTCGCCAGATGATTGAAACCAAGGAACAAGAATTGGCCAAGCGCGAAGCGCTGTTGACGGCTGCAACAAAAGAGATGGATCAAAAGGTCAAAGAGCTCACGGGTTTGCGCGATGAAATTCAAGGCCTTCTCAAAAAACAATCGACGGAAGAGGCGGCCAGCACCCAACGTCTTGTAAAAATTTATGAAGGTATGAAGCCGAAAGACGCGGCACGTATTTTTAACACACTTGATATGGATATTCTGTTGAGCGTGGTGTCGAATATGTCGGAGCGGAAATCAGCCCCGATCATTGCGCAAATGGACCCCGAACGCGCACGCAGTTTAACGCTTTTTTTAGCAGAACAACGCCAGCTTCCAAAAGAAACCGACATGCCGTTGTCTTCAGGCACGCCGGCCTCGCCATCAGCGCAGTAATTTATTAATCTTTCTAGGGTCATAATAAAGTCCGGGCATTGTCCGGTCCCAAAGCTTATTTTTAAATTCCGAGGTTGTCTCATGGCTGTTGATAAAGAAATGAATGTGTTGATTGTTGATGATTACAAAACCATGTTGCGCATTATCGGCAATCTTTTAAAGCAATTGGGCTTTGGAAATGTTGATGAAGCCACCGATGGCGGCATGGCGATTGAAATGATCAAGCAAAAAAAATATGGATTGATCATTTCTGATTGGAACATGGAGCCGATGTCGGGTTTGGATCTTTTGAAACATGTGCGCGGAAATAATGACAACGTGCCTTTCATCATGGTCACCGCCGAAAGCAAAACCGAAAATGTCATCGCCGCCAAACAAGCAGGGGTGAGTAATTATATCGTCAAGCCGTTTAATGCCGAAACCTTGAAACAAAAAATGACAGCCGTTCTTGGTGAATTTTAACATCAAAGAACCGGGGGAGAGAGACATGTCAGGAGATCAAAAAAACGGTATCGGTCGCGAAAAAGTGGTTGAAATTGTGGCCTCAGTCATTGAGCGCGTGCGCTCCTCTGAGGAATTATCCCGTGAGAATTTATACCGCGAATTAAAAGCGTTGCATGATTTAATTGAAGAAACGCGCCAAGATATTGGCCGCACAAACTTCACCGAAATTTCCGGCAAACATATTCCCTCCGCCACCGATGAATTGGATGCGGTTGTGGCCGCAACGGAAGTGGCCACCAGCACGATCATGGATTCCTGTGATGCGATTCAAGCTGAATCCGAGAAGATGGACCCGCATCACAAAGAATTTTTAATGGCCGAGGTGACCAAAATTCTTGAAGCGTGTTCGTTTCAAGATATTACGGGCCAGCGCATTACCAAAGTTGTCAAAAGTTTGAAAGTGATCGAAGGCAAGGTCTCCGATTTGATGGGGATTTTAGAAGATAAAATTCCCGGCCTTCCCATGGGCCAAGATGAAGACCGCCGCCAAGGGGATGCGCGTTTAATGAATGGCCCACAATTGCCGGATAAATCCGTATCCCAAGAAGATATCGATAAATTGCTTGCGGATCTGTTTTGACGGATGTGTTTATGCTAAGATAAATGCATGTTTTACGCACGGCGCAATTTTTTAAAATCATCCTCTGATCCTGCTCAGGAAATCTCAACCCTGACGCTGTTGCTATGCTTGTTTATTATGCTGTTGGCGTTTTTTATTGTGATTGTTTCCCACGCCACATACCGCAATGACAAAGTTCAGGAAGTGTTGCAAAGCATTGATCAAACTTTTTCCGGGCGTGTTTTTCGCGACAATCTTGGCCCAAGCCCCATGAGCACACCCGATCAGGGAAGCGGTACGGGGCAGGAGTTGGAACAGCTTGAAGCGATGTTTCGTGCGCGCATTCCGGGGGCGGAGATTCAACGCATTCCCGATCGCGGCATTTTGAGTATTGAGATGACGCAAGATCATTTCAACAATGTTCTCACCCAACCGCAAACATCGGAAACGGCCTCACCAAAACAAGATGCGGGGTTGGGCGCGTTGCTTTCGCCATCGAAAGGCCAACCGCTTCAGATGGAAATTTGGATGTACACCGATAAAGACCCCGCCAGCTTATCAGCAAAAGATCGCGCCGCGCGTTTGGCGCAATTAAGTGCGTGGGCAAAAAAATTGGAAGATTATGCTGTGCCCCAAGGGCGGATCACAATCGGCCTTCAACAAGGTGACGCGGCAAAAATTCAATTGCTCTTTCGTCCTTTTGTCCCTTATGCCCCTGTTGCAAAGGCGGGCTCAACATGAGTGATCATGTCTCCGAAAATTATAAAATGAATGTGGAAGAGCCGGTTCTACAATCCAGCACGGCTTTGAACGCGCCCGTTTCTTATCCTATTCCGGTGATTGAAGCCCCTTCAAACTCACGAAAAATTTGGCTTTTATCGTTCAATGATTTGATGGGCATTCTTTTGACTTTTTTCGTGTTGCTGTATTCAATGTCGC
>JAIXWE010000111.1 GCA_027482195.1 Alphaproteobacteria bacterium | reverse complement strand
TTTCTTCCAACTTTATTGTTAAAAGCTTGATGATAATCTTCTGTAATCTTGGGGAAGAGTTTCGATACAAACGTAAAAGCTCGATCTCATCATTTGCCAGATCATGCCTAAAAGAAGATGCGTTTGGATGCGGATATCCTTTAAAAAAAATCTCATAAGGAATATTGAGGATGACTGCCAGCTCATAAAGAACAGACGCAGATATTCGGTTAACTCCGCGCTCATATTTTTGCAATTGCTGAAATGTACGATTTATTTTTTCTGCTAAATCTTGCTGACTTAAACCCTGTGCTCTTCGAGCAGCACGAAGGATATTCCCGATTTGGATATCAATATCCCCGCTTCTCTTGCTATTCTTTTTCTTGATCATCTCTGGCGTTGCTCCAATTAAAAACCACCATGCCCGCAAAGGCATGGTGGCCGGAGGTTAGTAGACCGCCAGATAGACAGCCGCGACGACCTTTAGGCCGGGGCCTTGGACATACGCCGTCGCCCCCCGGCCATAAGCCGAGAAGCGACAAATTTCGTTTTGCCTAACGTATCTGGCGAGCCTACTACAGCTCGGCCCCACCCTTCTGAGGTAAGGTCACTGAAATTATAGTCTTTTTTATATGAAATGATAACTCAAAAAAATATGAGCTGGATTATTCGAGGGTGGGGTTAATCTTCCTGAAATAATTCTTTTGACGGAGCCCAGCTATCTGCATAGACATCCGCCTTTTTAAGCCACTTAGAAATTCGCTCATCCGGAACACAACTTTCACCCCAGTACTCAATGAATAGCTTGTCATCCAATTTTTGTGCAGCCTGCTTCATCTCACCTTCGATATCTTTGAGAGCACGGAGAATATAATTTCCACCCCTCGTTCCATCTGCTCTTAAAGCTACGCTACCTGCAGAGAAAAGATCTCGCGCCTGAGAACACAAAACTCCATGATATGTCAGAATATACAGCACAACATCGTCATATTTATTCTTTGATCTTGAAGACTTAACAATCTGTGGGCACAACAAGGCTGCTTCGGCACGAAGCTTCCTTTTTTCCTTCTGCTCAAGGTGAATATACAGACGTGCTTGCATCGGCAACGTATGCTGTTGATCAGATTCGTCTTCAAGCCACCAAAGTCTCTCGCCTTGTTTTAATCGACCTCGCGCATATTTGCGCACATACCTCATTTTTTCTTCAGGGTCAGCTTCTTTAAATTCCTCGTATGCTACTCCCATCTTACTGAATAGAGATTGTTTTGCACCAATTTCGACTTCAAACCGAGGGACATGAGATGTTCTGACATGCATCACGCAATCTTCGTATTTCCCCCATTTAACTTCGGGATCGCCACCCATTTTACCAAAAATTACATATATGTAATTAACCCCCTTTACGCGCAAGCCTTCAAAAACACTATTCGCTACACTTCGCCAAGTGTCGTTAGTAGTAAATTTGACCTCAACACCATATTCCCCCATGGCAATATCAGGAAAACCATAAGGATGAGGCTCAAAGTCGATTGCAATTTGTTGATCGCTTAATACTTCTTGAAGAATCTGGCGAACTCGGTTCTCAAAAATCTTAGATTGCGAAAAAGTAGCAACTCGCGCTTCAGCTGTTAAGCGAAGTGCTGCCTCGTTCAGGATATTTTCAAATTCTTGCTGTTCCAAATACTGCTCTCAACTTTTGAAATCGATGCAGCAATTCTAGAACAGCAATGGATTTGTGTCTACAGCGAGTGTTTACTAGTACTAACCTTCGCCAAGAGCATCCGCCACTGCTTTCGCTATATGCCATGCGAGAATCGGAGGCACAGCATTTCCGATCTGACGTTCTGTTTCACGCAATTTGGCGTCAAATAAAAAATCATCAGGAAAGGATTGAAAACGCGCCGCTTCACGCATGGATATACGGCGTTTTAGTTTGTAATGAAATTGAATATTCCCGTGACATTCCGCTCTAATAGTATAGCCGGGACGTTCGGCTATCAATTTTCTATTTCCTTGTTCGCCGCTTTTTGCAGCTTTGCTCCAAATATGACTGAATTCTGGGTCTTCTTTCATTCTCTCAAGATCAGAAATAGCTTCTCTAGCGGTTATCCATGTACGATTATCTCTTTCAGGTGCAGGGGAGGAAAAGTTGTATTTCTTAGCTGTTCCCACAATAAAAACTCTTTCACGGGACTGAGGAACACCATAATCAGCGGCATGATACAACTGATATGAAATATTATAGCCAAGACTCTCAAAATCATTGATAACACGCTCAAGAGATTCCTTGTTGTGGCGCATAAGGAGGCCTTTCACGTTCTCTGCCACAAATATTTTGGGCTTGGTTTGGCGAATCGCTTCAACCATTGCACGGTACAAACCACTTCGCAAACCTTCAACACCAGCCCCCTTACCATTTACAGATATATCTTGGCAAGGGAATCCACCAATCAGGACATCAGTGCGCTTCGGAAGTGTTTTGAGAGCTTCCCAAATATCGCCGCAAATAATATCGTGACCTAAATTCTTCTTGTACGTTCTACAAGCGGCTGCATTAATGTCATTTGCCCAAACTATCTCGAAAGGAAGGGCATCGTATTCTCTTCCAAAAATTTCAAAATCACCCCTGAAGCCTAAATCCATCCCGCCACAGCCTGAAAAAAGTGAAACCACCTTATGTTTTTTGATAGTTATATTTTCAATTTTTTTATATGAGTTGACAATCGGATGAATTGTTGAACGGGGCAAAGTTGCAAAATCGACAAGATGACCACCATTTAGGCTTTGTTGTTCTATCCATGTATCAATATCGCGCCGACGAAAACGCCAAGCTCCACCCACCTTAAAGCCAGGAATCTTATTTTCAGAGGCAAGCCTGTATGCTGTTTTTTCATTTAATTTCAGATAATCAGCAACATCCTTGATGGTGATGATATCTTCTTTTTGTGCAATCGACATACAAACCTCTCTGCGTTTTCTATGAGAAAATAACGGAAAAAGGAAGAAACGGCAAGTGTTTCTGCGCAATTATTTGCAGCTTTTTTTAATTTGCATACGAAGCAATCCATAGTCCTGAATTGCAACCGGAAAGGCCGCATTAGCGGGTGCAGCCTCAATCTCATCCGCCAGCTTGCGCTGGAACTCGCGGCTGTATTCCTTGATCGGTGGGCAGGCTGTTGTGTGGTTAGAATTTACCCCTGCGCAGGCGGTCAACAAGCTCGCCGCGAGTGCGAGGAGCATCCAGCGTGGCACGAAGTTGGGCATCTTTTACCTCCAATATGTGTTTGAGTTGATCGACGCGTTCTGCGTTGCGGCCAGCCTGCCGTGCGCCAAGCAAGACGGTTAAAACAGAAAGTCCCGCCACGCCCCAACCGATGAGGCGCAGTAAATTGCTGGACAGCCAGCTTTTGATGATGAGCCACATCAGCGTAGGCCTTTGCGGTGATCATCAATCCGCGCCCACAGCATCACGCCAATACCGACAAGCGTGATAACCAGCAGCAGCCATTTGGCAACTTCCAGATATGGCACCAACCCAATTAAGGCATCACGGGCGGGATCAATGGTCTGCTGAACCACCTCAATCACACCCACCCCTGCCGTAGCGGCTGTGGCTGCCTGTCCGCCCTTGACGGTGCGGGTTTTTTGGATGCTTGGTGCTTCTGGCTCAACGCCCGCTAACACCAGCGCCTTGGTGATTTGTGCATCGGTATAAGGCTGCTGACCGTTCTCGTGTTTGATAATGGCTTTGGTGAGCGGAAAGAGAAAATCAAAGTTATGCAGATCAAGCATCTGATCCGCATCCAGATCCGTTGCTTCTGCCACCGCCCGCACATAAGCGTTGGTATTGTTCTCAACAGGCGGCGCCCAGCGCCCGATAATCTGCCGAATGGTACGAAGGCCATGTTTGTCCTGATAGGTAATGAGCGTACGCGCTAACGCACGAATGCCATAGATGGGCGATTTGAATGTAAAAAATTCAACATCACTTTGGCGTTCGGCCAAGCCCTGCCATGGGTCAGAGCTGCGGCGGATATTGCCAGGGTTGTGATTACGAATGCCGCGCGGTGTGCGGCCAGTTTGTGTGGTCGTCATGGTCTTCTCCTTTTTGGGTTAAAAATCAGGGGCGAATGATGAAAAGGCGTGTGATCTGATCCAAAATCACGCCGATCATCGCGCCCAGCACCAGCACCACCGCAAAGCCGCCCTTCCAGCGATGCGCCATGCGGTCAAGATCCGCGAGCTTGGTGTCCATGCTGTCGACCTTGGTTTTCATCTCGGTGATGGCATTGGTTAAGGCTTGCACCTGTGCCTCCAGCCTGCCGATGGCGCGGAAATATTCTGGCTCGGTCATGGGCGTGTTCTCCTGTTCCCGCTCTGTGAAAGCAGGCTGAAAATTCTTGGGGTTCATGAATTCCTCTATCCAGCGACGATGATCAGCATGCCGCCCTGGCTGCCGCTTGCCTGCGGTGTGCCGTTACGGCGAATGACCTCCACCGCCATTTGACTTAGGCGTAGATTGGCGGCAGTGGGACGGCGCACAACTTCCACCGGCATTTGTGTGACCAGCGCGTTGGGTGCAGTTGGCCTGCGCAGGCTTTCAACCACAAGCTGGCTTAGCCGTGCGGTGGGATTATTCACCAGCGTAAAAGCATCAGAAAAATCCAGAAACCCGATGCCGGTTGCGGGATTGCCCCCAGCAGTTAAATCAGCACCATTACCGCCATGCCAGAGCGTGCCCGTGCGGCTGGAGCTAACGGTATTGCGAGCGCGGTAGCCGATTTCTACAACGATGCGATCCCCCGCCAAGGACGATACAGACGTGAGCGTGCGGGTGGATGACAGCGCACGGCCACCAGCTGTGGTGCTCCACTCATTCGTGATTGGATCCGCATAATTGGCAAGCAGCGTGCCGCGCAGATTATCGGTATCGCCTTGTGTGACAAACACATGAATAAAATACGCCATATCGGCATCCGTTGCCGATTCCTGGGCCCCCAGCATCAAGTTCAATGTACCTGCGAAATTATGATCAGCCGCAAGCGGTGCGGACACCCCGCGCAGGAGTAAATTCTCGTAATCTGTCGTCGCCGAGGTCTCAACCGATGATACAGCAATCGGTGCACCCAGCCCTGGCAGATCCTGCACTGTGTGCATGCCGCGCACAACATGATCAGATGTTTTATCCCAAGTGCCACGAATGGTTGCGGGTGTGTAACCGCTGCCTGTTTTGGAAAGATAGAGCTTGGGCATTAGGCTTGCACCTTATAGCCGAATTCAGCGGCGTTAATCTGGGTTTCTGTCCAGGCGGCGGCGGTATTGGGGTTTTGTTCCCAGATCTGGCGAAAGAAACGGTAATCCGTGCCAGGTGCCAGATCGCCGCCTTCATAATCCGTGCTGGCAACGCGGGTTAAGGCACGCAGCGTGCGGGATCCCGCATCATCCTTACGGGCGGCGAGTGACACCTGCACGCCAAAAATTGTGCCCGCGATGCTGGGCAGGTTGGCGCAATCAAAACAGTCTTTATGCCCCACCGTATTGCTGAAATTATAACTGCTATCAGCATCGGTTAATGTGTCATCCACATTCTCCCAATTGGCGGCACCGCCCTGACGGCTGAAATTAGCACTCGCCCCTGGGGCGTTCGGGCGCACCGTGTCAATGCGCACATCGCCAAGATAGGTGTTATTGGTGCTGCCTGTGCCATCGCAGATATACAAATCATCATAGGCCACATGCACATCCCGCCCATACAAGATGATGCGGTTGGCGGTCGAGAGCGTGGTGGATTGTTGGGTATCGCCTGTGAAGGACACCCAAACCTGTTCATTCACCCGCACTTCGAACACCCCGCCAGAATTGGCGATGCTGAGACGGATTTCTATAAAATTCCAGCTACCATTCGGGATGGCATTACTGCTGGAAGCCAGCAGCGTGGTGCCGCGATAAAGCTGGATAATACCGCCCGATGTGACGCTCACATAACATTGCGTGGCATTGTCATTATCAAAAAACCGCACCACATCCCCTGTTTCATTGCCGAACAAATACATGGCAAAACCTACAAACCATGTGCTTTGGTTATCCAGCGTAATGGATACCCAGTCCTGATTATTGCGAATGCGCAGCGCATTTGAATCCGCCCGCCGTCCTGTGGTGCTGCCAAAGGGTGTGGATGTGGTGGACTGATTATAGCTTGTCCATTTTTGTGAAAGGTCAGCGGGGATGGTGTAATGCTCAAACCCGTCGATAAAGCGTAAAGCCATGATGTCCTCCTTAAAGTCTGCTTGCGGCCAGTGAAAAGCCGATATCGGCCAGCGTGCTATCAGCTGGGTTGGGCGCAAGAATGGTCAGCACATCACCCGCCGCAAAATCAGTGGCGGTGGCTGCCGTGAATGTGGCTGTGCTGATGCCCGCCGCAAATTGCATGGTGGCGAATTGTGTGCCGTTTTTACGGATAGAAAATGTAGCTGTGGCGCCTGAAGCAGTGCCCGCTACGCCCTGACTACCAGCGAGTGCAACTGGAAACCTTACCGCGCGGGGCAGCGGATAACGCAGGATGATAGAGCCGCCGGTTGGAATACCGCCGAGCGTCCCCCCAATATCGTATGGGATGCTCGATGCCGCCGCTGCCTCTGATACAATTTGCAAGGTTGTGCCGTCGCAATAGAGCAGCTTGCGATCTCCGACATTAAAGTTAATCGCAACGCCCGCAGGAGTTTTAACCGCCAGCGCAAAACCTCCAGTCGTGGCATTTTCGATTACAATCAGCTTATTACGAGTGGGAATAGTGATGGTACGGACAGCCGTTAAAGCACCTGTAAAGCGCAGCACCATTGCACCCAGCATTTGCGTATCGGTCACGGTGAGGTTGGCATCAGCGAGCGCAATGCTCGTTTGCTGGCATAAGGCTTTATCCAGCGCATCGAAAGCGGCATTAGCCGTGACTTCCTTTTGCGCCTGATTGGCGGCGATATGATCAATCAGAAGATTTGGTGTTGTGGTCATGATCGTTCCTTACAAAGCGGCCTGTGCGCTGCGCCCACGCCCGATAACTGCATTCATTTGATAGACAGCGATATTCACCACCCCTTGCACTGCGCCAAAATCCGCCACCTGATCAGCGGCACTATAGGCGGCGGTTGGCGTGGTCGTTGTAATCGTCCGCTTGATGGTGGTGCCAGCGAGAATATCAATCTGGTAATTTTCGCTGGCTTCAAAAAGCGGCGCATCCACACCATCTTGCCATTCACCGTACCAGCGCGTGCGGCGTTTCCAATTGATGGTGAGATTGCCAGCCCCATCGCGCGCACCTTTCACCTGCACAGGCGTAAAACACCGCAGACTATTGCCTTTGAAGACTAGGATATTGGACGGCGCATCATCCCAATTCCCGCCATCGGCGATCCCTTTGTAATAGGCCGTGCGCTCTACTTCGGTCATCGGCAGCGGCGCACGATAAACCCCATCATCAGAGAGTAGGATAAACCGCTCGCCGATTACATGGCTGCCCATCGCCCATTCTGTACCGCGCCGCCCGCGCAAGAGACCTGATAATTCATAAAGGCCGCTGGCCAGCACAGTCGCATTGCGCCACTGGATAATCTCATCACCCAAAAGCGCGATATTCGCCCAGTTCAAAACCTCCAGCGCGGTTTTGCTATCCAGCGTGCCTTGGGTCAGTGCAATTTGTACTTTGCTGGTGTTATCCCACGCCCAGGCACTTGTGACATTTGGTAAGACTGTAGCTGCCCAGCCAAAAGTTGGGCCGTCATTGCCTGTGCCAAGCACCTCCCACGCCAGCTCATCAGGCGAGCGGTACATGGAGGCGCCCGATACGGTATTATCCCGAAAGCCAAAGGCGTAATAAATGCCCAGCGTATCATCTTCATAACGCAGCATCGGCAGATCCATGAGGAACAGCGGCGTTGGGCCGGTAATCGCAATCGGCAGAACTGACAGGCCACCACCGGCACCAGCGGCGGTGGAAAGATACACAATCTCATCCTCCGCCACCGCTTCAACCGAGAGGACATTATTCCCGCCAAAATCCACCCTGTTCAGGCGGACTTTGAGCGTGGCGTCTTCCGTGTTCAGGGTGATGATATCGGTTGGATCAAGGCGCAGCCATTTGGGCGGCAGCGAGAACTTATACTGGTTACGCTCCACCCAGGCGTTATAAAGCGTGCGCTCGGCGATTTGTTTGGCTTCATCAGGCGTGAGCGAGATGGAGATTTCCCGTGTCTGTTTTTCACGGGTGATAATTGCATCATTGATACGCGAGGCATGTTGGGTATTGGGCTGATGATCACGGGTTGGATCGACATGCACAATATCAAGACGCTGCGGTAGTTCCACATCCTGCACGCGGCTTTCGGATAAACGAAGCGGTTCGTCTTGCCCGTTATCGCTTGCCCCCAAATCATCATACGCAATGCTGGCAATCGCTGCACCCCCGCGCGGCACAAATCGCAAAACCCCATCGGTTTCCACCGCATCGATGAAATAGGCACCAAGCAGTGGCTCCAGCGCTTCACGGGCAGCCATACGGCGGCTCACCACATAACCCCGCAAGGACTGGCTAACAGCGCCCGTAATCAGGTTGGTGGGTGCCAATCCTGCTTTTTGACAGATATCCGAGAGCACGCCCGATAAAGGCACCGCATCATTGCCGTAGCGTCCCAGCGGGTATTTAATCTGCCCGTCATTGGTCATGATCACGGCGGAATGGGTGAATTTCTCATACGCACCGCCAAAATGCGTGGTGCTGCTGGGGCGAAACGGAATGAGATCAATTGACCGCTCCAGCCGCATGGCAACGAGATCAACGAGCGTTGCATCAAAGCTGGCTGCCGACCAGAATTTGCCGTTAATGGGCAGGTTGGAATCGGATTGATAGCCAAAGCCTGCTGGAATAGCGACACCATCGACATGCGCGACATAGCCGTTTTCGGGGTGCCATTTGATGACGCGCTTGGCCATGCCCAGCGTGAAATAAATATGCCCAGTAAAATCATCCCAGAACACGGTGCGCGGCAACTCACCACCCGTCCAAAGTGTACTGCTCCATTCCGTTACGCTGCCCGCACCGAAGGCACTTGGCGTATAACGGCGGACAAAATTCCCTGTCACCTGCCAGTAATTGCCATTCGGATCATCACACATC
>JAIXWE010000051.1 GCA_027482195.1 Alphaproteobacteria bacterium | reverse complement strand
TCAGGGATCGCATAGGTGACAATCTTTGTGACCAATGTCAAAAGCGGCAGGAATAAAAGAGCAAGGCCGATATTAAAAAACATGTGAAAATTGACAACACTGCGAATAGGGTCTGGCGTTAGAAACTTAAGATAACCAAGAATCTCATCCACAAACCCAATCACAAGAACAACACCAACAAGGCGCATGATCAAATTCCCGCAAGGAATGCGTATTGCCTCGGGCTTGTCTTTTAAACTGGCGATCAAAGGGCCAATAACACCGCCAATATTTGCCCCCAAAACCATGACCACCGCCAAAGGCAGAGAGATCACATCCGCATGCACCATACTCATTAACAACAAGACCACCGCCAAAGTGGAATGAAACAACCACGTCATAAGCGCAGAAACCAAAATTGCAAAAACGGGATCATCTGTGAGAGGCTTAAGAATTAAGGGCAAAGTTTCGGATTCTTTGAGCGGCACGGCCGATGTCTTGATGACACTCAACGCCAACATGATCAAACCAAAACCAATCAGCACACGCCCAAATTGCCGCCAGATGCTGGACTGATCACGCCCGACATAAGAAAAATATCCAACCGCAATCATCACCGGCGACAACCAACTTAAATCAAACGTCAGAACTTGCGCGACGAGTGTTGTGCCAACATCGGCGCCCAAAATCACGGCCAAGGCGGCCGTGGTTGCGATCAAACCTTGACCTGCAAAACTTGATATAATCATTGTCACGGCTGTTGAGCTTTGCAAAAGCGCCGTCACAAAAATACCGGAGAAAAATGCCTTGATGCGGTTGCTGGTTGTTTTTTCAACAAATTGGCGTAACTCAGCCCCAAAAGCGCGGGTTACACCACCGCGCACCATATGTAAGCCAAAAAGTAAAAGACACACGCCGCCAATGACATGCAAAAGAAGGACACTTGGGATCATTTTAAGAAGATATCACAAAAATATCCGGATCAAAACCCTGCACCTTCTTGTGAAAGATAATCTAATTCCGCGACCGAACTTGTACGCCGTAAAATATTATTGCGATGCGGAAAACGGCCAAATTTTTCAATCACTTTGAGATGTCTTAGCGCGTAATCATAACCCAGCGGATCTTCGTCTTTCATCGCCTCGAACAACGCAACACATGTTTTTTGATCTTCCAAATTTTCCGAATGCTCAAAGGGAAGATAGAAAAAACGCCGCCGCATGGCCGGCACAATGTGATCGAAACCCTTTTCAATCGCTTGCTTTGCAACACTCAAGGCCTTGGCGTCGGTGGCATATGATTCTGGCTGATCCCGAAACATATTACGCGGAAATTGATCCAACACCAAAATCAACGCAAGCGCGCCATCAACATCTTGCGCCCATGAGTCACAAAGCCCGTCCCGTGCGAGTTTATAGACATCCAAGAATTGATCAGTAATCAAATCATCAAAAAGCGTGTTTTTTTGAAACCATTGCGCCGGGGCGGATTGTACAAACCAAAAATCCAAAACCTCGCGACAGGTGTCTTTCATACTTATTTCTTTTGAGAGAGCGTATGATATTTTTGTTCCAAACGATCCGCCATCCATGACAAAAATGCGGCCGGAATAAAGGGAACAAGAAAAACGGTAATGGTGAACGGGTCACGCAAAGCGTCAAACAAACGCCCTTCGATATTGCTGATATAAAGAAAACAAAAAATGAAAATGCCAAGCGTGATAAAGACCAGGGCAAAAGTACGGTAAAACTTTGCCTTGATCAAAATTGTCCGCAAATCGTCTTGTTTTTTTGCCATTAGTGCACGTCTTCCCAGATTTTACGTTTCACAGCATACATGATCATGGCAAACACCGCGAGAAAAATCAAAACCTTCACGCCCATTTGTTTGCGTTGCTCCATCTCCGGCTCTGCCGCCCACGCCAAGAAATGGGTCACGTCTTTGGCATATTGATCCGCGGTTTGTGGCGTGCCGTCTTCATATGTCACTTGCCCATCATTTAACGGATTTGCCATCGCGATGATGTTGCCAGATTTGAATTTATTATAATGTTGATTATTCCCCAACACCACACCTTCGGGTGGGTTTGTGTAACCAACCAAAACACCATACACGTAATCGGCACCGCCTTCGCGCGCCTTGACAATTAACGACATATCGGGTGGCAACGCACCGCCATTGGCATACATCGCCGCCTTGTCATTGGCATAAGGCAATTTGAATTTATCCGATGGGCGCGCCGGACGCTCAAACATCTCACCCTCATCGTTCGGGCCGTCCATGACGGTATATTCGGCGGCAATCGTTTTAATCTGCGCCTCGGAATATCCCAACGCTTCAAGGTGGCGGTAATAGAGTTTTTTCATGCCATGGCAGGCAGAGCACACTTGCTTATACACCAAAAATCCGCGTTGCAACGCCGCCTTATCATAGGTACCGAACGGCCCTTCGAACGACCAATCCATATCAGGCAGCGGATATTTGTGACCTTCAGCCGCATGAACGGGTGCGCCGATCATGCATAAAGCCAAAGCGGTCAGAGCGACTTTTTTGAAATGAGACATCATCATCTTAAGCACCTTTTTTCGCAAGCTTTGCCGCTTTTGCAGCTTGTTCGTCCAACACAGCTTGCGCAATGCTGGCGGGTAATGGCAAGGCTTTTTCATGTTTGGATAAGATTGGCAAAATCACCAAGAAAAACGCCATGTAGTATCCGGTGGCCGCCAAACCAATCCACGGCCAAATGCCTTCAGCCGGCATCGCGCCAACATAACCCAACAATAAAACAATCGCGACGAAGAATAAAAGCGCGGCTTTGTAAAGCGGGCGATAACGGGCAGAGCGCACAGGGTGCGTGTCACACCACGGCAAGACGAATAACAATCCCACCGCACCAAACATGGCAAGAACACCGCCAAGTTTCGCCTCAATAATCACCATATTTGTAAGTGGAATGTGTAATTGCGGGAAGAACGCACCAACAAAACCGACCAAGGTCAAAAATCCCGACACACCTAAAATGATGAGATTACGGGTTGAAAAATAATCCGTGCGGTTTTTGTCCCAAACAACTTTTGCGACGTAATAGCCAATACCACCAAAGCCCGCCAACATGATCGGATTAAAGTCAAAAAAGATCGAACGCAAAATGGCGTAGAAGGTGAGGAAATACCATTCCGGCACAATATGCGGCGGCGTCACCAACGGGTTTGCAGGGATATAATTGTCCGGATGCCCCAACGCATTCGGCATAAAGAAAATAAACATCGCGTAAACGGCAACAAACACGATCAAACCGAATAAATCTTTGATGGTGTAGTAAGGGTTAAACGGCAAGGTGTCTTGCGGCCCTTTCACATCCAAACCGGTTGGGTTATTCGACCCCGTCACATGCAACGCCCAAACATGGAGAAACACAACGGCCGCAATGACAAACGGCAAAACAAAATGAAGCGAGAAGAAACGATTCAAGGTTGCATTATCAACCGCAAATCCACCCCACATCCATTCAACAATTCCCGGGCCCACAATGGGAACGGCGGAGAAAAGATTCGTGATAACGGTGGCACCCCAAAAACTCATCTGCCCCCACGGAAGCACATATCCCATGAACGCGGTCGCCATCATCAGAAGGAAAATGGTGACACCCAAAATCCACAACAATTCACGTGGCTGCTTGAATGACCCGTAATACATGCCGCGGAAAATGTGAATGTACACGGCAATGAAAAAGAAGGACGCGCCGTTCATGTGAATGTAACGGATCAACCATCCAAAATTCACATCGCGCATAATGCGCTCAACGCTGTCGAACGCGTAATTGGCATGAGGCGTGTAATGCATCGCCAAAGTGATTCCGGTGACAATCATCGTCACCAACATGAACATGGCAATCGCCCCGAAATTCCAAAAATAATTGAAATTGCGCGGGGTTGGAAATTTCCCATACTCTTTATCCAACATGGTGAAAATGGGAAGACGTTGGTCAATCCATTCAATGGTTTTGTTGTTAAAGGGTTTGCGGTCGGAATTGCTGCCCATTTTTATCTCCAAATAATCAAATCTATCCAATGCGGATCAAGGTATCGCTAACGAATGTATATTGTGGAACTTCCAAATTCTTTGGCGCGGGCCCTTTGCGAATACGCCCCGATGAGTCGTAATGTGACCCGTGGCACGGGCAAAACCATCCGTCATAATCGCCCTTTACCTCACCGGTTTTTTGACCCAAGGGAATACATCCCAAATGGGTGCATACGCCAACCATCACCAACCATTGCGGTTTTTTCACGCGCTCGTCATCGGTTTGTTTATCGCGCAAAGCGGTCACATCAACCGCCTTTGCTTCGTCAATTTCTTTTTGTGTACGGTGGCGAATAAACACGGGCTTTCCGCGCCACATCACCGTAATCGCTTGGCCCTCTTGCAACGACGCCACATCCACTTCCGTAGAGGATAACGCCAATGTGTCTTTGGCCGGATTCCATTGATCAATAAAGGGCCACGCGATGGAGCCAACAGAAACGGCCGCCATACCGGCCGCGGTTAAAAACAAAAAGTCACGGCGCGTGGGCTCGTTTTCGTCATGCGCGGAAGGTGGGGGTGAGGAAGAATTTTGGTCGGTCATGAGACATCACAAGGTTTGTTATTAAGTAAAAGCAAAAAGCCGAATCGCGCCCGCGGCGCAATTGGCAGTTTGTATTATATTTATTGCATATTGCTTTAAAAATAAACCCCCTTTGGGGGCTGGGGTGGTTTTTTTATAATCTATTGGGGAGCCACAATATTGGGATTCGCGGAGGCCGATTTCGGGTTCATGGCTGTAACTGTTGGCGCGGGCGGTGGTTCATTCGTCTTTTGAACATCCCCCGTTACCAGATCCGCGGTCGCATCGGGCTTGGTCTTGCCAGAATCCCCATCGGGGTTCCCATTAGAATCGGGATCCACAATATCAATTGTGTAATTTGTAAGCCCTGCTTGAGATAACAAACTCCGCATATGATCGTGGAAAGCCCCATAAATGATAAGACTTTTATCTGCGCCGGCAATGGACGTTATGTGCTGTGTGACCTGTGTGTCATTAAATCTTGTCTGGTTCATATTTTCATCGAGAATTTCGAGAGAGCGTCCAGAAATACGCGAAAAATTCTCACGCTCATCCTGCGGTAAGGCATTGAACGCTTCGCGCATTTTCTCTTTTTGCTCCGGGCTAAGTTCATTCGCCAGATTGAGACCAGATAGTGGATTATCTGAACTTGCTACTCCTGCGGCTTCCAAAAGATGTGTTGTTGTATCCTGAAATTTTGCAAACGCATCTTTTCCAAATTCTTTTTCTAATTGCTCGTCAACATCAAACACTTGATTTGCATCTGTCACATCTGCAAAGTGAACGGCAATTCCACTTTTTTGAGCATCTAAAATAAAATCTGCCATATCTGTGAAATGTTTGATCTCTTCGGCCTCATCTGCAAACCATCCATAAAACTGATCAGACACATTCTCTGCAAACCCTTCTTTCGTAATTTCGCCTCTTCTCAATTGATCAACTTCATCCTGAAGCACTGCGGGATATTCTAAGAAAATATGTTTTACCCCAGCCGCTTGTGCCGCGCTAACAAGCTCAGGAGATTTTAAAAAGTCTCTGATTGTTGGGCTGCTGTGATCGGTATCGCCTAAAATAACAAATTGGTTATCTTTTGCTGCAAGACGGATCTCATCCGTAACTTGTGGATATTTAGCTTGATTATGAGATGCATTTTCATGACGCATGCCCCATATTATTGCATTATGTTTAATAATGTTTTAAAAACAGAATATGATACCCCCACACGCCCTCTCCCTGGCTGCGTTTCAACCGGACATCCCGCAAAATACGGGTGCGTTTATGCGACTGTGTGCCGGGTTTAACATGGGCCTTGAGATTATCGAGCCGTGCGGCTTTGTGTGGGATGAACGCAAAATTAAACAATCGGCCCTCGATTATTTTTCTCACGTCCAATTAACGCGTCATGCCTCTTGGGACAAATTTTTGGAATCTGTGGGAAC
>JAIXWE010000045.1 GCA_027482195.1 Alphaproteobacteria bacterium | reverse complement strand
TTCTTATCCTATTCCGGTGATTGAAGCCCCTTCAAACTCACGAAAAATTTGGCTTTTATCGTTCAATGATTTGATGGGCATTCTTTTGACTTTTTTCGTGTTGCTGTATTCAATGTCGCAACCATCAGCGACAAAGAAAAACGAACCATCACCCGCGGCCCAACCGATTTTGGAACAAGCGCAAGCGCGCGGCACGTTGCATTATGCGGGCGATAAAGATGTGATTTCATTAAACCGCATTGATTATAATGCGTCGTTGGATTTATCTTATTTGCAATCCGTGTTGGAAAATTTACGCGATAAAAATTCAAATTTAAAATCTTTGGTTATTCAATCCGATTTACCCAATCAGCGTCTTATTTTATCCTTGCCGCAAGAATTGCTTTTTCCAAGTGGCAAGGTGCGTATCAAGCCCGAAGGCCGCGCCGCGATTTTGCTTCTGGGTGAAGCGTTACGCGGCATTAAAAATGGTATTACCGTTGTCGGGCATTCTGACCCCAATCAACCGCAATCTGGGATGAATAATTGGGAATTATCCTTAGAGCGCGCAACCGCCGTTGCGGCCTTTATCAAAGAGGCCGGGTATAAACGCAGCATTCCGGTGCAAGGCTTTGCCGCCGGGCTTTATGCGCAATTGCCCCAAGATATCAGTCAAAGCGCGCGCGACCGTTTGGCGCGGCGTGTGGATATTGTGATTTATGATCATGATGGATCGCTGCAACGCCGCTTTGGAATAGCTGGGAATTAAACCACTGTCCCGCTTGCCCGTGCGCGGCCGGCATGGCACAATTCCCACATGAATCTTAAACTTGGTTTTTCTGTATTGCTGGCAAGTTCGATGCTCACGCACGGCGCGTGGGCACAGGATAATATTGCCGTGCGCGCAGGCACGGGCACAGATTACACACGGATTATTTTCGAAGGGAAAGAATCCGCCCCCGATACGAAAACGTCGCATGACAAAAATCAAATCACCATTCTTTTTCGCAACGACCCGGTTGTTTCACCCGCCACCATCACCGCACCGCGCGTGATGCGTTATGTGATGACGGGCAATGGTGTGACGATTGATATTCCACCCGATCAAGATGTGCGATTTTTGACCGTTGGCAAAAAATTGATTGTTGATGTGAAAGGCCCGCTTCCCAAAGCACCGCCCCCACAACAAGATCAAGAGACGCAAAAGAAACAAGCCGCTCCAGCGCCTGTACCTGCACCGTCACCCGCACCGAAAGATAAAAAGAAAAATGAGAAAGTGGTTGATGCGCAATTGAATCAAGCGGAAGTTGCCAAGCGCATTATTGCTGGCGCGCGGACCATGGGTGAACCCGAAGGGCAATCAAAAATTGTCCCACCAAAATATGATCGGAATTTGGAACCGCATGTGATCTCGCTCGCCGCGACCGAGAAAATGAACCTGGCTGTGTTTGAACGACTGGGCCGGTTATGGATTGTGGTCGATCAGAAAAAATTTCCCATCTCGCCACAGATTGCGGGAAACCAAGCTCAAGGCTTTCCACCTTTTGAGCGTATTGAAACCGATGACGCGACCGCTTTTGTGATGAGCATTCCGCCCGGATATACGGTGCGTGCCGATGGGGCGGGTTTATTATGGCGCATTTATTTGGCCGATCAATTGCCCGATGGCGATGCGACAAATTTTGTGCGTCAAACCGAAGGCCCGCAACGCAGTTTATTATGGCCGGTGAAAGACGCGGCAAAAATTTTGACCATTCCCGATACACAAATGAAGGATGAGATTACGGTGGTGACTGTGCCATCCAATAAAGCTTATCTGAATCAAGTTGAAAATTTTGTTGAGTTTCAAACGCTGTCTTCCGTGACGGGTTTGGCGTTACTCACACGCGTTGATGATGTGACCTTGGCGCAAACAAATGATGGTGTGAAAATTTCAACACCGCGCGGGCTTTATATCTCACCGCAAGAGGAAGTTGCCGCAGCACCCACACCTCTTCCAAAGCTTGAGCCAAAGCAAGACGATGCAGGTGAAAAAAATAATGAAACTGGATTCACGCGCATGTATCAATTTGACCGTTGGGTCATGGGTGGTGTTGGCAAGCGCGATGAAAATATTCGCAACATCAAGGCCGCGATGGCTGGCAAAGATGGCCAAGGATTGGCGGCGGATTCGTTCACCCTTGCAAAATTAGAATTGGCGAATGGGTATGGCGCAGAAGCGGCGGGGTATCTTGATTTTGCAAAGTCGTTGGTGCCTGAGCTTGGCGCAACGCCTGATTTTAAAGCATTAGACGGTGCGGCGCGTACCTTGATGGGGCAATATGATAAGGCCTTTGAAAATTTTTCCGATCCGGCGTTAAAAGAAATTACCGAGCTTGATGCGTGGCGGGCTTACACCCTTGCGGGGTTGGAAGATTGGACGCAAGCCGGGCAAATCATGCCAAAAGATTTATCGTTTTTATCAGATTATCCAAAAAATTTGCGGGATAATTTGGCTTTGGTGTTGGCCGAAGTTGCGCTGCGTGCCGGCAATCCATCGCAAGCCGATAAAATTATGGAGCTGGTGGAAGAAAAAGATTTACTACCCGCACGTCAAGCAGCCTTAGATTACATGCGCGGCGAAAGCGCCCGTCAACGTGGCCTTCCAGATGATGCGGATGAAACATGGCGCACGTTAACAGGTGGTGCAGATGATTTATACCGTGCGAAAGCCGGTTTGGCATTAACCGCGTTGGAGGCGGAGCAAAAGAAAATCAACGCAGATCAGGCGATTGATCGGCTTGAAGGCTTGCGGTACGCGTGGCGCGGCGATGAGTTGGAAACAGCCATCAGTTTTCGTTTGGGTAAATTATATATTGATAAAGGCGAGATGTTAAAAGGTTTGACACTGTTGCGCCAAGCGGCGTCATTGTCACCACAATCGCAACAGGCAAAAGAGATTACCGCCTTTATGACTCAAAATTACCAAGATTTATTTTTAACCGATCGTTTGCAAAAACTTTCCCCCGTTGATGCGTTGAGTATTCACGATGAATTTTCGGAGCTTGCCCCGGTGGGTGAAGAAGCCGATAAAATCATACAACGCCTTGCCGATCGTTTGGTCGATGCGGATTTATTACCCCGTGCCGCAAATATGTTGACGCCCGTCATTGATAAAAAAACGGGTATTGCGGCTGCCGACGTGGCCTTGCGCCAAGCAACAATTCATTTGATGGATTCAAAACCGGATCAGGCTTTGATCTCTTTGGACAAGGCGGATGTGGCGATGAAAGATGTGAAGGCGGAGGAAGCGGCGGCGAAGCGGCGCGCGGTTGCGCTTTTGCGTGCGCAAAGCTTGGCAAGTTTAAAAAAACCGGATGATGCTTACAAAGCTTTGGCGTTTCTTGATCAGGATGTGGAAGTGCTGCGCCTTAAGGCTGATGTTGCATGGCGCAATCAGCGTTGGCAAGAAGCGGCCGATGCGTTGGAAGAGTTGGCGGGCAAGTCAGACATTCCCTTAACCCGTCCGATGACGGAAGATCAGGCGAATATTATTTTGAATTGGGGTGTTGCGCTTTATTTGGCGGATAATCGTTACGTTTTGCAATCATTGCGCGACAAATATTATGATGCGATGTTGCAAACACCCTTGGCCAAAAAATTTGATGTGGTCACCCGCCCGCGCCAAAATGCGTTGCTTGCGGATCGTGATACCATCACAAATATCATGAATGAAATTGAAATTTTCAAAGGTTTTGCGGAAGCCGCCAAACCTGCGCCGACAAAAGAATCCGCCCCTGAACCCAAACCACCCGTCGCCGTGCCACCCGAGAACCCAGCGGCGGCGACACAAATTACACCGCAGGTATCACCCACCACATCACAATAAGAAGAATAAGAAAAGAATCACCCGCCGGTAGCGGTTGGGGGTGCGATGGGTGTTGGAAGCGGTGTGCCGGTGTCGGTTAAGGGCACATCAAAACTTTGCACCAGCGATCCAGCAACCAAATTCCATCCATCCACCAGCACAAAGAAAATAATTTTGAACGGTAAGGAAATGACAATGGGGGGTAACATCATCATCCCCATCGACATCAAGATAGATGACGTCACAATATCAATGACAAGGAACGGCAAGAACAACATAAAGCCAATTTCAAATGCGCGGCGTAACTCCGAAATCATAAAGGCGGGGACGAGAACTTGAATAGGCACATCGCTTGCTTTTTCAAAAGGGCCAGCTTGCGCAAGACCTGTGAAAAGATTGAGATCATCAGGGCGCACATGTTTGATCATGAATATTTTGAACGGATCAATGGCGCGGTTGAACGCCTCAACCTCGTCAATTTGTTCTTCCATCATGGGTTGAATGCCTTGTTTATAGGCGGCCTCAAAAGTCGGCGCCATGATGAAGAACGTCAGAAAAAGGGCGAGAGACACCATCACCGTATTGGGGGGTGTTTGTTGAAGGCCAATGGCGGAGCGTAAAAATGACAACACAACAATAATGCGTGTGAAGGATGTCATCATAATAAGAATAGAGGGGGCGAGAGAAAGAACAGTGAGAAGCGCCACCATTTGCACAACGCGCCCCGTGACCGTGCCCGACCCTTCGTCGCCCAAATTCAAACTTAAAACTTGTGCCGCCGCAGGTTGGGTGAGGATAACACTCAACCCCATCATCATGAGTGCGGCAAAGGCCACACAGGCCCAGCCAAGTTTGCTTTGGGGCAGGAATAATTTAAGAGGATTTTTCACTGGCATCACAACTTTGGTTGATTCGTGTCTCAATCACAGTTTCACTGGTTGGGCCAAGAATGACAAGATGTTCCGTATCATCCCGTTTTAAAAGCACGGCTCGGTGACGGGAATCGATGGGCATAATCTCGAGAATTTTAAGGCGGCGTTGCCCCACCGCAACAATCGGCCCGCTTAAGCCCAGTTTTTTGAGCACAAGCCAAAACCCACCCATCAGCGCAATAACAAAAATAAGGGCGAAAAGAAAACGAAGATAATCTGTCCAATCCATTACTCTTTATCTTTCATTGGGCTGTCGGTTTCAAGCAGGGCATCAAACGGGTTGGGTTGCCCATTCGCTTTATAGACGTAAGTGAGAACTTCCGCCACCGCCAGAAAGGCTTCGGATGGGATGGGGCTGTCGAGCTCAACCTTCGCCAGCATCTCAGCCAGGGCGGAATCTTCGCGCACCTTGATCCCGTTTTCAAAGGCAAGCTGCAAAATTTGCTCGGCAAGTTTTCCCCGCCCGGCCGCGGTAATGCGCGGAAGTGCATCTGTATTATCATCATGGGTGATGGCCACCGCCGTCGGATTTTTCGGCTTTTGCTTTATATTTGAAGGAGTTACGCCTTCGTTTTGAGGTGAAAGAGGAGGCGGTTTATCTGGCATGAACCCTGCATATCATACGGTGGGTAAATAAAAACAATAACAGTTTGCGAACAAACCGATGGTTTGCTTCGCTTAAGAGAACCACAAAGGGTTACAAAGGGTCAAGGCATGACGGATTTAGCACTCATGAACGGCATTGGGGCGAAGATGAAATATCTTAATGCCCGCCAGCAAGTCATTTCCCAGAATATATCAAATGCGGATACACCGAATTACCGCCCCCAAGATTTGGCTCCGGTCAATTTCGGCAAGGTGTTGGACAAGGTGATAGAGCGTTCCGCCTCAAAAAGTGGGATGGCACCGGCGGGCGTGACCTTAGCACAAACCAACCCCGGCCATATGGCTTTTGATGATGCCAAGCGCACACGCCTTGTGACCGAGCGGGTGAAGTTGGAAGTTTCCCCCGACAAAAACGCCATCAGTTTGGAAGAGCAATCCATGAAGGCCAATGAGGTACAGATGAATTATAATTTGATGCTGAACACATATCGGGCGAATGCCGAGATGTTGCGCACATCCATCACACGTAACGGACGTTAAAGGAAAGGAAGTTCACAATGGCTGAGATGTTTTCGACCTTAAAAATTTCCGGAGCCGGTATGGCGGCACAAAATGAACGCGTACGTGTCATTGCACAAAATATCGCGAATGCAGATACGGGGCCTACGGCTCCCGGTGAAGACCCTTACCGCCGCCAAGTGATCACGTTTAAGAACGAGCTTGATAAGCGCGTTGGTGCCAAGGTGGTGCGCGTGGATGAAGTCAAAGAAGACACAAAATCAGATTTTATTTTGAAATATCAACCGGGTCATCCGGGCGCGGATGAAAACGGCTATGTGAAGATGCCGAATATTAACTCCCTCATCGAGACCATGGATATGCGCGAGGCCACCCGGTCATATGAGGCAAATTTGGGCATGTTCACCCAAACGCGCGACATGATGAACAAAACAATTGATCTTCTTCGTTAAGAATTTTGTGATATAGTATAAGAATTAGGAGATAAAAATGGACATCGCCGGAAACCCTTTAGCCGCCGCCAATGCTTATTCCTCAACCGCAAAAGTTGCGGGTGCGGGCGGTGAGGACGGCGCGAAAACAACCGCCGGTGCGCCATCATTTGGTGAGATGTTGGAATCGGCTGCCAAATCCGCCATCGACACGGTACGTAAAGGCGAGGAAGCCTCAGCCGCCGGGGTGGCGGGTAAAGCCAATTTGGTGGATATCACCCTGGCCACCAACCAAGCGAAATTGACATTGGAAACCGTGGTTGCCGTCAGAGACTCCGCCATTGATGCGTATAACCGCATCGCTTCCATGCCGATTTAAGATTTTGAAGCTTTTCAAGATCACCGTTTCCACCTAACATACCCTTATGAACGAACAGGAAATTATTGACCTTATCCGTGAGGCGTTGTGGATGTCCATCAAACTGGGGGCGCCCGTGATGTTGGTTGGGTTGTTTGTCGGTGTGGTTGTGGCGTTGCTTCAAGCCCTCACACAAATTCAAGAAATGACCTTGGTGTTCGTACCAAAAATTTTGGCGATTTTTACGGCGATGTTTTTGATGTTGCCCGCCTTTGCCGTGACCTTGATTGAATATATGAAGGCCATGGCCGACCGGATTGTGGCGATCAAATGAATGATCTTGAAACATTCCTGACGACAGGTGTGTTTGCTTACTTGTTGTGCTTTGTGCGCCTTGGCACGGCCGTGATGATTATGCCCGGAGTTGGCACAAGTTTTATTCCACCGAATGTGCGTTTATATTTCGCGCTTGGTTTCGCGCTGGTGCTTATGCCCATCGTGCAAGCGAAATTGCCCAATCCGCTTCCGTCAAATTTTGCGTTTGTCATTTTGATATTGGCCGAATTTATTGTGGGATTATTTATTGGCACAGTGGCGCGGATTCTCATGTCGGCCCTTGATACGGCCGGGATGGTTATCTCCATGCAATCATCCTTATCGAATGCGCAGTTATTCAACCCCGCCTTTGCGTCGCAAGGATCCATCATCGGCGGATTTGTCACCTTGACGGGTATGGCGTTGTTGTTCGCAACAAATCTTCATCACATGTTTCTTTTAGGCATCGTCAACAGTTATAATATTTTTCCCGTTGGTGATGTGCCGGATATGGGGAGCATGTCGGAAGTGGTTGTGAAATCGACCGCCGCCGCCTTTGCCGTCGGGGTTCAAGTGACCGCACCCTTTTTGATTATTATTGTCTTGATGTATGTCGCGATGGGGGTCATGACAAAATTAATGCCCCAAGTTCAAGTTTTCATGATCGCAATTCCGGTGCAAATTCTTGTAAGCTTGATCATGTTGGCCATGGTTGTTTCCGCCATTATGTTGGTGTGGTTGAATGAATACCAAAAGGGATTCAGTTTTCTTTTGGGCGGTGGGTGATTGATGGCGGATGGCGGCGAAGATCAGGACGAAGCCTCGAAAACCGAGGAACCTTCCCAGAAAAAATTAGAAGAAGCGCGCAAACGCGGTCAAGTCGCGCAATCAAAAGAAATGAGCGCGTGGTTGATGTTGTTGGCCGCGACATTGATCATGGCGATATCCGCGCCCAGCATGTTTGCGGGTATGAATGATCTTTTCAAAACGTATCTTGAGCAATCGGCGCAAATTATATTTACCCAAGGGGCCTTGGGGCGTGTGATGAGTGAAGTTTTCTCGCAAACAATTCTTTTTTTAATTGTACCTTTTGCCATTTTGGCGGCGGCGTCATTCTTTGGCCCCTTCGCGCAAGTTGGATTTGTGATCAGCCCCGAAGTTTTGAAACCAGATTTTAGCAAGATATCAATTTTGAAAGGCTTTCAACGTCTTTTTTCGATGAAAGCGATTGTGGAGTTTTTAAAAGGTGTCGTGAAAATTGTCGCCGTTGGTATCGTCGCCTATGTTTTAATTGAGCCTTATGTCGGTCAAATCGAACACAGCATTGATCAATCCCTCATGAGCACGCTTGATGAAATGAAAGTTCTTGGTCTTCGTATGATGACCGGTATTTTGGCGTTGTTATTTTTTGTGGCCATTTTAGATGTGTTGTATCAAAGATGGGAATTCACCAAACAAATGCGGATGACCAAGCAAGAGGTCAAGGATGAATATAAACAAACCGAAGGTGATCCTTACATTAAGGGAAAGTTGAAACAATTGCGCATGGAAAAAGCCCGCCAACGGATGATGGCGGCTGTGCCGAAAGCGGATGTGGTCATCACCAACCCGACCCACTTTGCGGTGGCGTTGAAATATGACGATGATATGGATGCCCCCCAGGTGGTGGCAAAAGGTGTGGACGAAGTGGCGTTACGCATTCGGGAAGTGGCCAAGGAACATAAAGTTGAGATTGTTGAAAACCCGCCGCTTGCGCGCTCATTATATGATTTGGTGGAGATTGATCACTCGATCCCACAAGAGCTTTTTAAAGCCGTCGCCGAAGTTATTTCCTTTGTGTATAAAAAGCAGGGCAAGTTGAAGCCACGTAAATAATATCTGACTTTTTCACTGAAAATATGGCATGATTTCTCACCATGTCGCAACTTGATCACACTGATTTTATTACGCGCCACCATGCGCTTCATACAAGTCTAACCCCAAAGCACAAGCGGGGGTTAAATTTATGGGTCATGGCGTTGGTTGTCATTGCTTATCTTTCTTTTTGTATCGCGACAATTTTTGCGTTGGATGTGCATGACACCGCCTTTGCTGTTTTCTTGCTTTTGATTATTGGGGCGTTGTTGGGCGGGTTTGCGCTTCACATGTTGCTCAAAGTTTTGGGCCCCGAGGAGCGCGAGCGGCAATTATTGCGCGAGGTCATGGAAGCATCGCGTTCGGCACGTTTGATTGTCGACGGTGCGAATGACACGGTTTTAAAAAACACGCGCTTTGATGAATTATGTGCCCGGGTGGGGCATGGCGATTTTACCGCGGTCTTAAAAATTTTTGCACAAGAAGATGAAACAAGGGCGCATTTTTACAATCTGGCGGAGCAAGCCCATCGCGGATTGATGGATCAGATTCAATTAAAAATTCGCCGTGATGAACAAGATGTATGGATCAAGATCACCGCGCAACCCGTTCCCGGATGGGCGGGGCATGTGCATTGGCGGTTTGATGACATCACCGAAGACTATGCGCGCAATTGGGCGGTGGCGGAAGAGCGTGAAAAGCTAATTGATTTCACCGACAACGCACCGGTTGGGTTTTTCTCAGTGGATGAGCAAGGCCGTTTTGTTTTTGTGAATGCGACCTTTGCCCGTTGGGTGGGTGAGAGTATTGAAACGCTTTTGAACAACCGAAGATTACACCATTATTTGCAAGACCCGCCGCGTAATGCGCAAGCCTATGAAATTGTTGAAGGGGGCGGGGTGCGCCAAGTGGCGGAGTTAAAAATCAAAGGACAGCAAGGCCGTGTTTTCTTGGCATCGGTCACGCAAACGGTGGTGCATGAACCGGATGGCCGCGTGCGCACACGTGCGGTGGTAAATGATTTGACGGCGGAGCGCGCGATGCGCCAAGCGTTGGAAGTTTCCGAAGATCGTTTTGAAAAGTTTTTTGCCGATGCGCCGTTAGGCATTGTCATTATCAACCAAGATCACGTGGTTGAAGATTGTAACCAGGTGATGGCAAGTTTGGTGGGTAAAAAAATTGAGGCGATTGAAAGCCAAAATGTTTTTGAGATGATTGATAAAGCCGATTGGCAACATGTCAAAAATATCCTCAGCAAAGTGGCGCGCAATGAATCGAACCTTGACCCGGTTGAGGTGAAATTATGGTCATCCGATTTGCGGCAATCTTTCCCATCGCGTTTATACGCGCGCAAAATCACGGGAAGCCAATCCATCGCCCTTCATTTCATTGACCTTACCCAACAAAAAAATCTTGAAAGCCAATTTATTCAATCGCAAAAAATGCAAGCGGTGGGCCAGTTGGCAGGCGGTGTTGCGCACGATTTTAATAACCTGTTGACCGCGATTATCGGTTTTTGTGATTTGTTATTGCTGCGTCACAAACCGGGGGATCCGTCTTTTGCTGACATTCAGCAAATTAAACAAAATTCAAATCGTGCGGCGAATTTGGTGCGGCAATTATTGGCGTTTTCACGTCAACAAACTTTGCGCCCCAAGGTGCAAGACATTACCGATATTTTGACCGAGCTTGCTCACTTGTTGCGCCGCCTGATTGGTGTGCAAATTGATTTGAAGTTAGTTCATGGCGATGATTTGGGTTTTGTGCGCGTTGACGGTGGACAAATGGAACAAGTGTTGGTGAACATGGCGGTGAATGCGCGTGATGCGATGCCGCAAGGCGGAACATTGACCATTGAAACTGCGCGCGTGACAACACGCGAACCCATCCATTACGGCGAAGATGTGATGGCGCCGGGTGATTGGGTGCGTATTCGCGTGCGTGATACAGGCACGGGTATTCCACCAGAAATTTTACAACGTATTTTTGAACCGTTTTTCACCACCAAAGATGTCGGGCAAGGAACAGGTCTTGGTCTTGCGACCGTCTACGGCATCGTGCGCCAATCGGGCGGATATTTACAGGTGGAAAGTGTCGTGGGAGAGGGCACAACATTCTCCATTTACCTGCCGCGTTTGGTGGAGCTTGAAGTTTCCGACGATGCACCGGCGACCACATCCGAATCTGTTTCCGATCTCACTGGTTCCGCACGCATTTTATTGGTGGAAGATGAAGACGCCGTGCGTGCCTTCGGTGCGCGCGCCCTCACCAACAAAGGGTATGAAGTATTGACAGCGGAGACAGGCGAGGCGGGGTGGAGTGTGTTTGAAAATCTCGACCGCCCCGTTGATTTGATGGTGACTGATGTCATGATGCCGGGGATGGACGGGCCGACATTGGCCAAAAAAATCCGCGACAAACAGCCCGATTTGAAAATCATTTTCGTGTCAGGCTATACGGAAGATAAATTAAAAGATCATATGGATGACAATACCTTCTTCCTTCCCAAACCCTTCACGCTCAAGGAGTTGGCGGCGAAAGTAAAAGAGGTTTTGGGATGATGAACTTAACATTAATTCCTGTTAGTGAATCTGATCGCGCATTTTTCTGCTTTGTGCATCATACAGCTTATCGCGAAGTCATTGAAAAGATGTTTGGTTGGGATGAAAAACAACAAGATATGTATGCAAATAAAGCATTTGATGAAGGAGGCATGAACATTCTATTTTTGGAAGATAAGAAAATAGGTGTTGTTGGTTGGGTTGAGTTTCCTGATTATCTTTGGTTGAAAGAACTTTTCATTTTACCTGAGTATCAAAGAATGGGTATTGGCAGCCAAGTTGTTCAAATGTCAATTAAGAAAGAAAAAAAACTTTGTAAGGATTTGCGCCTACAGACTCTTAAAGAAAATTTAGGTGCAAAAGCACTTTATGAGCGCCACGGTTTTGTTGTGACAGAATCAACAGACATTCACTGGAAGCTCCATTTGACAGTTTCAAAATAGAAACAGAGGGCTATTGATTTAATTGCATTGCTCACCGCGCCGAAGGCACAATGCGCGTGCCGTCATCGCGGATAATCACCATCACACGCGTGCCGACGGGAATTTGCGTTTCATCTTTTTGTATCACCGATAACGCATCGCTTCCGCGCTCATCCACCACAACTGAATCTTGGATATCTTCTTCCACAGGCCGTGACGATCCGCGCTCAGTGCTCACCTTACGTTTTGTTTTTGAACTCGTTGTCTTTGGCGCATCAAGCTCGACAATATATTCAAATCCTTTGGCTGTGCTGAGTTGGTCTTGAATCACGGCTCCCAAAACTGCACCCGCAAGCACACCGCCCACGGTGGCCACATCTTGGCCTTTGCCGCCGCCGATCGTGCTTCCCGCTATGCCGCCTGCAACACCGCCGCCAATGCCGCCCAACGCGTTGTCGGATAAATTCTTGCTTTCTTTAATGGTGACGGATCGCGCGGAAACAATTTTGCCGTAAACCACTTTTCCGGCGGATGACCCGGCCGTGACAACATCCCCTTGATTGGCGGAGCTGCACCCGCTTAACACAAACGCCCCTAAAATAAGTGCGGTGAAAAATTTTGTAAGGGTAAGGGATTTTGTCATGGCGCCACTTTTATACTATCAATTTAATCTTTAAGGGTTAAAAGTCCCGCCTTTTGCCCACGGATTAAAGAAAGGATCGTCTTTAAAAGGGTCCCCAGTTCTGCCAGCTAAAGGTCCTCGATTAAATGTTGCATCATCTAAGGCGCGACGCGTTGATTTTATTGCCGGTCTGGTTCCAAATTTCGATTCAGCTCTTTCAAAATGTTGTTGAGTTTCTCTGCTTAACCGACCACTAAAGTTATCTCTAAAATTATCTTTTCCCATAGAAACCTCCATAAATTAATTTAGTGAAAACACGCATAACTTTTATACCAGCACTATGTCAATAAAAATAACGTTCTCATATGTTCTTTTTCGACTTGACGATGAGAACAAAATATGAACATACTGATTCATGCGAACAAGTTTGTGATTTGCGTCGCGTGAATATAGCGAATCTTAGCGCTTTCAGGCAAATAGGAGAGACTTTAATGACTGTAACCCCGTTTCGAGGATCTGATATGGACCGTTCCCCCGCTGAAAAGAATAAAGCATTAGATGCCGCATTGGCGCAGATTGAGCGCGCCTTTGGTAAGGGCTCTATCATGAAGCTCACGGGCGATAATGGCCCGATGGAGGTTGAAGCGATTTCGACCGGGTCACTCGGGCTTGATATCGCGTTGGGGATTGGTGGCGTGCCGCGCGGACGGATCATTGAAATTTTTGGACCTGAATCGTCGGGGAAAACGACCCTCGCACTTCAAATTATCGCTGAGGCGCAAAAAGCGGGCGGCACATGCGCGATTGTTGATGCCGAACATGCGCTTGATCCATCTTATGCTCGAAAACTTGGGTGTGATGTGGATAATCTTTTAATCTCTCAACCTGATGCGGGGGAGCAGGCGTTGGAAATTGCTGACACGCTTGTGCGCTCCGGCGCGTTGGATGTGTTGGTTGTCGATTCGGTTGCGGCTCTTGTCCCGCGCGCAGAACTTGAGGGTGAGATGGGTGACTCCCACATGGGGCTTCAGGCACGTTTGATGTCGCAAGCCTTGCGCAAATTGACGGGCTCTATCTCCCGTTCCAACACGGTGGTGATTTTCATCAACCAAATTCGTATGAAAATCGGCGTGATGTTCGGTTCACCCGAAACCACAACCGGTGGTAATGCGTTAAAATTCTATGCGTCTGTGCGTCTTGATATTCGCCGCATTGGTTCGATCAAAGAACGTGAAACGGTGACGGGGAATCAGACACGGGTGAAGGTGGTCAAAAACAAAATGGCACCTCCCTTCCGTCAGGTGGAATTCGACATCATGTTCGGTGAAGGGATTTCAAAAACGGGTGAGCTGATTGACTTAGGTGTCCAAGGCGGGCTTGTTGAAAAATCGGGCGCGTGGTTTTCTTATGACGGGCAACGTATTGGCCAAGGCCGTGAAAACGCCAAGCAATTCATGCGCGACAATCCCGAAATTGCAACAAAGCTTGAAACCGAGATCCGTAAAAAAGCGGGTGTTGTGGCGGATGCGATGTTGGCCGGACCGGATTCTGCGGAAGAGGCGGCGGATGCGATGTTGGATGACACCGCTCCTGCGCCGAAGTCGAAAAAATCGGCATAAATTTTTGAAAGGGAGCATCAAGCTCCCTTTTTTAATAAGAGTTTTTATTCTTTATCTTTGCGGCTGTTGCGCATGATGCGGGATTTTTCACGGTTCCAATCGCGCTCTTTTATTGAATCGCGTTTGTCATGGTCTTTTTTACCTTTGGCCAAAGCGATGATAATTTTTGCCAAGCCGCGCGCATTAAAAAACAACCGTACGGGCACGATCGTATATCCCTCACGCGACGCACTTCCCAACAATTTATGAATTTCTTTTTTGTGCAATAACAATCGGCGTGGGCGTTTTGGGTCATGTTGCAAATGTGCGCCCGCGGGGTTGTAAGGAGCGATATAACAATTGCTCAGCCAAATATCGCCATATTTTTCCATGGCAAACGCTTCATTGAGCGAGCATTGTCCATGACGCAGGGATTTCACCTCGGTACCCGTGAGTTGAATGCCTGCTTCGAATGTTTCTTCCAAAAAATAATCAAACTTCGCCCGACGATTCTCGGCAATCGTCTGGCTCACACTTAGAAGCTCTTTTTTATTACTCTTTTTGTTCATAAGCTCGACAGTGCCGCAGATTGACTTGAGGTGCAAGGGGGGGCAAACTGGCTTTTCATTTTATAGGTTTTTGACATGCGCATTATCACATTCTTTGCTTTTGCATTTTCGTTTTTTAGTTTCTTTGTTTCTGAAGCTTATGCACAAAACCAATCCGCGGTTCAGGCGGCGCGTGCAGCCGACCGGGGCGATTGGGTGCGCGCCCGCAATTTGGTTTTGCAATCAAAAGATGTCGCCGCCGGTGCTGTGTATGAATGGATTCTTTACACCGATCCCAAGGTTGAAGGGTTACCGTTTGAGCGCGTTGCAGATTTTATTCGCCGCAATCCAAGCTGGCCACGCCAAAACGCGTTAAAGGCCGCAGCCGAAAAAGCTTTAGAGCCCAACCGCCCGGCGCCCGAGATCATGCAATGGTTTCAGAAAAATCCACCGGTGACGATGATTGGTCTTCAAAAATATATGCGCGCCGCAAAGGATATGGGGGATCCGAATGTCGCGCAAAATATTTTAAATGAATCCTGGCCGCAAGTTGACGGCGATACGAAAGATCAAAATGAATTTCTTGATCTTTATGGGCGTAACATCAGCGCGGATTCACAACGCCGCCGCTTAGATTATTTGTTGTTTAAAGAGCGCACGACACAAGCCCGATCTTTGGCCGCGCGTTTGGGAAATGGATATCCCGAATTGGTGGCCGCGCGTGTTGCCTTGGCGCAGGGCGATGCAGGAGTTGAGCAGTTGATTGCACGTGTGCCGCGCAATTTGCAAAGTGATCCCGGGTTATTGTTCGAGCGTTTGCGCTTTCGTCGCAAAAACGATCAAGATGCCGGCGCGTTGGCGATCTTGAACAACCCACCCGCGGCCGCTAATTTGAGTAACCCCGAGGAGTGGTGGAAAGAACGCAACATTATGGTGCGGCGTTTAATTGAAGCGCGCCAATTTGCCGAAGCGTATCGTGTGGCGGCCAACCATCAGCAAATGGAAGGGCAAGAATATGCCGATGCGGAATGGTTGTCGGGGTGGCTTGCGTTGCGTTTTCTCAACCGCCCGCAAGAAGCCGCACAACATTTTGAAACCATGAATACACGCGTGAAGACAGCCATCAGCCGTGCACGCGCAACATATTGGGCGGGGCGCGCTTATGAGGCGATGAATGATCCGGTCAAGGCAAATGCGTTTTTCACACAAGCCGCGAGTTTTCCCAAAACATATTACGGCCAGTTGGCGCAAAAACACCTTAAGGGAGCCGCGAATGTTGATCCTGTTCCGGCTATTGCCTCCGAACAAGACCGTGCCTTTATTAACAGCAATGTCATGTTTCGTGCGGCGATGATTTTTCATGAAGCGGATATGCGCAGTGAAAGAAATGCATTTTTAAAATCGTTGGCGGAGTCGTTGGAACAAGGCGGACAGTTAAAAGCGATGGCTCAGGAATTAACCCGTCGCGATCTTGACTCGGAAGCTTTGAAAGTTACAAAAATCGCCGCCGGAAAAAATTTCTTTTTGGCGGAGGAAGCTTATCCGCGTATTCCAAACCTCACCCGGGGCCTTCAAGCGGATATTGCTTTGGTGCATGCGCTTATCCGACAAGAAAGCCAATTTGACAAAGATGCCCAAAGCTCCGCCGGTGCTTTGGGCTTGATGCAATTAATGCCAACCACCGCACAAGAGGTCGCGCGCAAACGCGGCTGGGATTATAATAAAGGAATGTTGACCAACAATCCGCGTTATAATGTTCAATTGGGTACGGCGTATTTGAATGATCTTTTGGTGCGGTTTGGCAATTCTTATCCGCTTGCGTTGGCGTCTTATAACGCGGGGTCGGGGCGTGTGCGCGGATGGATGTCGGAAATGGGCGACCCCAGATCCGGCAAGCTTGATTGGGTGGATTGGATTGAAATGATTCCCATTTATGAAACACGCAATTACGTTCAGCGCGTCATGGAAAATTACGTTGTTTATCGTGATCACTTAAACGTGCGGTGATTTTTCACTCATCCTGCATACAAGGGTCTGTAGTAAGATTTCAGCAAGAGAATCTGCTTTAACCTAAAGCCTGAAAGCGGCTTTGGGCATGTATATTCACATCTCGGATGATCATCATTTGTTTCGTGACACGTTGGCGCATTTTATTTTGCGCGCCCATGCCCATGCGCGTGTAGAACAATCACCCGATTTTATAACCGCCATGCGCATGTTTCGTGAAAGCCAAATTATGCCGGATCTTGTTCTTCTTGATTTGCAAATGCCGGGCATGCACGGTGTGCAAGGATTTGCGGTGTTTCGTGATGCTTATCCGGATGTGCCGGTTGTTTTAATGTCGGGTGTTGCCGAGACGGAAGATGTGCGGCGCGTGATGGATTTGGGTGCCCATGGTTATTTCCCCAAAACCATGTCGGGGCGTGCGATACTCAAGGCCATTGATTTGATTTTGGCGGGTGAAAAATTTGTTCCGCTTGACCCGGTGACCAATTGGTTGATGCCGTCACATCATGATGATGACACACAACGACAGGAACAAAAACTTCATGTGAATTCTTTTCGCCTGACGCCACGTGAAAAAGATGTTTTGGAACTTTTGTGCCAAGGGCTTTCCAACAAAGATATTTCTGACCAATTGGGTTTGCAAATTGTCACCATCAAACTTCATATTCGCGGGATTTGCCGTAAGCTTGCGGTGACGAATCGTACCCAAGCCGCATTAAAAGCATCATCTTTAGGTCTTGTGACCCCGATGGGCACTTTATGATGAAGGTTTTTGAGTTAACCCATCACGTCACAGATGTGATTGTGCCCATCATTGTTGTCATGATGCTTTTTTATATTCTTTTTTTAAAACGCCGCATGTTTATGATGTCACTTCATCAATTTCAATTGGCGCGCGCGCAGAAGAAAATACAAATAAATCTTCGCAATGAACAAGATCAATCTGAAATCCGTCTTGATGCGATTGAACTGGCTTTGGACGGTATTGCAATTCTCACGCATGATGGAATACTTCTTTACGGCAACCGCGCGTTGTGGAGTATTTTTGATGTGCCTTATCACAAAAAATCTCTTTATGTCGGAAAGTCGTGGCTTCATCTTTATGGTGAGAAAGGCCAAGCTTTTATTCATGAGATAATTCTTCCGGCTTTAGAAATAAAGGGTGAGTGGCGTAGCGAAGGCCCCGTGCAACTTCACAATGGCTTGGTTATTCATGGGGAGATGAGTTTAAAGCGCACGCAAAACGGAAATATCATTGGCATGATGCGTGATGTGTCGGACCGTGTTATGGCGGAGCGCGCGCGCGATCAGCTTCGTGTAAAAGAATGGCAAGACAACAAGGCCTTGGCTATGGGGCGCATGGCGCGCGGCATGGTTCATGATTTAAATAATGCTTTGGCATCTGTCATGGGCTATGCCGAATTTTTAAGTGATGATTTGAATCCACAAAGTGACCAAGGCCGTTATGTGCGCGCGATTTTAGAATCAACATACCGCATGTCGCATATTCTTGATCAAATCGCGGTTTTGGCACCCAAGCCCGTTGCCATTCCGGATCATTGTGATGCGATTGAGGTTGTAAAAAATATATTAGTGCGCCAAGAATTTTTTGATCATCACATTTTTGATACATCTCTGACGCGGGCAATCATTCCAATCTCCAAAATTCATTTTACGCGCATTATTGAAGAGATTTTAAAAAATGCTCAGCAAGCAAGCCCTGGTGAAAATTTTTCTCTCGCCGTTGATCTGTTTTCGATTAATTCAGAGCTGACAGCTTTGCCATTCATTGATGACACTGCACAGGATCAGGATCATTTACCGCTTGATATTCAATCAAATCAAGATGACCGATCCTTATTGGTTTTATTGGGCGGGCTTTATAAACATCAAGCATATTTAACAACCACGATTGAGGATAAAGGGAGTGGTTTAACGACGGACACCGCTATGATGATTTTTGATCCTTTTTTTTCAACCAAGACGGTGCAAGAACATCCGGGGTTGGGCTTGGCGGTTGTGCGTGGGCTTGTCACCCTTTATAAAGGGGCATTGGAAATTTACAGCACGCCTCAAAAAGGGACGCGCGTAAAAATTTTTATTCCTCTCATCAACCGTCAATCTTATGAGCTGATAAAAATAACCGAACCTTCTTATGATTTAATTGGCAAGCACGTGGTGATTGTTGACGACCAGATTTCTATTTTAAATCAGATGACAGAATCTCTCACGCGTCAAAAAATAAAAGTGAGTGCTTTTCTTTCCGGCTTCGAAGCTTTGGATTTCATCAGGGATCAGCGTGCAAATATTGATCTGGTGATCACCGATCATCAGATGCCGGAGTTGTCGGGCGGGGAATTGGCCGCTGAATTAAAAGCCGATTTCAATGATTTGCCGATTGTTTTGATGTCGGGGTTTGACCCTGATCTTTTGCCGCCACAGATCGATAGTTTTTTAAAAAAGCCATTGGCGGTGTCCGCATTGCGCCACACGATGCAACGGTTGATAGGAAAATCGATGCGGGTGTGATATTATTTTTTTATGCAAGCTTATACAAATTTGCGTGATTACGATCATGCGCAAAAAATGGCGAACGGATTTCATTTCACCATTGATGTGAATGGCAATTGGTATTGTCATGATCCTAACATGGGTGTTGGGCCAATTTTGCGCAACGCCATTGCCGGATTATTTTCAGGTGCGGGTGAAGGGTTTATGCATGGCAAAGGTTTGCGGCTTAAAGGTGATGGCGGATATGAGCTTTATGCCCCGCCCGATGATCTTTACGGTGTTGATGTCGAAGATGTTCCTTTTATCATCACGCAATGTGTTGTGAATCGATCATATATAGATTTTACAAC
>JAIXWE010000042.1 GCA_027482195.1 Alphaproteobacteria bacterium | reverse complement strand
TTAAGATTTTTGGCGTGTCTATGATTAAGCAAGGGGGAGCCTCCGTTTGACAGGCCTGATCACTATGAAAAGGCCGCAAAGCTCATATAAATAATGGTGGAACATAAATGTTAAAACACACTTAAATTGTTTTTTTGAAGGGGGCGGGCGCAGGATTACATTATTATCTAAAATTTTATGAAAATTACATCAAATTTTCTTTTTCTTAATAATTATGATAGCATAATAAAAAAAGATAATAAGGAAAGGGTGTATGATGATGTATGTGAAAAAATCATTATTTTTCGGGGTTTTGACGTTGGCGGCCTTAGGCTTACTGGCCTCGCCAAGTTTCGCGCAAACGGCTGCTGCAAACAAATCAAGCCTTCTCGCGAAGACTGACCCTAATAATACTGTCAAACATTCATCAGGTCTCATTACGCACAAAGTGCCAGGATACGTAACATCTGGGAATGTGTACGACAAAAAACTAGACATTGACCCTAATAATACTGTCAAACATCCATCGGGTCTTATTACGCACAAAGTGCCAGGATATACAACATATGGGAATGTATACGACAAAACATCAGACAGAACCAATACTCCTGTTTCGGCAGCAAACAAACCAAGCCCGTTTGCGAATATTGGCAAGAATGTGTCCCGGCAAGATGTTCAAACGGGGGCGGCAATTGTTGGTGGGCTTTTAGGAGTTCCATCAAGTACCGTTCAAATGGCAAGCCGTGGTGGGCGTATGCCAACGGGTGGTGGCGGCACAGCGGGTGCAATTATGTCGGGTGTCGGCGTGGTTATGAACGCGGCAACACCTGAACAAGCAATTGGCGGATTAATTGGTGTTGCAGTTGGTGCGAATCCGAATGAGCGCGCACGCAATCCTTTTGGGAATTTTGCGATGGCGACGGGGAATGTTTCTGGTGCGGCTGCTGGCGCCTCTGGCGCACGGGCCGTGAGTGCGCTTGGCAGAGCCTTTGATAGCCGCACAGCCGGAGGAAGCACAGCACAACGCCCCTTATCAGTTGGATCAAACCCGGCATCATCAGCCGTGGCCGCGGCCAATCAGATACCGGATGACACCGCTGGTGGCCGAAATGGTGGCGGCGGATTATTTGGCGGTCTTGGCGGTGGTAGCTTTGAACAACAGCTCTTAAGAACGGCTGCGAATGAAGCTGGTCGACGTGCGGGTGTTGGAAATATTGGTGATGCAATGTCGGTGGGTCCAAATGGAAGAATTAATGTAAATACCTCACAAGCCGCTGGTATTGCTGCCACGAATGCTGTGGGATCCAGAGCTGGTGCACAAGTGGGCGCGCTTGCGGGAAGTGCGGCATCAGGTGGGGTTGCGCGAATCCAGAGCGGGCAAGGGCGAGCTAATCTTCCTGTGTCGGTCGTGAATGACCCCGCACCAAACATCGCGCGGATTGATATTACGCCGGTTAATGTTCCGCCTGTGACGGCTGGGCCATAAACCCTTTCATCATAAAAGATTCAAAAAAAGCGCCTGACACGGCGCTTTTTTATTTTGTTGAACTCGCACTTCTCCTTATGCGATAAAATAAATTCAAAAAATTCAAGGGTGTTATGGCGCAAAAATCATCTCGCATTTTGTTCATCAACCGTGTCTATCCGCCGGCGCGCGGCACGTCTGCGCGCGTGTTGCGTGATCTGGCGCAAGGTTTTGCCCAAGCGGGGTGGGATGTCACCATTTTATCCGCTGGGCAACGTAAGGTTGAATTTCAAGATGGAAAAGTGCGCGTCATGCGTATCGCTACAAATTCACGCAAAACATTATTTGGCTTTTTTTGGGTGTGGTGTGGGTTGTTGTTTTCTGCCCTGAAATTACCGCGTTTTGATGTTGTGGTGACTATGACGGATCCGCCGCTCTTGGTTGTGGCGGGGCGGTTGATTGCCAAATTTAAAAACGCAAAACATGTGCATTGGTGCCAAGATGTCTATCCGGATTTGGCGCCGTTGGTGGGTTTAAAAATGCCTGCTTTTTTAATGCGCGTGTTGGCAAAAATTTCGCGGCGTTCGATGACCTCGTGTGATCAAGTGGTGGCGGTTGGGCGGTGCATGGAACAACATCTGATTAAAACGGGTGTGCAAGCATCGCGCGTGACGATCATCCCCAATTGGCCGGATGGGTTTTATGCGCCAGCTTTGTTGACAAAAATAAAGACGGTGGTCGCGAATGACGATGCGGGCGGTGCTCTTTTAAAAGATACAACACCGAAATTCCGTGTTCTTTACAGCGGAACCTTAAGTCGCGTGCATCCGATTGCCACGATCTTAGAAGCGGCGCAGATTCTTCAAAAACAGCAGGCAGATATTGAATTTGTCTTTATGGGCGAAGGCCCCGCCTATGAAAAAATTGCGGTTGAGAAAACGCGTTTGGGTTTAGAAAATATCCGTCTTCTTCCTCAACAACCCGATGATGTTCTTGCTGATTTTTTATCATCTGGTGATGTGCATATTGTCAGTTTGAAAGACGAAGCCGCTGGCATGGTTGTGCCGGCACGCGTTTATGCGGCGTTTGCGGCAACGCGTCCGTGTATTTTAATCGGGCCTCCTACGTGTGAGGCGGCGCACGTGATCAAAGAATATAATGCGGGTGAAATTATTCCACAAGGACGTGCCGATTTATTGGTGCGTGCCTTAACACGGTATCGTCATGAATCCGATGCGTGGTATGCCGCACATCAAGGCGCGCAACGCGCAGCCCTTATTTTTGAACCAAGGCGCGCCATTGAGAATTGGATTGCACGCACGCGCAATACATTAAAAAAAGCCTCATAAATAAAAGCTATTTTTACTTATGCTGTTTGCGGCTGATCATTCACCGGACGCGTGACAGAAGGTAAAACCATGACGCGTCCTTGTGTGAGGGCGGTGGAAATTTGGCGTGATCCGATTGCGGGTTTGCACGTGAGTGAATCTTTCGCACGCCGAAATCGTGCCAAGCGCAATGTGACGATTGTCACCGGAAATTTAAGATAGAGTGCAGTGCGTGCGTGTGAAATAAAATCACTAATCATATTTTTGATAGAAAAAAATTCAGGGGGCTCCGTCGCATTATGTTGCGCAAGCAAGCGCATGCGGTTCATCAAAACATGCCCAAAAGAAAATGGAATTTGTAATGGGTGCGAACCCACATGGCGCAATTTCGCTTGTGAGGAATCGTCGTCGTCCTCTTCATCATCGCGAATGGCAACATCACCATAAACAAGATCAAAACGCGTATAGCGAAGGGCGGCAATTAATTTGCCAATCGTTTGTGTTTGCGCCAATTTTTCATGGGGGGAAAGAAGGGCAATATAATCCCCCCGCGCCTTTGAAATCACCGCAGGAAGGGTTGATTCTGTGGCTTCCAACCACTCAAAATCGCGGTCTTCTTGCTCCTCAAGCCAAGCAGGCGCGCCAGATTCGTATAAATCTGCGCCGGCCTCGGGGCCTTGAAGGGTAATAAGAGTGATCCGCATATCTAATGATACCATGATTCCGGCTGTTTTTCCTGATTTTTCCATGATGCTGTGCATTAAAAAATAGCAATAAAATAAGGATTTTTTGCGATTTTCGCTGCACGGGTCTTTTAGGGTGAAAATTTTTTTACACTTTCTTAAAAAAGATGTTTGACAATATAAGACTGCCTATATATAAGGGCGATCTCCGCGATGAACGGGATGTCAAAATCTTGTGGGTTGCGGGCCGGCGAAACGGCTTTTTTAAGGCTCTATCATGAGTTTTTTGAAAAAGCTGTGATGTTTGGATGTTGACAAGCGGTTGGGTTTGCCTTATAAACCTCGCTGCAATCACAAAAATGAGATTTGCTGGCTTCCGAAATCGGAATTTATTGTTTCGATTTCTGAGATCAGTTTTGACCTCTACGGCTCTTGGACATCGTGAAACGGATAGAGAAGATTCGCAGGCAGCAGGGCGATACGTCACATCGACGTGTTCAAAAATAAAGGCCCTGTTTGCGTGCTAATCTGCTCATGCAGACGCATTAATATTTATATGCGCAAAGCAACCGCAAGGTTGTTTGCAAATGTAATACTAAAAGACGCAAGCAGGTTCTTATCAATTTACTTGATAGAGCAATTTTTTATTGTGATGTCATGGATTCAAACTTGAGAGTTTGATCCTGGCTCAGAACGAACGCTGGCGGCAGGCTTAACACATGCAAGTCGAACGGATGTAGCAATACATTAGTGGCGCACGGGTGCGTAACGCGTGGGAACGTGCCTTCAGGTGCGGGACAACCAAGGGAAACTTTGGCTAATACCGCATAATATCTACGGATCAAAGATTTATCGCCTGAAGATCGGCCCGCGTCTGATTAGCTAGTTGGTGAGGTAATGGCTCACCAAGGCGACGATCAGTAGCTGGTCTGAGAGGATGATCAGCCACACTGGAACTGAGACACGGTCCAGACTCCTACGGGAGGCAGCAGTGAGGAATATTGGACAATGGGGGCAACCCTGATCCAGCCATGCCGCGTGAGTGATGAAGGCCTTAGGGTTGTAAAGCTCTTTTGTCCGGGAAGATAATGACTGTACCGGAAGAATAAGCCCCGGCTAAATTCGTGCCAGCAGCCGCGGTAATACGAATGGGGCAAGCGTTGTTCGGAATCACTGGGCGTAAAGGGCGCGTAGGCGGACTGTTAAGTCGGAGGTGAAAGCCCAGGGCTCAACCCTGGAATTGCCTTCGATACTGA
>JAIXWE010000002.1 GCA_027482195.1 Alphaproteobacteria bacterium | reverse complement strand
TTCACCGAACATGAGATTGTTGATCGCCTCACTTTCACGATCAAAGACTGCTCTTACTTTTTTGTCATTTTCAGTGGGCACGGCGGAGTTAAAAATCACCCGGCAACCCGCTTGGCTCGCTTCCACCAAAAAATTAAGAAGAGGTTTGTTCACGGGCTGGCCGTTAAAATTGAAAAAAGTTCCATCGCAATCCACCAAGAAAATTGCCCGCGGCGGATTTAAAGCCGCGTTTCCAGAGGGGGATTTAAAATCATCTCCCAAATTGGGTGGTTGCGAAGAATGTGTCATGCATGAAAAATAATGTGAATACATATTTTATGTCAACAAAAAACGGCCAGAATCGTGCTACTAGGTAAAAATAGCAATTATTAAGGAGAAACACATGAAGCAATATCACGACTTGATGCAGCATGTTTTGGATAACGGCGTTCGCAAAGACGACCGCACAGGCACGGGCACAATAAGTGTGTTTGGGCATCAAATGCGCTTTGATCTCTCCCAAGGCTTTCCCCTTATCACCACCAAAAAGCTTCACACAAAATCGATTATTCATGAATTATTGTGGTTCTTGTCCGGCGATACCAACATAAAATATTTAAAAGATAATGGCGTGTCCATTTGGAATGAATGGGCGGATGAGCAAGGAAATTTGGGCCCCGTTTATGGGTATCAATGGCGGTCATGGCCGACACCGGATGGTCATCATGTTGATCAAATTTCAAACTTGATTCACCAGATTAAAACCAATCCGGATTCGCGCCGTTTGATTGTCTCCGCATGGAATGTGGCGGATATTCCGCGCATGGCGTTACCGCCTTGCCATTGCTTTTTTCAATTTTATGTCGCAGATGGAAAATTATCGTGCCAACTTTATCAACGCAGTGCGGATATTTTCTTAGGCGTGCCGTTCAACATCGCCTCTTATGCACTTTTGACATTGATGATGGCGCAAGCTTGCAGCCTGAAACCCGGTGATTTTGTACATACATTGGGTGATGCGCATTTATACACCAACCATATCGAACAAGCCCAACTTCAACTTTCACGGGAAGAGCGCAAACTTCCCGATATGCACTTGAACCCGCACGTGACCAATCTGTTTGATTTCAAATTCGAAGATTTTGAATTGATCGGATATGATCCCCATCCGCATATCAAGGCGGCTGTGGCGGTTTAAACATGACCATCAAAAAATCAATCATTGTAGCGATGGGGAATGATCATGTGATCGGCATCAATAATGATTTGCCGTGGCATGTTCCGGAAGATCTAAAACACTTCAAAAATCTCACCACGGGCAAGCCCGTGATCATGGGGCGCAAAACCTTTGAAAGTATTTTAAGCCGGATCAACAAACCCCTTCCCAACCGCAAAACCATTGTGATTTCGCGCGGTGGTTTTTCTTATGATCATGAAGATGTGACATGTGTCACGTCTTTGGACGATGCCTTCACGCGCGCACAGCACGTAGCGCAAGATCTTGGGGTGGATGAGATGATGATTGCGGGCGGCGCGCAGATTTATGCGCAAAGCCTTGCGTATGCGGATCGTCTTTATATTACAAAAGTGGATATCACGGTTGCGGGGGACGCATGGTTCCCGCCAATCGGGCCAGAATGGCATGAAGTTTCACGAAAAAGTCACGAAGAAAACAGCCCGTTTTTTCATTTTATTGCGTACGAACGTAATTAAATTTCTTTGTTTCACAAAATCGTTTAGACGGCACTGCACAAAATATTTTTCAAAGTTTTGTTTTGAAATTTCTTGGGTCAGCATTGCGCTTATATTAATTTTCTCTCAACTTAAACCTTAACCTTTGACTGAATTGGAGTAACTATGAGTCATTCTTTTCAGCCAGCTGTTCAGGTCCTTGTTGAGCGTTCTTGGAGATTACATCTTATTCAAGAGTTTGCACGACAAATGACTGGATTGAGTAGTTCGCAAAGCGCGGATCAAAATCGCGACTTAATTCCCCCGGCACCGTGATAAACGATCGGATGTTAAATGATAAGTAAGAGCCCGCTCAACTGGGCTCTTTTTTATTGTGATGTTATTGTGACTTTTTTGTGGCGTTACGCAAAGCTTGGCTCAAGACTTCGGCTTGCTTTTTTCTGAGGCTTTAAAACATCCAAGCGTTGTTGAATATCCGCTGGGAAAACATGTGACGAATTTGCGGCCACTGCTTGGAAGGCATCAAGACATCTTTGTGCAATTGGCTCAGTGCCATGATAGATCTTTTTTTCCAACTCGGTGGGGGTGATTAATTGATACAAACCAGGAAGTTCTTTTTGTGAAAAATCTGTTTTCTCAGAAGCCACACCAAGGGTGACAAATTTCGTTTGCATCTCGATCACAGATAGCAACATTTTATAAACCGATTCTTTATGCGCTTCTTCAAGTGAAGGGTTGTGATTCACAAAGCGCACAAGATCAATGTGCAGATTGAACCAGGCTGCAAAATTTTGGAACTCAGTAACATTACGCATCAAAAATAATCCGTGGTGGTGGTTTTTGGGAGACGCCAAACTCTAACCCTTCTTTGACAGAAAAAGCAAGTTTTTCGTAAATCTGCCCAAGTGCATCATCGGCCAAAGCCACCGGTACACCCGCATCTGACGCCGCACGAATAACCCCATTTAAAGGAATAGCCTCCAAAAACGGAACCTGCATATTTTGGGCCGCCGCCGCTGCCCCACCGCTTCCAAAAATGTCGTCGCGGTGACCACAGGAGGGACAGCAATAAAAACTCATATTCTCCACGACACCCAAAATCGGCACCTGTACGGTGCGGAACATCTCAAGACCTTTGCGCGCATCAATCAATGCCAAATCTTGTGGTGTGGAGACAATCACCGCACCCGAGAGAGGCACTTTTTGTGCCAAGGTTAATTGCGCATCACCGGTGCCCGGTGGCATATCAATGACCAAACAATCCAAATCCCCCCAGGCGACGTCACGCAATAATTGCAAGATCGCCGATTGCACCATCGGCCCACGCCAAATCATCGGTGTGTCTTGTTCCACCAAAAATCCAAGCGACATCGCCCTTACACCGTGCGCGGTAAAGGGAATAAGTTGACCATGTGAATCTTGATCCGGCTTTTGGTGCGCAAGCCCCATCACAGTTGGAACAGACGGCCCATAAATATCGGCATCCATCAACCCCACGCGCCAGCCTGAACGATGTAACGCCACCGCCAAGTTTGCGGCGACGGTTGATTTGCCGACACCGCCCTTTCCCGATCCTACGGCAACAATAAAACGAATATTCGGCAATTCTAACCGCGGGGATTTTTTGCTGGGCGGTGGTGGCGAAGGTGCGGGCTGTTTTTCAGCCGTGAAAATGACCAAAGCCTTGGTAACATTTTTTATTGTGGTGATGGCTGTTTCCAAGGCAATGCGCCGCGTTTCAAATTCGGCTGCGCGCTCTGGCGGGATATTTAACGTGACAATAACCGTGCCGTCTTCTTGAATCACCCGACCGGCGACATAAGATCCCACCCCTTGCGCATCCAAAACATGCGCAAGATCTGTCTCAGAAGGGAGTTTTTTCTTAAAAAACATCGGATTACATTGCCTTTCTTTTCAAAATGACTATGTTTGAGAAGATAATCAAGACAAAGGATTTCTTTTTCATGCCGTGGCCCGAAATTCCCGATCATATTCTTGCCAATGATGACAACACGCAACCCCCGCGTAAGAAAAATCCGTGGGGCAATCCGGAACCACCACCCCGCAGCCCTTGGGGATATGGCGGCGGCCCGCAACGTGGAGGATCTGGCGGTGGCGGTCAACCGCCCGAGATGGATGATATGCTGCGCAAAGTGGTTGAGAGTTTTAAATCTTTTCTTCCGGGCGGCGCACCGCCATCGAAATTAATTTTATTGGGCGTTGCGGCGTTGCTTGTCTTGTGGCTTGCAAGTGGTTTTTACTTGGTGCAACCCAACCAACATGGTGTGGTCTTGACCTTTGGCAAATACACCCGCACCGAAGAAGTTTCAGGATTAAAATTTCATGTGCCGTGGCCTGTGCAAAGTGTCACGATTGTTGATGTCACTCAAGAACGGCGCATTCAAGTTGGCTTTGATGATCGTACATCGCAAACGGCTTCGCGCAACGCGACCGATAATATCGACGAAAGTTTGATGTTAACCGGTGATGAAAACATCATTGATATTGATTTTGTTGTCTTGTGGCGCGTCAGCAACGCACGCGACTTTTTGTTCTCGGTGCGCAATCCGGAAGATACGATCCAACTTGTATCTTCATCCGCGATGCGGGAAATTATTGGTCAAACTCCCATTCAATCTGCCCTCACCGAAGGCCGTACAAAAATTCAAACAGATACGCGCACTTTGATGCAGAAAATTTTGGATGAATATAAAACAGGTGTGACGATTAACAATGTTCAACTTCAAAAAGTTGATCCACCCAAAGACGTGGTCGATGCGTTTAACGAAGTGCAACGCGCACGCCAAGATCAAGAGCGTGCAAAGAACCAAGCCGAAGCTTATCGCAACAGCATTATCCCCGTTGCCAAAGGGGAAGCGGAAAAATTGCGTCAAGAAGCTCAAGCTTATAAGGAGCAGATTGTCAAGCGCGCAACCGGGGACGCCTCACGGTTTGAATCGGTTCTTGCGGCTTACCGCACCGGTGAACGCGTGACAGCACAACGTATGTATCTTGAAACAATCGAAGATGTTTTAAACAATGCGCGCACGGTTGTGATTGGCTCAAGCCCTGGAACAAACATCATGCCTTATTTGCCGCTTGATAATTTGATGAAGGCAAAACCCACCCCCGCAACGGACACGCCCGAGATGCCGGCGGCAGAAGCAGTGCAAGCAGTGTCGCCGCCCACACCGCAACCCACAATGCCGCGTAACTCACTACGCTAAAGGATGATTGATATGAACGGTTCACACACTCACACCTCAAGCGCTCCAAGCAACACCCCCGTGACAATTGCCGCGGTGGTGGCGTTTGTTATTTTTCTCATCAGCACGTCAATCTTTATTGTCAAAGAAACACAACAAGTGATGGTGGTGCGTTTTGGGAATCCGATTGAACAAATCAAAGAACCCGGCCTTTATTTCAAAGCATCCATTTTGGATGACATCCGCACTTTTGAAAAACGGATTTTGAATGTTGATCCACCTTCGGAAGAAGTTTTGTTGACGGATCAAAAACGCTTGGTCGTTGATTCCTTTGCGCGGTATCGCATTGTTGATATGTTGAAATTCTTCCAAACCTTGAATACGGAGATGGCGGGACAACAACGCCTTCACACCATCGTGAATTCCGCATTACGAAGCAATTTGGGCCGCGCCACCTTAAAAGATGTGTTGTCGGATAAACGCAACCAACTGATGCGCGACATCGTCAAAGACGTCAATGAGGAAGCACGCCGTTTCGGGATTCAAGTGGTGGATGTGCGGATTGTCCGCGCCGACCTTCCCGAGCAAGTAACCCAAGCCACGTTTTCGCGTATGCGTTCTGAGCGGGAACGCGAAGCCCGTGAAGCGCGCGCCGAAGGGGAACAAATGGCCTTAGAGATCAAGTCAAAGGCCGACAAGGAACGCACCATTTTGATGGCCGAAGCCCAAAAAGAATCACAGATTTTGCGCGGGGAAGGCGACAAAGAAGCCATCAGCATTTACGCCAAGGCCTTTAACCAAGACCCCAGCTTTTACGCTTTTTATCGGTCTTTAGAGGCTTACCGCACCTCGCTCGCAAAGCCGGATGCGACCTTGTTGCTTTCCCCGGATAGTGACTTTTTCAAATATTTTAAAGGTCAAACACCGGCCGCACCGTAAAACCTATTGAAAGCTGTGTGGGGGAAGGCTAATTTATCAGCCATCTGCCCCCCTGTTTTCAAAGGAGTTTTTACCATGCGTCACGTTCTTTTTGCTGTCTTTGGCGTGTGTGTTGTGTCCGTCTCCGCCCTGCCCCTTTCTGCGCATGCCCAGCTTTTTAACAAGACTGAGAAAACAGAACCGCGCGTCGAAGTGACCGCACCCAAAGGTGCCCCTCAAAGTTTCGCAGACTTGGCACAAAAACTTTTGCCGTCCGTCGTAAACATTTCCTCAACACAAAAAATTGCCGAACCTGACTCGCAAGACATGCCACAAATGCCGGAATTTCCACCCGGATCTCCGTTTGAAGATTTCTTCAAAGATTTCTTGGAACGTCGCGGCCAAGGATTGCCGGATTCAGGTCCCGCGCAACCTGCGGCATCTTTGGGTTCCGGTTTTATTATCGATGCACAAAAAGGTTATATCGTCACCAACAATCACGTGATCCGCGACGCGGAAGAAGTGCGGGTGACATTGCACGATGACACGATATTAGATGCAAAAATCATTGGTAAAGATGAGAAAATGGACTTGGCTGTTTTGCAAGTTACATCTGATAAAAGCCTCATGGCTGTGCCGTTTGGCAATTCCGACCAAATCCGTGTTGGCGATTGGATTTTGGCCATCGGAAATCCGTTTGGTTTAGGCGGCACGGTCACAAGTGGAATTATCTCGGCGCGCCAGCGTGATATTCAATCAGGCCCTTATGATGATTATTTGCAAACCGACGCCTCAATCAATCGCGGAAATTCTGGCGGGCCGATGTTTAACTTGAAAGGGGAAGTGATTGGAATCAACACCGCTATTTTCTCCCCCTCGGGTGGTTCTGTGGGAATTGGTTTTGCCATTCCAACAAATCTTGCCAAACCCGTTGTGGAGCAGTTGATTAAATTCGGAAAAACGCGTCGCGGTTGGTTGGGCATTCGCATTCAAACCGTGACCAAGGAAATTGCCGACTCGCTTGGTCTTTCAGAAGTACGCGGCGCGCTTGTTGCAAGCTTGACCGAAGGCGGCCCTGCGGCAAAAGCCGGCCTTCAACAAGGTGATGTGATTTTAGAGTTTAATGGCCAAAAACTCGATGCCATGCGTGCGCTCCCGCGTTTGGTGGCCGAGACCGAAATTGGCTCAACCGCCACTATTCTTTATTGGCGCGATGGGAAAAGCTTTACTACAAAGGCTGTGGTCGGTGAGCTTGAAAAGGCGGAAGAAAAAGGCTTGATTGAGAAGGCCGAAAATCAAAATGCCTTGCCGCGCGGCGTTGAAATTCCCGATTTGGGCGTGACGGCAACAACATTGACAACAGCGTTGCGGAATCAATTTGAAATTCCCGACAAAGCACAAGGTGTCTTGGTCACAGATGTCATCGCCAATTCCCAAGCGGCGGAAGAAAATTTGATGGTTGGTGATGTGATCGTTGAGATCAACCAACAAGCCGTCAAAGATGCGGAAAAAGCAAAAGAGATTGTCGATGCGGCAAAAGCGGGCGGCAAATCTTCGGTCTTGTTGTTGGTGGATAACCAAGGCAAGGGCGATGTGCGTTTTGTTGCCATTCGCTTTAAATCGCCGGCGGCAAAATCAGAAAAACCACCGGTAGATAAAAAGCCTCCAGCTGAGACAGAAGAGTCTGGGACCCCATAATAAGAAACCCGCCATCATCGGCGGGTTTTTTGTCTCAGGATTTTAAATTTTAAATCTTCAAGACTTGCTGACAGACTTGACGAATTTGCGGGTGTGAAGAACGCAACCCCGCTTGAAGCTGTTCATCACGTGACTCCAACATGGCGCGTTCACGTCCGCCGTGATAATCGGCATTTTCGGCCGCGGCCATGATGACAGATGCCAAAAAGTGATCCCCCATTGAGACGGGTAGCTTTCCATCATAATGTTCAATAAGTTCAGTTACACCAATCGTCGACATTGCTTTTTTTGCTCCTATGCTGCATGAGTTAGAAAGAGACCTTAACCAACTTTCTTTTTCTTGGCATGACGCAGCACAAAAAAGACCCTATCACAATTGTGTGCGGCCCCACCGCCAGCGGTAAATCAGCGCACGCCATGATGATGGCGCGGGAGAGAAACGGGGTCATTATTAACGCGGACAGTCTTCAGATGTATCCGCGTCTTCCCCTTTTGACCGCACAACCCAAAAAGGATGACAAAGCCACCATCCCCCATCGGCTTTATGAGATTTTACCCGATGACATGGTCTGCTCCGCGCAAGCGTGGCGGCAAATGGCTGCACTTGAAATTCGCGCGGCCTGGGAAAAAAATCATCAACCGATTTTGGTCGGCGGAACGGGTTTTTATCTCAAAGCCTTGATCGAAGGCCTCTCGCCCATTCCTGATATTCCCGATGATATACGTGTGATGGCGGAAGATTTATGTGACAAAATCGGTGTTGAAAATTTTCACAAAAGCTTAATGGAAAAAGACCCCGAGATGGGCGCGCGCCTTCATCCGCATGATCGCCAACGCCTTATTCGCGCGTGGGAAGTTTTGGTACATACCGGGCGATCTTTGGCCGCATGGCAGCGGGAAGAAAAAATTGATACCGATCCTGAATTTATTTTTGAGATCATGTGCCTGCTCCCCGAACGCACTGTTTTATACGAACGCTGCAATCTGCGCTTACAAGATATGATCCGAGAAAATATGATTGATGAAGTGCGCATACTCGATGATCTCATCATGATGGGAAAGCTGGATGATAAAGCACCGGTCACGCGGGCCTTGGGTTTTCGTGCCTTTCAATCTCATGTGCGCGGGGAAATCGATATCGAAACCGCGCTTTTTCTGGCTCAGAATGAGACGCGCCATTACGCCAAACGGCAAATGACCTGGTTTCGCCACCAAATAACCCCGCAAAAAAATATCGCACAAATTCAATTTTTGTCTTAAAATCACACCATGAAAAAGATTCTTATTCCCGCCCTTACCCTTTTATTCTTAACCAATTGCTCCCCCTCACCGGAACAGCAAAATAAGCGTCTTGCCAAAGCGTGCGAAGCGGGAATTAGCGCATTACTGGCACAAGAAAAATTTGATCGCCAAATTGCAACGCGCAAAAACATGAGTGCGTCTGAGGTGTCTGATGGTCGGCAAATTATTCTTCAGGTGCAAACAAAAAATAAACAATACGGATATTTGCAAGACGAAGCTTTTACCTGTGTGTTTAATGTTGGCACATTGTTTGGCCCCTTCGGCGAGTCCATTGAGATTGTACAAATGAATATCGGTGAAACCAGCTTTGGAAAAAAAGATGGTCAGATTTTGGGTGACATGAAAGATTTTCTTCTTATTACCCAGTCTGTTGATGCTACTTTGAAATAAAATCCTATGAAACTGTCACAATCCCTCAAAGCCATCTTGATGATGGTCGTGGCAGTTTTTTTGGTTGCGGTGATGAATGCGGGTGCAAAGACCGCCAGCACCTATCACAACCCTGTTGAGATTGTCTTTTACCGCGGCGTGATGGGGCTAATTCTTCTTTCGTGTTGGCTTTTTATCACGCGCCGCTTTAATCTTTTAAAAACCACCCGCCCCATGGCACAAATGGGTCGCGCCATTTGCGGCAATATCAGTGTGGTGTTGGTTTTTTGGGCTTACTCTCTCATGCCGATGACGGAAGTTTCCGCACTCATGATGACCAATAGTTTTATTATCACCATTTTTTCATCTCTTTTCTTGCGGGAGCATGTTGGGCCCTATCGTTGGTCAGCGGTCGCGTTGGGATTATTGGGTGCGTTGATTGTAGCGCAACCCCAAGCCGCCTCTTTTCACGCGCATGGTGTGATTGTTACTTTATCCGCGGCTGTCAGCACCGCTTTTGTTGTCATTCTTTTAAGATCCTTGGGAAAGACCGAACACACCTTCACCACTGTTTTTTATTTCGTGCTCACTGGCACGATTTTCAGCGGAATTTATATGTTGGCCAAAGGGAACCCACCCCATCCCGATGCAGTAATCGCAATTGTGATCACCTGTGTCGCTGGGTTAATCGCCCTTATCATCAAAACACAAAGCTACCGCATGGCTGAGGCCTCGCTTTTAAGTCCCTATCAATATCTTTCAATTGTTTGGGCGACATTGTTGGGATGGGCTGTTTTTAAAGATGTGCCTACACCGGCGGTGATCATCGGCTCTGGCTTGATTATTCTCAGCAATTTCGTGATTTTGTGGCGCGAACGATCCTTATCCATCCAGCATAAGAATGATCCTCCCGCCCCTGTTTGATTTTTATTGACTTTCAAAGCTGAGAATTGATAAAGCCCTCTTATGATGATTGATCTTATAAAAGAGTCTCTTGAAGACAGGCGCGACACGGTTATTCCCGCACTCTATGCAACAGATGCGAATGCGCAAAAATCTGCGACCACGGTGATAGATACTGCGTTGTCGCGCATAAAAGCTTTGATTGAACCCACGGTAAAAAATATCGCATCACAAATGCAAGATCGACCTGATTTTACATCCAGCCTTACAATCTCATTTCTTTTAACGATGATGGCCGAGTTGCAAACCGAGCAAGATCAAGATGATATTCTAAATCAAACAATTGCGGACATCGCGCAGGATGTTGACCGCGTGTGCGATGGTGAGATTGATGTGGAGCCCCTCAAAAAAGTCATTCATGATGAGGTTTGTGCGCTTCAAGATATTATCAATCGTTTTCACACTGTTTACAAAATACAGCATGAACCACCGGCTTTTATCCCGTAATTACTGGAGGATAAGCTGGCGGTTTGTATAATATCCAATACGCTCTTCTGTTTTCCAGTCTTCAAGATAAAACATTCCTGGCGCCCGGGTCGAGATGTTGTAAACATAGTCAACAGTGGCGGCAACGCGGCGTTTGTCATTCCCGGAAAGATGATAAAAATTTGGGCCAACAATCACAACCGGAACCTTGCCGTCCATATAACGGTCTTGCAGGATACCGACCTTCACCCAACGATTGACAAGACGAAAAGGATCACCACCATCTTGGGTAATCCATTCTTGCGGTGTCCAATTTTTGTTTATGCTGTTCCACTGGGTATTGTGCGGATCGGTTCCATTTTCAAAATGGGGAACGAAATCTTGGTTGACCCAATGGGATGGCCACCACCATAAATCAAGGAGTTTGCCACCCCCATCGGCCTTGGTGGGAGCGCTCATCAGAAAGAACAGTGCAAAAATTGCTAAAAACCGCATCTTTTAATCTTAACGCCTCTATCTAAAATATTTCTTAAGTCATTTTGCGGTAAAATGGATAAATGATCAATCCATTGAATATCGCCCTCAGCGGACTGATAGCTTCGTCAAAAAAACTGGACGTTGCGGCCAATAATATTGCGAATGCCGATACAAAAGGGGCGATTGACCCCGCGGACGGTCCGGCCGCCTTTGTCCCCAATGACACGATTGATCAAGCCGCACCGGGCGGGGGTGTTTTTTCCCAAGTTCAACCGCGCATCAACCCGTTTGTACCAAGCTTTGATCCGGACTCGCCGTTTGCAAATACGCAAGGCCTTGTCAATGCACCGAATGTCAACCTTGCGGAAGAGTTGATTACAAGTAAGCAAGCCGAACAAGCTTACAAGGCAAATGCCACGGTGATGATGATCACCAAGCGCATGCAAGATGAGCTGAACCGCGTTTTTGATGAGCGCGCTTAATTCTTACGCCGCTATTTTTAAATCATGGGAAGTGATAAAACGAACCCCACCTTGACGTGCTTGAGCGCGCCATGTTGCGATATCTTCTCCCCCACGAATGGGGCGCGTGGCATCAGAAATAATAAATGATTGAAACCCATGTGTACCGGCATCAATGGCGGATGAGCCCACACAGTAATCTTCCGCCAAGCCAACAAAAAACAAACGTGTCATCCCGGCATCTTGCAAGGCTTGAGACAGAGTTTTTCCGTTTTCAAAACAAGGCGCTGTTTTCTTATCATTCTCAAAAAAGGCCGAATAAGAGTCAACATTTGGATTTTGACCTTTACGGATCACAAAATCTTTTTCTTCGCGGATAAGATCTTGGTGCAATTCCCACCCTTGTGTGTTCATCACACAATGTCTCGGCCACAATGTTTGCGGGCCATAAGGCATCATAATATCGATAAAAGGATCATAAGCTTTTCCCGTTTGCGGGTTGATGTTATTAAGCGCAAAACTTGTGTGATTTTCAGGATGTGAATCTTGCGTCAAAACAATAAAATTAAATAATGATCGCAAGTGATTAATCACGGGAATAATACCCCCCGCACCTGAGACGGCCAAGCTTCCACCTTCGCAAAAATCATTTTGCACATCAACAACAATCAACGCATCGGCGTGCGGATTCAAAACAATTTTATTCATGTTTTTTATGATCCTGAACAAGCTGGCGGCGTTGGGTGAAAAGATTTTCTTCCAACCCAACCCCATAACGATGAGGGTTTAAATGACGCCGGTGTGACATGTCAAGTTTTTCAAGTTGTGCGGCTGCACGCGCGCGCGCCGTCATCAGATTTTCTTTATCACAAACTGCTTTCCCACCGCGAAAAAGCGGTTGAAGCGGCGCGTAAGCCTGCATATCTTTTTCAAACACGCGTGTGGTGTAAGGATCCAAAAGACGCTTGGACTTTACCGCACGTTGCAATCTTCCGTCATCAATAAGCGTATCACATTGCGCGGAATCCAAAATCGTATCACCGGCGAAATTCCCGTTATCGTCCATATAACGCACAACCGCCAATGATCCGGGAATGGTTGTTTTTCCTGGCTCCTCAGAAATTTTAATCACGGGAATCATCACGCCGTTATCATTCTCCATCATGCCCAATTTATAAACAGCCCCCAAGGAAGGTTGGGCGGCAGAGGTAACAAGATGCGTACCAATACCGAATGCATCAATCTTGGCACCTTGAAGGTTCAAAGATAAAATTGTGCTTCCATCCAAATCATTGGATGCGATAATTTTACTCTCCGAAAAGCCGTTTTCATCCAAGATGCTTCGCGCCGCGCGGGAAAAATACGCAAGATCACCGGAATCGATACGAATGGCTTTGAGAGGAATATTTTGCGCGCGGCATGCCGCAACCGCGTGATGAACACCTTGCAACGTATCGTAAGAATCAACCAAAAAAACGCCTTGGTCAGGGTAAGTTGCCGCAAAGTTTTTAAAAGCATCTAATTCGCTTTCATAGGCCATGACATAGGCATGTGCCATCGTGCCCATCGCGGGTATGTGGTAATATTTCTCCGCCAACATATTTGCGGTGGCTGTTACACCCCCAAGCCACGCGGCGCGCGACGCCGATAACCCATCCACCCCTTGTGACCGTCGTAAGCCCATCTCATAAACGGGCTTGCCTTTCGCCGCCGCCACCATGCGCGCCGCCAAGGTTGCGATGAGAGATTGGGAATTCAATGTATTTAAAATAGCGGCCTCAACCATCAAGCCTTGCCAGATGGGGCCGGTGACGCGATAAATCGGCTCGTCGGCAAAGGCAATTTCCCCCTCTGGCATGCAAGAAATATCAAGTTCTAACTGCGCGCTTGCCAACATTGCCAAAAAATCATCGTGAAAAATTTTCTTTGCGCGAAGCTGGTAAATATCTTCATCGGTGAATGACCAATGATGTTCCAACCAATCCCGAATAATATTTTGTCCGCCCGTTAACAAATAACCACCGGCAAAAGGTGTGCGCCGCACATAAGCGTGGAAAACTGCGCGGCGAAGGTGGCGATGATCACGCCACAAAGCTTGAGCCATTGTCAGCGCGTAATGATCGCACCACAAAGCCGAATGACGGGAGAGAATATCTGTCATCTTTTTAACGTATCAGAGGATTTTTTATCTGTATAGAAGCCCCCGGATAAGCCCTAAGATAAAAGGATATTTTTCTATTTCACCTTGAATTCATGGGCAACGCGGTGGTTGACATCACGATGTTCCATTTCATCGCGGCGCACGGCGATCACCACATCCCGCAATCTTGCCTCGGGCGGCAAACGATAATAATCAATTGCAATTTGTGGCGCGGGTACATTCTCGATATTCCCCGCATCAATCTCCGCCAAATAACGGGTGTAACTGTCAACCGCTTTTTCCTCAATATGGCCAACAAAACGGTGCGCCATGTGAGGGAAAAAGAAATAAGCGGCGGAGAAAAGAGCCGTAAAACCCATTTGTGTCCAACGAATAACGAAATGCTCAAACTTGGTGGGCTGAGCAATCTCTGAGAAGATGCGCAAATGCATACGCTCATTCTCGGCCTCATCTTGAAAAACGCGGATCAAAGGTTTTGAAGGATTGACGGTGCGGTAACTTTCCAACTGATGATGAAAAGCCGCAACCGTTCCGGGCACGGCCGCAACCGTTTCCAAGACCACCGCGCGATGACCGAAACGTTTTTGAAAAAATAGATCTGCCCATCGACCAAAAAGGTCACACGCCGCTTTGGCAAATTTATCGCTTAAGCTTTGCGGCTTATACTGGTAATCAAGCGCATTCTCCGGCTCAACCTTGTCGCGAATCACCACATTTTCGCTTTGAAGAATCGTTTGCTGTTCGTAAAGGGTGGGGGCAAGATCGGGAGATGAGGCAACAGAATTTTGGGGATCTTCGCCTGAAAAAGGAGCCGCAAATGTGGTGTGGGGTTGAGACATGTTTTCCTCTCTTCTCAAAAACGTCATTTTTACGGCCTTTTTGCATCATTGGATCACTTACACCACCCCTTTGGAACGCCAGACAGCACGACGGTGGCTGTTTCATTTTTTCTCAAAAAAGGCTTATTTTTTTCTTGCAATTTATGTGAGATATCTCTTATAAAACAAGGGCACGTGCCACTGTCCCGTGACCCCCTACAAATGGGGGCGCCCGCAAAGGATTTTCCTTCAAAAGGCTGGTTAAGTAACGGCAAATCTTTGGTTTTAACCATTGGGGATATTTCCCCCAGTATTAACAACTAAGAGTTTTGCTCTTAATAACTAGTAAGGAGAACCTGTAAGATGGTATCGATCACCAGCGTGTGTTTTGATATAGGACAAAGCCACACCTCCACATCCGGAACGGTTGAATTCGTTATTTCACAAACAAAAAAATTGTGGGATGAAGGCTCTGATGTTGTGCTTTTCCCTGAATATATGTGGGGCACATTTGCGCAATATCACACACCACAGCCAGATTTAAACGCTCTTGCCGATATTTTTTGGGGTCAAGCATGGCCACGGCTGCAATCAGCATTAACGCGCACCGGGAAAACGGTAATTTTGGGAAGCGTCCCACGCCGTGATGCGCAAGGCAAACTTTATAATACTTGCCCTATCATCTGCTCCGGAGAGGTGATTTATCAAGACAAACTTGCCCTTACCCCGTGGGAAAGCATGTTTGCGGGCGGTGCGCAAATCACCCCCTTCACCTTGCCATCCGGGCAAAGGGCAGCTGTTTTGATCTGCCTTGATTGTGAGATGCCAGATCTGATCACAAAATTGAAAAACAGCACTCCACGGCTTGATATTTTGTTCATTCCAAGTGCGACCGAAAGCCTGATGGGCGTTGAAAGAATTGCACGTTGTGCTTCGGCGCGCGCAGTTGAGCTTGGCGCAGTTGTGGTCACGAGTGCCATTTGTGGCGAAGTCGCGGGATATGAGTTTCTTGATGCGAATATTGGCCGCACCGGCTTTTACCTCCCCTCTCTTGCGGGGCTTGAGTCGGTGACACGTATTCGTGAGTCAGAACCGCAAACTTCCGGTTACTCCGTTGATACATTCAAAATTGCGCAAGATGTTTTTGACATCGCGCGTAATGAAATGACAACGACAAATCCTGCAAATATCGCACCATCACAAGATATTTGTGTGATTGAAATGCCTTACAACCCTCAACACCAAGTAAGAGGATAAGCCATGAAACTGCGTGAAGATTTTGACAACATGAAGCTTGTACATCCTCCTGTAAAAGAGCAAACAAAAGAACAAACGGCTCCTGAAGTGATTCAGATAGATTTTTCCGTTCCTTCACATCGGAAACTTTTGCAACGCGCCTATAAAGAAGTTTATATGCCTGCTTTTCCGATTGAAGAGGAAAGAACCCCCCTTGGGCTGTGGATGAAGCGTTTGGAAGATAACGGACCTGATGTTCAGTTTCGTTATGCGATTTTTGTTGCGGGTGACAATCTGCAATCCGCAGATACTTGCACACTAAAAGGTCTGTCGGTCGGTATTTATTACCGCGAAGCGCAAGCTGGTCTCATGGATTATAACGCCGTTGCGCCAAGCGCACGTGGCCAAGGCTTGGGCAAAGTGATGGTCGAATTGCGTCGTAAAGCATTCTATGACATGGCGGAAGAAGCTGGTCATGAGTTGCGCGGAATTTATCTTGAAATCAATGATCCTGAGCAAGTCAATGCGCATGAGGATTCTTACAGCCCTGAGGCGCGTGAGAAACTTTTCAAAAAATGGGGCGCTCTTCACATTCCTATCAATTATATTCAACCCGCCATAACCCCCGGCCAAATACCTTTTGAGCGTATCAAATTGATGTGTTACCCGCTTGATAATCCGGATATCCCAACATTCTCGGATGTTGGGCGTTTTATCAACGCGCTTCATCACGGGAAAAAAGGGCCCGATTATCAAACAACAATGAACTCTCTTGTTGCATTGTCGTTTAAAGATGCGGCAACACCTTATCCACAAGGGCCATTACCAAATGTGCCGATTATTCCGAGCTTGCGGAATCTCAACGGCCCACAATAATCATAAAATAAAGCTCGGGGATCACTCCCCGAGCTTTGTGTATTCTTTCCAAAATTGATCAGGCTGCTTTTTTCTGATCCCATGTTGGGTAATCCGTATAACCTTCCGCACCCCCACCATAAAATGTGCTTTGATCTGGGTCATTCAACGCCACGCCCAATTCAAGACGTTTTGGCAAGTCAGGATTCGCAAGAAAAGAACGCCCAAAAGCAATCGCATCCGCCTTACCGGAGATAATTGCCGATTCCGCGTTTTCTTTCTCATAGCCACCATTGGCGATGTAAAATCCTGTCCACTTCTTGATGAGCGCTTCAATGATATTTTGCTCTTCATCTGTGTTTTGCATACCTGGGAAGGTTTCCACGAAATGAAGATACGCGAGATTGAATGCGTTCAATTGTTCAACAACGTAAGAAAACGTTGAAAGACGCTTTGTATCTGACATGTCATTAAACTTTCCGGTGGGGGAAAGACGAATTCCAACTTCTCCCGCATCCCATACGCTCAAAACCATATTTAAAACCTCCCTCAGGAAACGAAAACGATTTTCTATAGGGCCGCCATACTGATCTGTGCGTTGATTACTGCCATCCATTAAAAACTGGTCAATCAGATATCCATTTGCCGCATGAATCTCAACACCATCAAAGCCAGCTTTCTTTGCACATTCCGCAGCATGCTTATAATCTGCAATTGTGCGTGCAATATCTTCCAAACTCATCGCTTTTGGCTCAGAGACATCAACCATACCCGCATCACCAACAAAAGTTTGTGATTTTGCGCGAAGGGCAGAAGGCGCAAGTGGCGCTTGACCATTTGGCAAAAGAGACGTATGCGAAATTCGTCCAACATGCCACAACTGAATAAAAATTTTACCGCCCTTGGCATGAACGGCATCGGTTACTTTTTTCCAACCCGCGACCTGAGCCTCATTATAAATGCCGGGCGTGTTGATATAACCAATTCCCTCGGGGCTTATTTGTGATGCTTCCGTAATCAAAAGACCACCTGATGCGCGCTGGCTGTAATATTCAGGCGCAAGATCGCTTGGTGAAAAATCTGGCTTTGATCTGTTGCGTGTAAGTGGCGCTAAAAATATTCTGTTTTTGACTTCAATTTTTCCAAATTGCGCAGGTTCATAAAGCGTAGGCATGTGTTATCTCCTTTTGTCATCTATTTAAACCTCAGCCGGAATAAAGCAAGGATAACCAAGCAATCTGTATCAAACTCTACGCAGAGAGCACCCCTCCACATAATGATTTAAGGCATTTTTATGAAGAATGATGATGTGTTTCATGCCTGCTTTGCTGCATGATTTTGATTGAGCTTGTTAAAAATAAACTACCCATAATCGCTGCGACAATTAAATCAGGCCACGCCGTACCCGTCCCCCACACACCAAATGCGGCCAGCATAACAGCACAATTTCCAATCGTATCATTACGCGAACACAACCACACAGAGCGCACATTCGAATCCCCCTTACTCCAGCGCATCAAAATCAACACGCTCATCACATTCGCAAGCAACGCCATCATTCCAATAACACCCATAATGTGAGCTTCGGGTGTTTTGAGATAAAAGATATCATAAACCGTGCTTCCCAGAACCCAAATCGCCATCAACAATAAACTCAGCCCCTTCATAAATGCCGCCCGAGAGCGAATTTTAAGCGGCTTACCAATCACAAAAAGTGTGATCGTGTATGTGATTGCATCGGCAAAAAAATCTAAAGCATCGGCCCATAATGCTTGTGAGTTTGACACATGACCTGCACCAACCTCGACAATAAACATCAAAAAATTTATGGCGATAACGATTATCAACGCCCGCCGAAAATGCGGGTCATTGCCATCAAATACATCCTCATGCCCGCAATGCACGCCCATATTTATTGCTTCATCGCTTCATAGAGCTTGAGAGCGGATTGAGCTTTTTGTATAGAAGATTTGGCTTTGGTAAAGTTTTTTTCTTCTGTCTCATGCTTGGCATTATCAATTTGCTTTTCAAGTTGCTTTAGGGCCGATTTCTGCCTATCGCTCAGAGGTTCTTTGTCTAGGGTTTTAATAGCTGAAATTAATCTTAAGGCTGTTGCCTTTATAAGCTCGACTTGAGAGGCTTCAATTTTCTGAGCAAGTTCAGGGACGCCTTGTTGAATAATCTTGAGAGCTTCATCACCTGAAACATCCAATGGTTGGATAGCACTGTGATCATCGGCTTTAATATAGCCGTGATCATCGTCCGCTATCACGGGGGATCCGCTGAGCAACAAAACAGCCATAAGAGAGAGGGTAAGTTTTTTCATGGAAAGACTCCTTTAGTTTTAAGTATTAAACGCTTGGGGAATAAGTTTTGCAACTGGCGCGCGCCCGAAACGCCAGAATAAAAGTGGCCGTACGGTTAAATCCAATAAGGTACTCGTAAATAACCCACTGAAAATCACAACCGCTACAGGAGAAATAATTTCGCGCCCCGGCTCGTCCGTTGCTATTAAAATAGGAACAAGGGCAAGCGCTGCAGTCAACGCCGTCATCATCACAGGGATAATCCGCTCCGCTGTGCCGCGATAAATCATCGCAAGGTCAAATTTCTCATTTTCATGCTCCATCAGATGAAGATAATGCGCAATCATCATAATACCATTGCGTGCCGCAATCCCGGTGAGCGTAATAAATCCAACCAGTGTTGCAATCGAGAACACGCCGCCCGTTACCGCAATCCCGATAGCGGCCCCGATAAAAGCAAGGGGAATTGCCAGCATGACTTGCACCGCCAGATTTGCACTTTTGAAGTGGGCATAAAGAACAATGAACATGCCTAAGAATGAGAGAGTAGATAATAATATAATCATCTTGCTCGCACTTGCTTGGCTTTCAAATTGCCCGCTATAGACAATATAATAACCTTCGGGCAGCTCCACTTTCTCATTGATCGCTGTTTTTATATTTTCAACAACACCCACCAAATCGCGCGCACTGCTATTGGCTTGAATGATGATGCGCCTCTGAGCATTTTCACGATTGATCAGATTGGCACCCTTCGCTTCTTCAATATCAGCCACCAGATCAAGCGGGACAATATGCGAATCGAATGTATCAATCGGAATTTTACGAATAGCCTCGGCAGAGTCGCGCGCGTCATCCTTAAGGCGCATGATAATGTCATGCGTGCGCTCATTCTCTAGAATAGAGCCAACCACTTCACCCTGCATCGCAAGTTGCGCATATGCGGCAACCTCTCCGGCCATCAAGCCGCGTGCTGCGGCCGCTTCTCTATCCACCAACACATGTAATTGCGGGATCAGAACTTGTTTCTCAACGGCTAAATCAACAACATCCTTCACGTTGCCCATCGCGGCTTTAATCTCCTCCGCCTTAGCGCGCAAAATATTCAGGTCAGGGCCAAAAAGCTTGACCGCAATTTGTGCTTGCACACCCGATAACATGTGATCAATGCGGTGCGAGATCGGTTGCCCCACTTCCACAGAAATACCAGGTATTGTTGCAAGCTTCTCCCTGATGTCGGCAAAAATCTCTGCGCGTGTGCGATCTGATGGCAACAATGTGGCTTCAAGCTCGGTTGCATAAACCCCCTTCACATGATCATCGCGCTCCGCGCGGCCTGCGCGGCGAGACGTCTTTTCAATCTCAGGCAGTTCTTGCATAAGTCGTTCGGCGATATTTCCGATACGGTTACTTTCGGCCAGTGATGTGCCAGGTTTTTGAAAGATGGTGACGGTCATACTACCTTCATTAAACTGTGGCAAAAATTCACGACCAAAGGTGGTAAAGACAGCAACCGAACCCAAAAACGCCACTGCAATGATGATAAATACCAAGGTTGAGCGCGGAAAAAGCCTATCTAAGATAAAACGTTGGGTTGACTTCACCTGACGCACGACCCAGCCTTCATGTTCTGACTCCAGTCGCTTTAACTTCGGCAACATATAAGCACAAAGTGCGGGCGTAAGTGTAAGCGAGACCAGCAAAGACGCGAGAATGGAAACAATATAAGCAATACCCAATGGTGTAAAAATGCGTCCTTCAATTCCCTGCATGGCAAAAAGCGGGATAAACACCAACACCACAATAATGGTTGCAAAAACAATCGACCCGCGTACCTCAGATGACGCCACACGAATAACTTCATAAGGGTCAATCTTATTGCCCTTCAGTCGGTTTTCACGCAAGCGACGATAAACATTTTCAACACCAACAATCGCATCATCCACCAACTCCCCAATCGCAACCGCAAGGCCACCCAACGTCATAGTGTTGATCGACAACCCCATCCAATAAAATACAATCGCTGTGATCAATAGGGACAAGGGAATAGCGGTCAGGGTAATAAAGCTTGTCCGAAAATTGAGCAAAAAGACGGTCAAGATGAGCGCAACCAAGATTGAGCCGTCACGTAAGGCTTCTTCAACATTTTTAATCGCGCGTTCAATAAAATTCGCCTGACGAAAAATATCATCGTGAATTTCCATTCCTTGCGGTAACGACGCTTTGATACTCTTAATCTCAGCTTCAATTTTTTTGGTTAAATCTAATGTGTCAGCATCGGGCTGTTTTTGAATGGAAAGCACAACGGCCGGGGTCATGTTGATACTGGCATCACCACGTTTACCTAATGGGCCACCCAGACGTACTTCCGCCACTTGCCCGAGGCGAATGACGGAACTGTCATCCTCTGTTTGCGGCAATGGTGCGCGGGCCAAATCATCAATGCTTCCAACACGGCCATTCACACGAATAAGTGTTTCCGTGTAGTCAGAAATCATGAAACCGCCAGTGGCATTCACATTTGCGCCTTCAATGGCAGCCTTCACATCATGCAAGGATTTGCCGTACTGGATTAATTTTACGGGATCAACCAACACTTGATATTGTTTGAGATCTCCACCCAGAACGGTAATTTCTGCGATTCCCGGAATAGATAATAAGCGGTTGCGCATATCCCATTCGGCATAAGTGCGTAAATCAACTGATGTGACAGATTTATCTTTTGCCGTGAGCCCCACTTGAAACACTTCCCCCATGATTGAGGCAATCGGCCCCATATAAGGATCAATGTCTTTCGGTAAAATTTCCCGTGCGCCTTGTAATTTCTCGGCAACAATTTGCCGTGCGATATACATGTCGGTGGACCAATCAAACTCAACCCAAATAAGGGATAAACCAACCATGGACGACGACCGCACACGCTCAACGCCCGGCGCGCCATTAACGGCGGCCTCAATCGGCCTCGTGACCAATGTTTCAACTTCTTCAGCGGCCAAACCAGGAGATTCGCTGAATATGGTGACAGTTGGGCGGTTGAGGTTAGGGAACACATCAACGGGTAATTTCGTCAACACCCATCCACCGTAGGCCGTGATAAGCAAGGTCATCACCACAACAAGTAGGCGATGGCGAATAGAAAAATCAATCAATGCGTTTATCATTTTTATAATCCTTAATGGTCGTGGCCATGGTCATCTTCGGCGCCACCGTCTTTTGGTGGTGTGACAAACTGCAATTGATAATTGCCAATTGTGACGACGTGCTCATCCGGCAAAACGCCTTCGATAATTTCACGTAGCGAACCAAATTTCTGACCCAAAACCAGATCACGGCGGTAAAAATGATTATCCTCGCGCACATATAAAAAATAATTTCCGAGATCACCTAAAATCGCGCGTTGTGGAACAACAAGAGCCATGTTTTGATCACCCGTTTGCACGGCCAACATAGCCTGCATGTTCGCTAATAACTGTCCTTGTGGGTTATCAACCAACGCAATAATACCGCGTGCACGGCTGCCAGCGCTTAAAGTCGCATCAACACGTTGCACCGTTCCTTGAAACAAAACACCTGCAAAGCTTGGCGTTGTCACAGTGACTTTTTGTCCAGCGCGGATACCCGCTTGCTGTAAATCTTCGAATGCCTGACCACGTACCAACACTTGTGATATATCGGCAATGCGCATCAAAATTTCTTCTGGTGATACGGCTTCACCTTGGACAATATTTTGTTCAATCACAAAACCACTCAACGGCGCTGCTAATGTGATGACAGGATTGCCAACAAGGCGCGGCTGAATCTCAAGCACAGGATCGCCTTTATTTACTCTCTCACCTGAGTTTACAAAAATTTGTGCAACCGATCCTTCCGCTTTTGAACTGATAATCGCTTGACGCTCGGGTAAATATTCAACATTGCCGTTGAGATCAATCGTCCTTGCTACATCTTGCAAAGTGGCTTGTGATGTTTGCACACCCAAATTTTTGATCATGGCTTCGGTCAGTTCAATTTCATCTAATGGCCCGCCGGCGCTCTCGCCGGGTGCGCCGTGATCATGGCCGGGGCCAGCAATCGCAACAGATGTCAAAAACATAAAACATACAGAGATGATGAAAAGTTTTTTCATGGCGTAACCTCATCTGGAATTATTCCGGTTTCTAAAGATAATATTTGTCGTGCATTCAAGGCCTCGAGTGTGGACGTCAACGCCTCCATCTCTGTTTGCATCAAACGCTCGCGAATTTGCCACAAAGAGACAGCATCCGTTTGACCCGCATTGAAACTTTTCTGTGCCTGAGAAAAAGCCTTGCGGTAATTGGGTAGAGCCTTGTTCGAAAGTTTTTCGAGGCGCGTATCAAGCCGTTCAATGTCTTCAAGATATCTTTTCAATCTTTGTGTCAGTGGCACAGATTGCAAGCTATCCAATTGTGACTGCGCATAGCGTTTAGCGGCTTCAGCTTTTTGCCGCTCATTGGTGTTTCTATCCCACAGCGGGATGGTAAGAACCACACCAAAACCAACGGCATCTTCATCTGCATCATCATTGCGACCGTAAATAAAGCGCGGCGCAATTTCGGGTGCTCCGCTATCTGCTACTGCGGCTGCTTTTTGCCGTTCCGCCGCTTTCATATCGGCATCCAATAAATGCACTAAACTTGCATTAATTTTGGCTTTTTGCTCAAGGTCGGCAATGTCACGCGGGAAAGACGAAAGAACGGGGCTTTGTAGTTTTACATCCCCCTCCAAGGATATCCCGGATGATTTTTCCAAAAGGGTCCTCAGGCGGCTATGCTCCGCTTGAGCCTGCGCCAAGTTCCCTTCAAATTTTGCCACATCTCCTTCAAATAAACTTCCTTCACTCACAGGCTTTTGCCCTGCCTTTACTGATTTTTGAATCTGTGCGGCCGTGACCACGGCTTGTTTCAAGAACCGACTTAAGATTCCCACTCTTTCCTGCGCTTGCCATGTTTGCGCGTAAAGAAGTTTGACATCCCAATACGCTTGAATAAGTCCATGCCGTTCTCGTAAATTAGCCCGTTTCAAAAGCGTGTTTGATAGCAGCAGGCGTGTGCCTGTTATTTGTGAGATTTTGAGCGGTTGCTCAATCTCTATATCCGTAGCTGTTTCATCATCGCCAGGGGTAGATATGTTTTTACGGCTAAAATCAATCGTCGGGTTTTGTAGCCGCCCCACCTGTTCGGCATCGGCCTTTTCTTCAGCCGAATTGCGCAAAACAGCCTGATATATAGGGCTGTGTTGCATACTCGCCTTCAAAACCGAATCTTCTGTTATCTCCGCACTTAAGGCATGAGAGGGCACAGCCAAAGCAAATATAATCAGTGAAAAAAACACCGTTACGGAGCAAGATCGCTCACAAATAATTCTTGTCATGGAAACTACTCGTTGATTGTTTGATATAAGATCTGCATCCGCGTATGCGCCGATGCCTGTTTATTTCATCAAACAAAAAACCGAGGGGGTCGAAAAATACCGTAAAGAAAATCTACAGACAAGACAGTCCTATAAACAAAAACGATATCCTCTTTTAGGACAGAAAAAGGATGAGTGTATTCTGATAAAGCACTGATTTTTGTGACACAGCAATGGCTAACGCAACAATGGCCAGGTTTTTTATGATCATGACCATTATGATTTTGATCATCAGTATTTTCATCGCAATGCTTCGACGCGTCAGCGGAGAAATTCATGCTGTGCTCAGAATCGTGACACGGATCTATGGTTGAGACGAAAGACGCCTGTGCAAATCCTGTGAACAAAATAGAAAACACGACCGCAAGGGCCGCAACAAATCTAATTTTGTGAACAAAATTGTAAATCATATTATTTATATACATCACTTGAGGAAAAAATCAAACAGCCCGCCTGACTTCGGCAACAGCAACATATTGATTAAACGTGAAGAGTGACAATCTTTTTATTAGAAAACTTCCCATATTTGATGAATCAAAAAAGCTATTTGATTATTTCTTTTTGAAGAAAATGAGAGAATCTTTTAAACATAAGATCAAATAATCCAAAGAAATTTTACCCGCCCCTTTTGTGATCAACATCAAAAGAATGAGGGCCCATACTTGATGTATAGGAAAGCTCATGTAAGTAAACTCAATCACAAGAGTCATACCCAATAAAGCGCACGCGGCAAAACGAGTCCCAAGACCAAGGAATAAAAGAACAGGTGCAGACAGCTCGACCGCCGTTGACAATTGTGCAGCAAATTCCGGGGGCAAAAAGGGCACCATATACTCATCTTGAAAAAGCGTGACCGTGCCTTCCCAATAATCAAGCTTACTTAAGCCAGACTTCCAGAAAATAAGCGCAATCCACAGCCGCATGCCCAAAAGCGGAAGGGCGCTGAGTTGATCAAGGATCGGAATAATTTTATTCATATAAATTTGAGATATTGAACGAAAAATTGTGACAAGATTCATAATAATTTTCCTTTTATGCTGATTTTTGAAGGGTTTGAATTTCGGGAGCTTTCAGAATTCCGTTCGAAAGCCATGTTGAAAACCAGGTTGATAGTTTTTCTTGAAGCAATGCTGGATCAATTTGTGAATTACCTTCGATAAAATAGTCCAACGCTTCTTCAAACGAAGAATGTGATAGAAGGGATAAAATAAAATCTTTCTCAAGCGCCTCAAGCTCCAGTCGCCACACTTTTCCGTCTTTGTAAAAGACAGCTATATGAGACGGGATTTTATCAAGAGAACAGAGTTCTTTTTTCTCAAGAAAATGATTGTAACAATCAAAAACATTCCATGAAAATGAATGGATGGATAAGCTCTCAACAAACTCAACTTTATGCGTAAGAAAGCTTGAAATATCAAAGTTATTTATATCCTTTGAGCAAAGAGCTTGATTTTCTTTCTTATACTCGGTTGCGGATAAGACGGACTCAAACTCCGCAATCTCTAATAAAATGTGGTCGTCTATATTCTGTTGCAACAAAAACTCATAAAAAAGTGCGGGATAACGCCCGGTATCATAAAAAGGTGATGGGGTTTTGTTCACAAAATCACCCACTAAACGGCGCATTTTCTCAGGCCCCACATAAACCTCAAGAAAAGGATAGTCTTTAAGCGTGATTGAAATAAGTCTTTCGCGATATCCGCCGGCATAAATTTGAATCTGCTCCGCTTGGGTTAATTCTTGTTTCGGCTTAATCCAGGAGAGATGATCATCCGGTGATAAACCGTTTAAAATAACCCCCTGCATCAAAGACATATTTTCATTCAACGGAACATTTTGATTAGCGATGTGATGGGGCGCAGGAGAAAATTTCGGTAAAGAAAAATCATCATCTATATTTGCAACAATTTTTCGTGCCTTATCAAGCTCGGCAACAACATCCGATAAAGGTGGAATGTCATCATCCCATTCAATCATCGTGCTGATAAACCCGGCTTTGTGAATCACATATTTATAGAGCTGCCAAACTTCATCAATAACGGGGCCGTTATGTGTATCGATAATATGGGTTTCTTTATTTGTATGCCCCGCTAGGTGAATTTGATAAACATGATCCAGCGGCAAAGCATCGATATATGATTTTGGATCACGTTTGTGATTGTAACAGCTCACATATATATTATTGACATCGAGCAAAAGTCCGCAGCCTGACTCCTCAGACATGCGCGATAAAAACTCTTCCTCCGGCATATAAGACGATGCGAATTCCAAATATGTTGATGGGTTTTCAAAAATCAAACGCCGACCCAAATAATCCTGTACTTGCTTTATACGCGCAACAATATGTGCCAACGCCTCTTCCGTGTAAGGAACAGGCAATAAATCATGCGTATTCTGATGGGCAATACCCGTCCAGCATAAATGATCCGATACCCATGCGGGATTCACCCAGTCCGCCAGTTTTTTAAGCTTTGTAAGATATTCCGAATTTAAGGTGTCAATCGTCCCAATCGACAAAGACACACCATGCAGGATAACCGGATAATGCTCTTTGATTGCCTCAAGATTCTGGTGGGCGATACCTTGCATCTCAATATAATTTTCGGAGATAATTTCAAACCAATCAATATAATTTGGATGATCCTGCTTAATCTGCGCAATATGCGGAGACCGAAGACCCAAACCAAATCCAAGAATGTGATTTTGTTGACGCATGCCTACACCTCATGTGTCCTCGCTTAATAGCGAGGACCACATATCAGGTTAGATATAATTAATGGTTACAACCATTTGCTTCTTTGGAGGAACAGCCGTTACCGTCCTTCGAAGCCGCTTTACAGCCATTTGCAGACTTACAGCTATTTTTCTCTGCGGTTGTCTTACCCTTGCAACCATTAGTATGATTGCAGGCGTTTTGATCCGGAGTTGTGCAGCCGGTGAGCGCAACCGCCCCCAGACCAACACAAAGCATGGATGCCAAGACATTGCGGGTAATATTATTTTTCAATGATGTATGTGACATGTATTTTCCTTCCTCATGTTATCTACCGAACGGTAGGTAGTCAAAATATCGCTTCCCTTTTGTGCTGTCAAGTGACAGTGTAAGCATAGATAAGCAATTTTATTACTGTAAGGAGAAAAGCCATTCCCAAGGCGCGCGCAACCCGTGAGAAGATTTTAGAAACGGCATCTATGCTTTTTTACAAAGCAGGAATCCGTGCAACAGGCATGGAAGATATCGCAAAAGCCGTTGGGATCAGCAAGCCTTCTTTGTATCATTATTTTCCCAACAAAGACCAACTTATTGAAGAAGCTTACAAATTTTTCAGTGCACGGTGTCGTGCCGATTATATGTTGGCATGGGAAGAATGTGGCGACAATTATAAGAAAAAGCTATTGATTCTATTCGATAAAACAAAACTTTCTTTAAATGATCCTGACTTTTACGGCTGTCCTTTCTTAAATGCTTCTGCCGAAATAACGGACAAAAAGAGTCCTGTTAGAAAAGTAAGTCACGCGCATTATAAATTTGTGGTCAATCACTTAACCGAGTTTGCACAGCACGCTAAGTTAAAGCAACCAGAGATTGTGGGACAAAAAGTTGCGGCTCTTATTTTATCAGGATATGCGGCCTGGCTCGTGACTGGCAGCAAAGACTCCGTGACAAACGCCCGGCAAACGGCCGAAATCATTATTCGTGAATATACCTAAATTTTAAACTTGCATCCTTTTATAAAGTTTTCTATTTTTTGATTATTCTACCTAACGGTAGGTAGAATATAACCATGAGGATGGAAACTATGAATAAAAAACTTTTATGTACCGCTGTTTTAGCAGCCATGATGTCAACAGGCGGAATGGTCTTGCCAATGACGGCAAATGCCGAAGGCGCCAAAACAGAAGCAAACGGATGCAAAGGCACCAATAGCTGTAACCATGCTGAAGCGAAAACCGATAAAGAGAAATGCTATGGTGTTGCTAAAGCGGGCAAGAATGATTGCGCCTCAAAAGACGGTAGCAATTCCTGCGCTGGATCAGCCACAAAAGATGCTGACAAAAACGCTTGGCTTTATGTTCCTGCAGGATTATGCGGCAAATTAGCCGGTGGTGAAAAAGGCTAATATTTATTCCTTTTACAAGTTGAAGAGTAAGCAGGGAGACTTAGGTCTCCTTGTTTTTTATGATCTTCTTGATCAGGATCTTTTTGCATGTCTCAAAGCACACATAAGCCATAAGGCAAACATAGCCATTGATAAATAAAAACGCCAACTGCTTTAAGGCACCGTCCATTAAGGCATCAAATTTATAGTTATAAATAAACTCCAGATTCGCCTTTAAAAGCATAAAGAAATTAATACTGGTGATCCCCAAAATAACACCATAAATAGCCATTGCCGCAAGCAAACCTGCGCCATGCTTTGGTATGATGAATATCAAAATTTTATGAATTATTTTTTTAAAAAATTGATCCATATCTTTTAATATCAATTTTTTTAACTCCTGCATAGATGATGAAACGTATACAAGCCAATATCTGAGAAATACCATCCGACTCAAAAATTTAAAAGGTTTTCAATAGAAATTGATATGCTTTATCAAAACTCCAAATCAAAATTTGACTTTGCAATAAAACCTAGACCCAGCCCTACACTTGAAAATTTATCTAAATTAGATAACTCGGCTTGAGGGAAAATATTCGAGATCATTCTTTGAATAACCGGAAGTTGTGAAGATCCACCTGTTAAAAGAACTGTATCAACATCTTTATTAGAAACGCTCGCCTTTTGCAGACAGTTAATAATAGCATTATAAATTTTAGTCATTTCATATTCCAAGGACTGCTCAAAATCCTCCCTTATAATCTGAAAATCTAATGACAGACCCCCTTCATTAAAAATTTTTGATACTTTATCAAAAGAAGATAGGCTTATTTTAGTATCTTCCACAGTTTGAAGAAATAAATAACCTAATCCTCCCTCCTGTATAGAAAGTAAGTTTTTTAGTTTTTGAGGCTCGCGAGCATATGGTATTAGTTTCTTTGTCTGAAGGATAACTTTTGATGTTTGAGCAAGACTCACTCTCGGCCAATCCGATAAATCAACATAGGCGTTGTTCGGTATGGGCAATATTTTCACAGGATCAAACATATCTCTATAACTACTGCCGTAACCAAGAGATGGCATGAATGAGCGCATACTCAACAACTTATCAAAATTATTACCACCGGTTCTTACGCCCTCGGTAGACAAAACAGCATCTTTATTAATAACATCTTGTTGATTCTGACCGGCAAGCCTAATAACTGTAAAGTCAGATGTTCCTCCACCAAAATCCGCAACAATAGCTATCTTTTCTTTCTTTGAACGCACCTCATGCGCGTAGGCAGCTGCGACAGGCTCATATTGAAAACTGATATTTTTAAATCCTACATCAGCCGCTATTTTTTTTAAGGTCTCCTGAGATAAGTTATCTGCATTAATATCATTATCATGAAAATGAACTGGCCTACCCAAAACAACAGTATCAACAGACTGATTCGCAAATTTTTCGATTTGAACTTTTAAATGATTAAAATATATTTTTAAAATTTCAGAAAAGTCTACTGATTTTCCGTAGATTACTGTTCTTTCAAGCATTAAAGAGGTGCCCAATATAGACTTTAGCCCCCGCATCAATCTACCTTCATCCCCCTCCACATAAGCCTCCATCGCAGCTCTACCAAAAGCTACAGCCCCATCTTTGAAGAAAAAGATTGAGCTTGGTATAATATTTTTATTATTTTCCAAAGGAACAAGAGATACTTTATCACCATCAGTTATTGAACAAACTGAGTTTGATGTTCCAAAATCTATACCGCATGCAATCATTTGTCGCCTCCTCGGCAATCTTCTATCTTGATTTAAAATCATGAGTATGCGAAGGGGGTATGTTTAAGAATATAAACTCATCTTCCTTTAAAGCGTCAATATAAGTTAGAGCTCTTAACCCATTTGGATTGAAATTTAAACCTGTACCCGTTTCCAATTCTTCAGCCCCGGCACACTTATCAATGATGATAACTTGAGCATAAGTATGCCTTGAAATTTTTTGATTCCATGCGCAGTTCTTTGAACTCACTTTATTATTATACTATATTATTATTAATTTTAGAGCGGAAATCAGCTTGCCCATCAACCAACCCCACATATCAGGTGCAGGTATCTACTAAGAACAGGCTGATCATTTTATTTCTTCGGAATCTTTAAACGCTCTAAAACAATCTTATAACCTTGGTAACTTTCTTGATTGAGGAAGCGCGCTACACGCGCCACAGTTGTCGTGCTCGCACCCGTCATCCCCGCTATATCGCGATAGCTATGAGATTCTTGGTGTAAAAGCTGGGCAATCTCCCACCGCTCACAAAAATCGTCTATCTCGCCGGGCGTACACAGATCCGTCATAAACCTCTCCACCTCATCCGCAGTTTTAAGATGAAGAAAGGCCTTGAATAAGTCTTGCCGCTGCTTTTTTGTTTTCATACCCAAAGGATAAGAATTTTATAGCTCAAGTCAAATGAAGAGATAAAAGATTTAAGGCCTTAGGGCCTGTAAATCATATAAAAAGAAACAGCGCCGATCTGGACGCTCAATGCCATCTTTTTTCATACTCATAACATCTTGAAATACATCTTTTATAGGGATAAATCCTGCTTTGAGAACAGCAGGAAGCTGTACATTACGTTCATCTGCACTGGTTCTCAGAACCATAGTCTCATAACCGCACTCTGCGTTTGCTTCTAATAATATTTTCTTCATTTGTGCTGAAATACCACGACGACGAAAATTTTTATCGACCGCATCCTCAGCAAAGTATGATGCCGTTTCAGGGTTCACCCTTTCTCCTAAAAACTCTACTACACTGGGCTTCGCCACAAGGGGGATTGATGCAACGAAAGCCACTATCTGCCCGAGAGACTCTTTTGACATTGCGGTAAACAAGAATCCAGAAGATTGAATAACCTCCTGCATAATCTCATAAACCTGAGCATCATCAAATTTTTCATCATAAGGAGGGTCAGCGAACGCCTCTTGATAAAGGCGAATGAGCCCTTTATCTGCCACCTGATTAAGCATCTCAATAGAAGATATTTGATCAATTCTGATGTCAGAAAAACTGACCACAGCAACAGCATTGCCAAAAGAGGCTTTAAAATCTTGCAAACCCATAATAATTTCCTTTAATTGTGTTAATATACTAATACAGTTATCTGTATGTCAAGAAATTTTTTATTAAAAATTTACTCTTTAGCAAGCGATCTAATCCATTCTAGAACTAAGCCCTGCCAATGATAAGAACGATCAAGGTCTGTTAATTGATCATCACGAAACTCCAACTCAACTGTTGGCATTCCAAATGCAGCAGCATGCAAACTGATGGAGCCAGGCAGACCTTTGCGCAAATCATAGGGAAGGTTATCGGCGACAACAGCATCCTCAAGCGTCAAAAAATAGTCGAGAGCAGATTGAACCAAATTATTTCTTACTGGATATTGAATGCCCAAATGCCACGGATTATCAAAGTCATCTGTCATTTTTTTCTGAATATAGCTATGAACACATAAATGAAATCTATTAGGCTTATTCCACAATAGCTCTTTTACTTTTGCATGATAAGGAATGTAATATTTATCAAAGCGCTGATTTAAAAGATCTAACGGATTCTGATTCATGGGAAACTCAACACCGTCATTTGATGTCTTAATAATGTCCTCAGCACCAGGAACACGATTCAAATCAATTAACACGCGACTATATTTACCCAAAACAGCAGGACACCCCAATGCTCGCGCGAGGTCAGTAACAAAATTTCTAACACCTCGGTCATAAGCGTAATGCTGTTCTTGCCAATTATGTGGCATACCAAAAATAGGCTCACCCACTGGCCACTCATTCCCCGCATGCTCGGCTGTGATAACAATCGGATGATTTGATTGTTCATTCAGAACAGAAAATGTTTCGTAGGTCTTCATATAAAGCAATCCTGCAATAAGTTATTTCTTATAAGAATACTACACTTAAGGTATCAAAATATCACCTAATATAAAGGACTTTAAGACTTGAACCTTAGAACAAAATATCATTCAAAACTTACTTTTCTGTCCGTCCATTTTCCATGACTATTCCTGAAGCTGTTTGAATAGACCCATTCAGGGTCTTTCAATATGTACATCTCTCACCCCACGTAATAAATGCCAAAGGATAGCTGTGGGAGGTGGCGGATGCCAAAATTGAAATTGAACAAAAGCAACATTGACAAGTTGCCGTCGGATTCAAAAAAGCAAATCTTTTATTCTGATACGAAATTAAAGGGATTCATGTTGTGCATCGGTAAGGATACAAAAACCTATTTTATTCAAGGCTTACGCAACAAGAGACTGAATAAGAGAAAAAGTGTTCCTACCGACTCAAACGGCTTTTTGATAGACCCATAATGATTGTGGAAAAAAATCTGGTGCCGGCTGAGGGATTTGAACCCCCGACCTTCGGTTTACAAATTTTGCCCAAACAGTTTTTTATTTTGCATGAGCTGAGATGAAATTACTAGAAATTATTTGATAAATCATAAGCTTATTCCGCGCTTCTCACAAAACTGAATTTGAAATTTTTTGATTCCATGCGCAGTTCCTTGAGCTCACTTTATTATTATACTATTATTAATTCGAAGGCAGTCCCATCTTCAAACTAGCCTAAATTAATAACCCTCCCCATTAGAGCGGTGCCCAAATCACAGAACGGACTTCGACTGTTGTTCGTACCAAAGGAGTGAAATCATATTGATAACTATTTGATAAATATTTACAAAGCCAAATTATTACATCAATAAAGACTATATTCTTAATCAGTTCTAACTACTACCAACCAAGAATTAACCCTAATCAAGGCTTAAATTTGTTGAAAGACTGTTCGAAGTTATATTGTTTGCTAAATTTTGTCAGAAAATGCTAACTTATATTTAAATTTATAAGTTGAGTAAAAATTTATGCTTGATCCGTTTACCGTTGCTGCGTCTCTTGGTGGTGTTTCGATTGGCACTTTTGCCTTGCGTGACGTCTTTGCACGCGTGGCTATCAAAAGAGCTTGTGAAGCAGCCACAGCAGATATTGAAAAATTCAAAAAAGAAAATGTTTATGTCGGTAAGATTTCAGAAGAGTCTGAAGCTGTAGCGACCGTTATGCGCACTACTATTCGTAAATCAAGACAGACGCGGGAAGCAATTCTCGAGGCCGTCAAAAAATTGAAAATCCCGAGCGCCCATATTCTTTTAGATTTTCCGCAAATAGAAAAAGATATGCAGGCAAACAAAGAAGTTTTCCTGAGTGCTTTAGCGAAAAGTTATGGCCATAAAATCGAGCATCTTTACGTAGAACAAGTCAAATACAGATTTGAAGAAGTAAAGAAAGCGGCGGCCAAGAAAACAGCGGAAGAAGCTGCAAAAATAGCTGCTGCAACAGCCGCGGCATCAGAAGCCACAGATACAATTGATACTCAATATGAAGTGATCAGTGAACATGTAGCTCCGCACCTTGATGCCTTTGAGCAGGAGATCGTTGATCTTCTTGATCAGATTGGCGTTATAGACGAGTCAGTTGAGATCATGCAGGCAATACAAGACTTTATGTCTGCACATATTCATGACGCGGCCTCTGATCATCTTGGTCATGCTGCTGAGATTTTATCCAGCTTACACTCCATACCCGGCTTATACTCGGGGTTGGCTACAATTAAACGCGAACTCGAAATGGTGACCAACGACCAAACCTCCCTTGGTGATGCCTTCATTAGCGGTGGCGTTCCTTGGTTCTTAAAATCCCTAGGCATGAAAATAGGAATAAGTCTCGATGCTGCCACTGGCGGTATGAGTATGGGTGCGTTTACATTTTTGGGTAGATCTTTGGGTAAGCTTCTTGGTGATGAAGTGATCGAAAATGAGAATCGAAGGCTGAAAGAACAGCTTCAACGTTTGAAAGATGAAATTGCCGGTTGCCACAGATTAGTTTTGTACGCTGTGAACGAAGCCACGCGCAATTTCCAAGAAGAACTTGCGCGCCGCCTGAACGAATGCCCTGATATTAATGAGGAAGATGCTATCAAATCCTTTATGAGCGATTTGAAAGATGCTTATAGCGAAGGGCTCCGAGACGCAGAACACAGATTATCACAGTCGACCCACGAAGCGATCTCACAACTTCCTGAGAACACGTGGCTCGATAAAGTATTATTGATTGATCGCCGCGGTGAGGTTAAAAAACTTTTCTTAGAGGCTCAGCGAGAAATTACATCACGCCACTTGGGACTTGTTCACAATTTTTCCCTTGCCGCAGAAGAACACGCAGAATACGGCATTGATTTTATTATTCAACAAGTTGTCTTTAAGGTACCTGAAACTACAGCCACTTTGAGTATGATTGAAGATGTCACACTACAAAGTGCTGCTGATTACTCGGCATCATTATCTGCATGGGAAAATGAAACCGTTGCATTCCATCAAGAAGGCTGCGCAAAGGTGGGAGATGTCATCCAAACTGAAGGAAACCATTATCGCGCATTCGTGTCAGTGAGAAAGCCCGCCATGGAATCTTTGGCAAATAGAATTGCCGCAAACAATGCGCGGATGGGCAAGTCAGCAAGCCCATCCGCGGCTTAAAAATAAGTTATACAATCAAAAAGAAACTATTTCTTCTCTCTTAAAGTTAGGCTGGGTTTGGGCCAGACTTCCCTGTCGATGTGCGTAACTCATCATCAGAGCCAGCGCTTCCTTTTGTTGGATCGACATTATCATTCGCTTGTGCTTCTTGATTGACTTGAAAGCCCGAATCGTCACCTGGGGCGATAGAACGATCATTAAAAGCTTGTCTGAAAGATTGAATACGCTCCCACAGGCTTGGACCTCGTGGCGTAATCATGCCCTCAACAATCCCGGCGCCCGCTTCGACCATTAATGCATGAGGCTCATCTTGATAAAGATTTGCAAAATTTTGATGCTTGTTAGGATGCCGCGCTTCTTTCTCTGATAAACTGAGTTTCTCGGAAAAATGAGACAACATAACAGCAACAGCAGACCTGATTGTGGCTGAGCGCTTAACAAGATCTGGGCTCTCAATATCCTTTACGAATTTTCTTTGTCTTACCCGAGCGACAATATTATTTCGAAAGTTTTGAAAATTGGTTGAAGCTGTACGAATGACTTCAGACAATAAAAGCTGAGCCGCAATCAACCACGCAGCCGTATAAGCGGTCGCAAGCAAACGCCCTGCAAAATCAGCTGGGTCTTTTCTCTCAGCCTGTTCAAGTTGAGGCTTTGCGGAATCTAACGAAGCCTGATCTCTTGATTGCAAGCCTTCCAAACGAGATATTTCATCACTTAAATCTTTGGCCAGTTCATCGTTCCCTGTTGATCCATCGGCAAGCATGTTTTGTCCGCCATTACCTTCTTTTTCCAGCCTTCCCTTATATTCGTCTATCTTTTTTTGATAACCCTCTATCGACGACTCTAAACTTGCAACCCTCGCCTCTTCATCGTCGCTTCCTTTTGTAACCACACTGGTGATTGTATCAGTGAATTTAGCTCTGAATGTATCATTATCAGCAGCAAGGAACGAGGCTCCCAAAGATGCCGTTACTAAAGCCGCATATAAAAACATCTTTTTGCTAGTGTTCTCATATTTCTCAGAAAGTCCCAACGCGGTTGCAAATATAAGCGCGCCAAAGGCGAAAGCATTAAATGGCAAAATTGATGCTTGATGCATACCTTCTGCCGCTGAACCAAAAATGGCGGCGTCCACGCCGATTGCGGCCGCTAAACCAGCAATAGGCAGAGCATTTGATGCTTGATTGGTTGCATTTTGGAATGAGAGCGATGCGCGGAATTCTCCACCTTTATTATTTTCACCCTTTGCCAGATAATAATGATCAAGCACAGCACGCCCCGCATCAACACCTAATTCTTTTGGGGTAAAATTGTCTCTAACATCCGCTTTACGAGCGACAGCATCAACAACGGCCGATGGACCTGCAAGAATTTCGAAATGATTGGGTGCCCAATTTTCAGGTGGTTTTTTAAAGGACTCAGATGACATGTTTTTACTCCCTTACGCAAAATTTTTTGAACTTATGAGGCAATAAGATCATTTTTCTATAATTTTTAGCAAGAAAAAATTTAAGTATGAGCGTTGTTTATATTATGACTAATATTATTAGATTCAAATCTATGTTGCATGATTTCAATCAAATAAATCCTGTTGGTTTATCAATATCCATTCCAGGCAAAAAACATCCTCTGCAAGTGAAATTATAAGATCAAGATCTTCATAAATTTTAGCATTGATTCCGGACGATTTGGCTACAATGCTTCTTTCAAAACCATAGCTTTAGTAAAAGCACATAAAATTCTTATATTCTATTTTCCATGACTATTACTGAAGATGTTTGAATGGGCTCACTCAGGGTCTTTCAATATGTACTTCCTCCGTCCCACGTAATAAATGCCAAAGGGTAGCTGTGGGAGGTTACGTATGCCAAAACTGAAATTAAACAAAAGCAATATCGATAAGTTGCTGTCCGATTCAAAGAAACAAATCTTTTATTCCGATACGGAATTAGAAGGCTTCATGCTGTGCATCGGGAAGGACACAAAAACCTATTTTACTCAAGGCTTACTCAATAAGAGACTGAATAAGAGAAAAAGTGTTCCTGCCGACTCAAGCGGCTTTTTGATAGACCCATAATGATTGTGGAAAGAAAACTGGTGCCGGCTGAGGGATTTGAACCCCCGACCTTCGGTTTACAAAACCGCTGCACTACCCCTGTGCTAAGCCGGCTGATTTAAAGCGTCATGATCTTTAGCCTTTTTTGGGACTT
>JAIXWE010000097.1 GCA_027482195.1 Alphaproteobacteria bacterium | reverse complement strand
TGAACGTGAATAATAACGTGAATATCAACACAAACACGAACGTCAATACCAACACAAATACCAATACCAATACCAATACCAATGTGAATGTTGCGAATGTGAACATCAATAACGGTGAAGGTGATGTGTTGGATATTAGCGACTTGTTACAGGTTGAAAACCCAATCACCACTGCGATTAACGATTTTGTGTTCACAACGTCGTCAAGTTCGGTTCAGGTTTCATCGGTGAATGTCAATGTTCAAAATTCGAATATTGTCTCAAGCCATGTGGTCTCAACCGTGACGGTTCAGCCAGACGATCAGACCCAGCACCATGTACAGCAATCACAAGGTGGGTTTGCTTAACCCGAGGTTACGAAAACCCTGTTTCTCATTGAAAAACAGGGTTTCGTGCTTGCGCCACTGCGTAAAATTCGTCATAAATATCTAAAGGTTTCATGTGCGTCCCCATCAAATGGGGCGCAGATCACATAAGGGGCATCACGTAATCTCATGACACAGTTTTTTCTTACACGTCAAAAATTGGCTGCAAAAATTTTGCTTTCTTCCACGGCGTTGATTTTGTGCACAGCGCCTTCTTTTGCACAAACGGCAACCCCCTCATCGGGGGCAACGGCGCAAGCTTTAGAAGATCAAATGAAGACCCAAATACAAGCTCCGCCGCCTGCTGCTTCGGCCCCTGTTGCTGAACCCACACCACCCGCGGCGGAGAGTGATTTGCCAGTACCAACAGGGAATGTGACGCCTTCTAACACACCTTCGGTTGAGAAAATGTCATCAACCCAGGCCGACACACAAACACAAGCACAACCTGTTGCTGAGCCGGCACCCGTTGTTGAAACACCTCCACCCCCACCTATTCTAAAAGCGACAATGCCGGAAGAGATGACCGAGCAACCAACGCGCGTTGCATCTGTTGCCGGTGTAACGGATCGTATTGTGAATTTGCGTGATGCGGTTGCTGTGGGTGTTTTGACCAATCCGGGCGTTGAGACTGTTCAAAATAATCGCCGCGCGACGGACGAAGAATTGCGCCAAGCCAAGGCCTTATGGGCGCCATCATTGGATTTGCGGGCGGATTCAGGATTGGAATATACGAAATCAAATCCGGATAACGGCAATGATATCGATGAAACGCTGTTTCGCTCCCAAGCGAGTTTGACATTAACGCAAATGTTGTTTGATGGATATGAAACACGCTTTGAAAATATGCGTCAACAACACCGCGTGCGCTCGGCTGCGCACCGTGTGCGGGAATCATCCGAATTTACTGCATTGGATGTCACAGAATCTTATATCGATGTTTTGCGCCAGCGTGAGTTGCTCATGATCGCGCAACAAAACACAAAACAGCACGAAGAGATTTTGTTGCAAATTCAAGACAGCGCCTCTGCTGGTCGTTCAACCCAAGCGGATGTGGAGCAAACAATTGCCCGTTTAGCGGCCGCTCGCGCGACCGAGGCCAATGTGCGCCAATCACTTTTAAATGCTGAAAATAATTTCCGCCGCCGTGTTGGTGATGTGCCGCAACCTGATTTGGCAAAGCCCGGGAACCCTTCGAATTTGTTAGAAGGCAATTTGGAAGACGAAGTAAAACAAGCCTTAACCCAAAGCCCGACATTAGATATTCGCGAGGCGGATGTGAATGTGGCGAATGCGGAACGCAAAGGTTCTGGCTCAACACTTTATCCGCAAGTTGATTTGCAGGTGGGTGGAACGGCTGGGCGTAATTTGAGCGGTATTGAGGGCGATGCATCGGGTGCCTCCGCTTTGGTTGTTGCCAATTGGAATTTGTTCCGCGGTGGCGCGGACACAGCCCGCACACGGGAATTTACCTACCGCCATGCGCAAGCGAAAAGCCAGCGCAATGACACGGCGCGTGCTGTTGAAAACGATGTGCGCCAAACATGGGCCAGCCGCGATGCCGCCGCAAAACGCGCAGAAGAATTTGCACGCCAAGCAGAAGCCAACGCGCAAGTGGTTCAAGCTTATAAGGATCAATTTAACCTTGATCGCCGGACACTTTTGGATGTGTTGGATGCTCAGAATGAATGGTTCGTATCCCGCAGCAACGCGATCAATAACGAATATCTGACAAGCTTTGCAAGTTATCGTTTGTTGGCATTGCGCGGCCAATTAATGCCCGCTTTGGGTGTTGCTTATCCTAAGGAAGTTAATCCTGCGGATAAAAGTTGGTAACGGCAAGGGTCTATTAAGTTATGCATGATATGTTACCTGCATGACCCAACAACCTCCTTCACAAAATTATGATGCTCAAACGGAAGAAGCGGCATATCCCGCATCCGATGAGGTTGCGACCACACTATCACCCATCACGCTTGACCCATGGCCATTGGAAGCAGACCGCATGGCGATATCCATGCCGCTTGTGGAATCGCTCAGGCTATTGGCGGGTCATTACGGACGGCGCACCAGTGTAAATTCTTTAACCGCTGGTTTGCCCATTCCGTCAACAGGCATTACACCGGTTTTGTTTGAACGTGCGGCACTTCGTGCCGATCTTCATGCGCGTCTTGCAGATCGTAGTTTAGAGGCTCTGGCGATTGCGCCAAATTTGCCGTGCATTTTGGTGTTAAGTCATCGTCAAGCTTGTATTTTGTGGGAGATCAAATATCCCGATAAACACCCACCGCGTCTTGAGCCGGGGAAAGATGCGCATATTCATCCCGAAACTAAATTTATTTTGCAATTTCCTGAGACGCCCGATGAGCGGCGCACTTTAAGTTTAAAAGAACTAAAAGAATCATACACAGGTTACGCATTTTATATTCGCCCGATTGCGCGCGTTGATGAACGCGCAGGCCCCGCCACCATCAACACGGCGCGCGATTGGTTTTGGACATCATTAAAAACGAATTGGCCCATTTATCGCGAGGTGATTATCGCGACCGTGATGATCAATGTTTTTGCACTCGCAAGCACGCTTTATATCATGAATGTTTATGATCGCGTCATTCCCAACAGTGCTTATGAAACATTGTGGGTTTTAACAATTGGTGCGCTGATTGTTTATGGTTTTGATTTCATGATGAAAAATATGCGCGCATATTTTCTTGATGTTGCCGGGCGTAAGGCGGACGTCAAAATCTCCGCACAATTATTTGAACAGGTTTTGGGCATGACCTTAACCGCGCGCCCCGCGAGTGCCGGCGTGTTGGCAAGTAACGTGCGTGAATTTGAAACGATCCGTGATTTTTTCACCTCGGCCACAATGACCGCCTTGGTGGATGTGCCCTTTGCATTATTCTTTATTTTGATTATTGGCATTATCGCGGGGCCTTTGGCAATTATCCCACTGGTTGCGATTCCGATTGTGGTGATTTGTGGATGGTTTCTCCAAAAACCCATGCAAAAAATTATGCGCGAATCAATGCATGAAAGCGCATTGAAAAACGCACTTTTATTTGAAACCATCACCGGTCTTGAGACAATTAAAACCCAAGCGGCCGAGGGTCATGTGCAGCGAAGATGGGAAGAGTTGGTTGATAAAGGCTCTCGTACGTCTGTGCGCTCAAAACGCGTTGCGGCCTTTGCACTTAATTTTTCATTGTTCATTCAACAAATTACATCTGTCGGTGTTGTGGTTGCGGGCGTGTATATGATTAGCAATGCGATGTTGACCCAAGGAGCTTTGGTGGCCGCGGTCATTCTTGTTGGGCGGGCACTTGGGCCTTTATCACAAGTGGCGGCATTACTAACCCGCTTTAATCAAAGTTTTCAGGCGTTACAACAACTTGAAGATCTTATGAAGCGTCCGGTTGAGCGTCCCGCTGATAAACATTTTATATCTTTGTCAAAAGTGGAGGGCCGCATCGAGTTTCGCGATGTGACCTTTAAATATCCGGAGCAATCGCACCCTGCGTTGAAAAATATTTCTTTTACAATTGAGCCGGGCCAGCATTTAGGAATTATTGGTGCGGTGGGTTCGGGCAAAACAACGATTGAGCGTTTGATTTTAAATTTATACCAACCTGAGACGGGTGCGGTTTTGTTGGACGGCACAGATGTGCGTCAAATTGACCCGGGAGATTTACGCCGTCACATTGGTGCGGTTCAACAATCACCGAATTTGTTTTATGGGTCGGTGCGTGAAAATATTACCATGGGTCATGAAACCGCACCGGATCGCGCCGTGTTGCGCGCGGCGGAGTTGTCTGGCGTCATGGAGTTTTTGCGCGACTCAGAAAAAGGTTTGGATACACAAGTGGGTGAGCGCGGCGAAAGTCTATCGGGCGGTCAACGCCAGGCGGTCGCCATTGCGCGCTCTCTTTTATACGATCCACAAGTTTTGATTTTGGATGAGCCAACGGCGTCTATGGATCCGACATCGGAAAACAGATTGCGCCAACATTTAAAAGTTTTATCGCAAAACCGCACGACCATTCTTATCACGCATAAAGGCACAATGTTGGATTTGGTTGACACATTAATGTTATTGGATCGTGGGCGTATTGTTGCGTTTGGTCCCAAGGATGAGGTCATCCGTCGTTTGCAAAACCGTGAATTTACAAGCCAAGGATGAGGAGGATTTTATGAACCAACACCCTCCCAAAAAAAATGATCCAACTGATTTGAATATCAATAACAACCAAGATTGGGCGGCATTGCAATCGCAATGGATGAAAGAACGCGTGCAAAAAATGGAAGCTTACGCCGATCGTTATTTCATGACTGATGACGAATTGCCGCTTCATAAGCATGTTTTGCTCATGCTTATATTTACGTTTTTTGTTGTTGCTATTGTTTGGGCATCGTTTGCGCGTATTGATATTTCCGCGCGCGGAGAAGGCCAGGTAATTCCCTCGTCTGAAATACAAATGATTCAGAATTTAGAGGGCGGAATCATGGACACACTGTTCGTGAAAGAAGGAGATGTCGTTGAAAAAGACCAAACATTGGCGCGGCTGCGCGATGTTGGTGCGGCTTCCGAGTTGGGTTCAAATGAGGCGCGCTATTTGGGTCTTTTGGCTTCCGTCACACGTCTTCAAGCAGAAGTGGAAGGAAAGCCTACGGTTGAATTCCCAAAAGAAATTCAAGAAAAAGCACCACAAAGTGTGGCAGAGGAATTGAACGCTTTTCGTGCGAACCAAGATAAAGTGCGTGGCCAGACCATGGTCTTGGAACAGCAACTTTCACAACGCCGCCAAGAAGTCTCAGAATTGCAACGCCGTAACAGCGATCTAAGTGGTGTTATTCGATTGCAACGTGAAGAGCTTGAAATGACGCGCCCCTTGGTTGAGCGCGGCTCTGCCCCGCGGATGGAATTGCTTCAACTTGAGCGCGGTATCAAAGAAAAGCAAGTTGAGTTAAATGGTGTGAGTGAAGCGATTCCGCGTGCGAAGTCCGCCATTGCTGAGGCAGAGGCGCGGATTAATGAATTAAAATCATCCGCGATCGCCCAAGCGCAAACAGAGTTGGCGGCGAAGACGGCTGAAATGAATGCGCTTCAAAAAGGGTTGGGCGCGTTGGAAGACCGCAAAGATCGCACCGAAATTAAATCACCTGTAAAAGGTATTATCAAAGATATTCTGGTCAACACCGAGGGCGGAGTTGTGAAGCCCGGTGATTCCATCATGGAAATTGTTCCCCTTGATGATCAATTGTTGGTGGAAGCGCGCATTCGCCCGGCTGATATTGCGCGGCTTCGTGCCGATATGCCGGCGATGGTGAAATTTACCGCTTATGATTTTGCTGTCTATGGTGGCCTGAAAGGGCGTGTTGTTGATATCTCCGCGGATACGATCAAAAATGAAAAAGGGGAAAGTTTTTATCGCGTGAAAGTGCGCACAGACGAAAGCACCCTTAAACACAACGGCGAAGCATTGCCGATTATTCCGGGAATGGTGGCCACTGTTGATATCATGACGGGGCATCGCACCGTCATGCAATATCTTTTGAAACCGGTTGCGAAGACTCTCGAAAATTCTTTAAGTGAAAAATAAGAGATGACAAAAGCCCCAAATTCTTATGCCGTGATTGATATCGGGTCAAATTCCGTGCGCATGGTTATTTTTGATTTAGAAAATACACCACCCTTAAAGCTTTTTAATGAAAAGATTTTTTGTGGTCTGGGGCGGGATTTGGATAAAACTCAAAAGCTCCATCCTGAAGGGGTTAAGACGGCATTGAAAACAATTCAAGCGTTTGTCTTGCTTGCTGAGGCCATGAAAATATCAAAACTTTCCGCAGTGGCAACGGCCGCAGTGCGTGAAGCGAAAGACAGCAAAAAATTTATTGATCAGATTTATAAACGCACTCATGTGCGTGTGCGCACATTAAGTGGGGATGAAGAGGCGCGTTATGCGGCTTTGGGTGTTTTGTCATTAGATAAAAAAGCCACAGGTGTTGTTGGTGATTTTGGAGGTGGAAGTTTGGAGCTCGCAACCCTTTCTCCCAAAGGTGTGAAAGAAACCGCAAGTTATCCGCTTGGCGCATTTCGCTTAATGCATGCCAAGAAAAATGCCCAAAAAATTCTCACTCAAGATTTAAAAAATCTTCCAGAATCTTTTTGTGACCAACCCGCTTTATACGTGATCGGCGGGTCGTGGCGTGCACTTATTCAGGTTTACTTGATCACAAAAGGTCAGAAGACGTCACGTCTTCAGGGGTTCCAGATTGATCCCGCTACTTTGCAAAAATTCTGTGCAAAATTGATAACGCAAAAGCCAAACCAGATTCGTAAAGCCTATAATATTGAACAACGCCGTGCCGATTTATTGCCCGTGGCAGCTTTGGCTTTGCAAGAAACGCTGGTACATCTTCGTCCACGCAAAGTGATTGTTTCAACCGCCGGTTTGCGTGATGGTGTGATCGCGGAGTATTTGACCAGCTAATCTCTCCCTGTTATCGTAGAATGATGCACGTAACTGATGATTCCGACATTCCACCTTCTATTTTCGCCGACGAAGTCGACGCAAAACGCCATGACGAGGAAGAAGAGGGCGATACGGAATCGGAGTCTTCTGGTGAATCTGGTACACGCAAGCCGGTCGATGAAAAAATAAAGATTGATCGGCGTTATGTTGATGATTATCTCGACAGCGATTTGTACGAAGAGGGGTGGTTAGAGAAATTAAAATCTCTGGCCCTCATGCCATTTAGTATGATTATGCCCGGAGCCTCGGCATTAGCGGCCGAGAATGATTTGTCGCGCCGCCTGATGATGGGACGTTTTGGTTTGTTCAATAAACAAATTTTGCCGCAAGATATGGCCGATCCGGATTTGATCAACAAGCTCGAAGAGCGTTTCCAAGAACGGCGTGAACGTGTGATGCGTGAATTGGGGTTGGGAATTGCACCACCTTTATCCGCGATGGGTTTTGCCGATGGTTTAAAAGCAAAATCAAAGGGCGATAAAACGCCTAAGAATAAGCAAGCCAAAGTGAAGAAAGAAAAAGGAATTTCTTTCGCCGAAAAAGAAGTGAGCGATAGTTACGGGGCGGACAAAAAATCTTCAAGCCTGACATCCACCACATCCTTCGCATTAAGTGGCGATGAAGAGCTTCTTCGTAAGATTAATAATCCTGATCAAGGTGCAGCTACAACCATCACACCCGAGCTAGATTTGACGGATTTGATGAGTGATTTTGACCCGCACGATCATGACGAAAAACAAAACGCCAGTAAAATTTCTTTTGCGGAACGACTTGCGAATATCAAAGATAAAGTGATTGATGTTTTGAGTGGAAAGTCAGAGCCAACGAAGATTTTGAGTGCGGATTTTGAGGCGGCGGCGGAGGGCAAGAATGCCGCACCGTTGCAAATCCAAGTCTTACGCGAAGAATTAAAACTGGATGTTTCTTCGGTTACGCCAACAATTTTAAAACCTTTCGGTTCATAAAAAAACAGCCCCTCACAAGGAGAGGCTGTTTTGCATTCATTTATAACATCTTACTCTTCTGAAGAATCATCAGTCTTCTTTTTGGAAGATGATTTTTTGCTTGGCTCTTCTGGTCCAGGCTTGTTCAAAGCCGCACCCAAGATATCGCCCAAAGAAGCACCGGATTCGGTCGAACCGAAGGCCGCCATGGCTTCTTTGTCTTCATCAATCTCACGCGCTTTGATAGAAAGTGTTAAAACACGTTTCTTCGGATCAACGGTCAAGATCTTCGCATCGACCTTTTCACCAACGGCAAAACGATCAGGGCGTTGTTCGGAACGTTCACGTGAAAGATCAACACGTTTAATCGAACCTTTCATCGTCTCATTCACGCTCACTTCAATGCCTTTATCGTGCACTTCGGTGACGGTACAGGTGACAACCTGACCTTTGGAAAGACCCGTTGAGGCTCCCTCATAAGGATCGGATGTGAGTTGTTTGATACCCAAAGCCACGCGCTCTTTTGCGGGGTCGATATCAAGAACTTTCACCTTCACCTTGTCGCCTTTTTTATAGGATTTGAGAGCTTCTTCCGAGGTGTCGCCCCATGCGATATCCGACAAATGCACCATGCCGTCAATGTCATCAGTCATGCCGATAAACAAGCCGAACTCAGTGATGTTGCGAACTTCGCCTTCAAATTCCTGACCATTTGCGAATTGACCCGCAAAACCAGTCCAGGGATTTTCTTGGGTTTGCTTGATGCCCAATGAGATACGGCGTTTGTCCATATCCACATCCAAAACCTGAACATCCACATCCTGACCTGTGGTCACGATTTTATTGGGATGAACATTTTTCTTGGTCCAAGACATTTCCGAGACGTGTACCAAACCTTCAACGCCATTCTCTAACTCAACAAACGCACCGTAATCAGTGATGTTGGTGATTTTGCCAGATAAGCGAAGTCCGGGTTGGAACTTCGAAGCCACTTCCGCCCATGGGTCGGATTCAAGTTGCTTCATCCCTAATGAGATACGCTGATTATCTTCGTTGTAACGAATAATCTGTACCTCAATGGATTGGCCAACCGTTAAAGCTTCGGATGGATGATTAATGCGCTTCCATGAAATGTCAGTGACGTGGAGAAGTCCATCAACACCGCCCAAATCAATAAAGGCACCGTAATCGGTGATATTTTTAACCACACCTTGCACGATCTGACCTTCACGGAGTTGTGTCAGCAGATCATTGCGGGCTTCTTCACGGCTTTCTTCCAAAATCGCACGGCGGGATACAACAATGTTTCCACGTACGCGATCCATTTTCAAAATCATGAAAGGTTGGGGTGTGCCCATAAGAGGTGAGACATCGCGCACGGGGCGGATATCCACTTGTGAACCCGGTAAGAAGGCCATTGCTCCGCCCAAATCAACGGTGAAACCACCTTTGACGCGGTTGAAGATGACACCGGTCACGCGCTCTTTGCGTTCGCATGCTTTTTCAAGATCAACCCAAACTTCTTCGCGGCGTGCTTTCTCACGTGAGAGCACGGTAAAGCCATCGCGATCTTCCATACGCTCAACGAACACCTCAACGATGTCGCCAATACGTACTTCAGGGTCCTGTCCGGGGCGGCCGAATTCCCGAATGGAAATACGGCCTTCAGATTTTAAGCCCACATCGACGATCACCAGATCATTGTCGATACGAACGACGCGGCCATTAATAACTTGGCCGGTAAATTTTTGCTTGTCATTGAGTGTTTCCGCAAGAAGGGCAGCAAAATCGCCTGAATCTTCACGGTCTTTTAGGTTTGCGGCAGCATGTGCCATAGGAGTAATCCTATTTCTTTATTCAAAATCGACAGGGATCGCTGTCACATCAAAGTGAATCTCGCAACGATATACCGTTTTGTGTCTTACGCGGTGATACCGCGCATTTTTGCAAGCTCCAAAGCTTTTGCAAAAACATCATCGGCCGTCAGATCTGATGTGTCCAAAATGATCGCATCCTCTGCCGGCAAGGTGGGTGAGATGGTGCGGGTTTTATCCCGCATATCACGCTCCGCCATGTCGCGTAAAACGTCTGCATAGATAACGGAAATCCCCTTATTTTGCAATTCTTTTGTGCGCCGCTGCGCGCGTGCTTCGGTTGAGGCCGTTACAAATAATTTTAAGGTGGCGTTGGGGCAAACAACGGTGCCGATATCCCGCCCATCTAAGACCGCACCGCGGGCGGGTGAGGGCGGTTTATGCGCAAAATTATGCTGTAATTCCAGAAGGATAGCTCTGATTTCGAGGAAGCTTGAAAGTTTGGACGTCATTTGCGCGACATCTTCCAAGCGCAGCGCAGGATTCTCCAGAATCTTTGCATCAAAATGATCCCTTACCAAAATGGCCTCTTTCACGCCCGCATCAAGATCAATCGTTGGGCCATATTTTTCAAGATAAGAATGGGCGACCGCACGGTACACAGCACCCGTATCAAGATAAGCAAAATGAAGATGGGTGGCCAAAGACCGGGCAAGTGTTCCTTTGCCGCTTGCGGATGGGCCGTCGATGGCGATGATGAGACTCATGTCATATGTGCTCCCGCATCGTTCATCACATCAATAAAGTTTGGGAAGCTCGTACGAATTGGGGTGATGTCGTCTACTGTCACTGAAGTCTCACATGCACTTCCCATGACCAAAAAACTCATGGCAATGCGGTGATCGAATGCGGTTGCAATATGCGCACCACCTTGTGGTTTTTTACCCAAACCATGAATGTGAATCCAATCTTCGCCCGTTTCAATTTTTACACCACACGCACTTAAACCTTGTGCCATCATACTTAAACGGTCGCTTTCTTTCACGCGCAGCTCCCCGATATTATGAATGCGGGTGACCCCATCAGCAAAACT
>JAIXWE010000038.1 GCA_027482195.1 Alphaproteobacteria bacterium | reverse complement strand
GTTCTGCCGTGATGTATGAATCCTTTGCCCGCATCTTCCTGACCAAGCTCATACAAAAATATGGGGCTGATGGTGAGGAATATGAATTCAGCAAAAGTTTTTCAGCGAAGCATTACAAACGCGTTTTAGACTATGTGGCGCAGAATTTTGGGCAAGAAATTACACTTGAACATATGGCAACAGAAGCTGGTCTTAGCCCGTTTCATTTTGCGAGGCTTTTTAAACAGACGATTGGTGAAACGCCCTATCAGTTTGTGATGGATTACCGCATCGAACAGGCCAAGAAAATGCTGGCCGATTCCGCGCGTCCTATGATTGATATTGCCCTCTCGTGCGGCTTTTCAGACCAGGCGCATTTTTCACGGGTATTCAAGCAATTGGCAGGCAAAACGCCAAAAGACTGGCGTAAAAGCCAATAGCAAGAATCTTCAAAACTTGAGCAAGGGTCTTCAAGAGGTTTCCGGCATAAGGCGTTAAATTGGAGTTGTAAGTTCGAAAAACGAGCAAACAACCCTTTAACAGCTTTGAAATGGAGACCTAAAATGAAAAACACACTTCTTGCCACCGTTGCGGCGATCACCCTGATGGCCGGTAATGCCGAAGCCGCACAAATCAAAAAAGTTGAATTCACCTCACAGGGTGAGAGAGTTATCGGCAATCTCTATCTGCCCGATGATTACAAGGATGGCTCGAAATTGCCTGCCGTGATTGTCACAGGTGCATGGATGACGGTGAAGGAACAAATGCCTGCTATCTATGCCGCCCAGATGGCTGATAAAGGCTTTGCCGCATTGACCTTTGATTTTAGGGGTTGGGGAGAAAGCAAGCGCGTAAATGATGCTCAAAACTTCATGGAAAGCCCCGCCGAAAAAACACAGGATATAGTGGCCGCTGCAGAATTTCTAACCACACGTCCCGAAGTTGATGGCACAAGAATCTCTGGCCTTGGTATATGCGCGAGCGCGGGTTATATGGCCGGTGCTGCTGTACAGTCGGCTAATATCCAATCCATCACATTGGTTGCGCCCTGGTTACAAGACCGCGCCATTGTCGAAACCGTTTATGGGGGTGCCGAAGGCGTCAATAAATTGGTTGACGCATCAAAAACACCGCAAATCGTACTTGCCGCCTCGGAGACTGATAAAACGGCGATCATGAATTTTGCGGGATATTACACCGACCCCGCGCGTGGCGCGATTAGAGAATTTGATAACAAATTCAACACCGCCTCATGGCCACAATGGTTAGGCTTTGATGGTATTCAATATGCCGCGCAACTCAACAAACCCGTATTATTGGTCCATTCCGAGGCCGCTGCTATTCCGCAAGGCGCCAAGGAATTCACCGAAAAGGCTGGAGCCAATGCCAAGCTGGTGATGCTCGATAACGTCACGCAGTTTGATTTCTACGACAAGCCAGAGATAGTTGCCGAGGCTGCAAGCCTTACCGTCTCCCACTTCAATCAAAAACAGTAAGGGAGGAGAAAATGAAAACCCTGATTTATGGAGGACTTGCCATGTTGATGATATTATCCCCTGTGAAGGCATCTGCCTCAAGCGATGTTGCGAAAATTGAGACTGTTATTCAGTCAGTCGCAACACTGGCTGATGGACATGAATTTGAAGCCTTGGAAAAACTCTTCGCGCCAGAGGTTAAGGTGGACTACACCTCGGCCTTTGGTGGAGAAGCAGAGCTCAAAAGTCCGCAAAGCTTGATGAGCGCATGGGCAGGATTGCTCCCTGGTTTTGATGCTACACACCATAATCTTTCGAATATCAAGGCTGAGGTAAAAGGTAGAAACGCTTCTGCAACTGCCGATGTTGTGGCTGACCATTACATCGCCGGCAAGCAGTGGCAGATTAACGGCAGCTATCAGTATCAGCTCATTAATGACGATGGGCATTGGCTGATTACCGAGATGGTGTTTTTGGCTGGCAAAGAAACCGGCAGTCGCGATGTTCTTAGGCTAGCCACTGAGGCCGCAAAAGCCGATCCCGTGTCTTACATCAAACGTCAGCAAACTAAACAAGTTGTGCGTGATTTTTTGACTGCTCTTGAAGAAAAAAACATGCAAAAATTTGCGCGAGTCTGGGCTGACGATGCGGTGCAGGATATGCCTTACTCCCCTGAAGGGTTTCCAAAACGGGTTGAGGGCAAAGCCAATCTGATCAAGCATTACGGCGCGTGGCCAAAAATTAGTGGCAAGGCCAACTTCACCAAGGCCTTAATCATGCACAGCATGCAAGACCCAGAGCTTGTGTATGTGGAGTACAAGGGTGAGGTTGATGTTATACCCACGGGGCGAGTATACAAGCAAACCTATGGTGGTTTATTCCATGTTGAAAACGGCAAGATTAAACTCTTCCGTGAGTATTATGACCCAGCCGTCTTTGCCTATGCTTTTGATTTGGCAAACAACAATAACTTCGGCACCCAAAAATAAAATCGAGTGGGATAGGGCAACGGCGTACAGATAATATATAAGGAAAACTCACACATCCTTAAAGTCTAAAGCTGCTTGTCTTACCCTTCCAATTGTTGTGAGCCAGCATAGCGCCGCAAACACATACGCGATCCAATCAAAGTAACTTGGGAAAATACATATTAAGACAAGAACAAAGATTGTTTCTGTACCTTCCGTAATACCTTGAAGATAAAAGAAAGATTTCTTCCCTTGTTTTTCATGATTCATGCCGTGCTTCGCAGCAACAATTGCGTAAGCCAAGAAAGAACTTCCTGTCGCCATGAAACTGAATATAAGAAAGGCCGCTGGTAAAGCAAAAGAAGGATGCCCGACCGCAAAAAAGAAAACAATTCCTGAGTAAAAAATAAAATCAAAAACAATGTCAATATACCCCCCGAAATCAGTCGCTTTTGTTTGGCGCGCCAATGGGCCGTCTAAGCCATCCATTATTCGACTTAAGATGATCAAGAGAATAGTCAAAACATATTGCTGATGCGCTACCGCAAAAAATGCGAAAATAGAAAAAACAAGTCCGGTAGCGGTGAGTGCATTTGCAGTGACGCCAAACTTGACTAGCTTTGCCGCCACTTTATTAAGAAAGGGGTCAATTAAATTTCGAATGGTTGAATCGAGCACAGATTTCTCCCTTTTCTCAAAATAAAGCGTTTTGTAGATTTATGAAATAGATGAGCTTTTATAGCCCAAAATAATCTCGGTTATTCCCTTTATCGCCTTCTCCAAGCATGAAATATTTCAATCAACTTTAATGCGAGCTCGGGCGCATGTGCCTTACGCCAAAGACCAGCTACATATTTATTGGCCTCGGATAATGTTGGATAAATATGGATGGTATTCAAAATCTTGTTCAAACCCAAACCATGCTTCATCGCTAAAATAAATTCTGGAATCATATCTCCTGCGTACGCGCCTACAATGGTGACACCAAGAATTTTATCTTTACCAGGAACAGTCAGCACCTTTACAAAACCGTGCGCTTCACTATCAGTTATAGCCCGATCCAGATCATCTATCCCGTAAATCGTTACATCATAAGAAATAGATTTTTCTTTCGCTTCCTTTTCATTGAGCCCGACTCGCGCCACCTCTGGATCCGTGAATGTTGTCCAAGGAATCACACGATAATCAACCTTAAAACGCTTAAAAGGCGCAAGCAGAGCGTTGATACTCGCATACCATGCTTGATGCGCGGCGACATGTGTGAATTGATATGGCCCTGTTACATCGCCGCATACATAAATTCCTGGGACATTTGTTTCTAAAAATGTATCCGCATTAATTGTATGGCGTGACGATAATTTAATACCTAATTCTTCTAATCCGAAACCTGTTACGTTCGCTTGCCGTCCCACGGCGATGATGACCTTATCAAACGTAATATCAATATCTTGTCCATTATGATCACAGGTAAGGATATTCTGCTCTCCTTCTTTACGAAAAGATTTCGCCTTATGATTTGTGAGAACACGAATACCTTCTTCACGAAAGCGAGCAGTGACAAGATCAATAACATCGTTATCTTCACGTGCCAAAAGGTCTGGCCCCATCTCGATAAGAGTGACTTGTGATCCAAGACGTGAAAAAGCCTGCGCCATCTCAGCCCCAATCGGGCCACCCCCAAGAACCAAAAGCTTCCCAGGACGCACGCGCAAATCCCATACTGTATCACTGGTTAAATATTCAATTTTATCAAGCCCTGGGATTTTCGGAATGAGGGGGCGAGCACCTGTTGCGATGATAATGCTACGAGCTGTAAGGATTTTCCCGCTCACCTCAACCTCATGGGGTGCTATAATTTTTGCTGTTCCTTGAATACAATCCACACCCAACTGTGTATAACGCTCAATAGAATCATGTGGTGCAATAGTTTGAATAATGCTTTGAACACGCTCCATTACTTGAGCAAAATCAAATTGAATATTCATGTCACGAAAGCCAAACTCTTGCGCACGCCGGGCATAAGAGAATATTTTCGCGGAGCGAAGCAAGGCCTTACTCGGAACGCATCCTGTATTCAAGCAATCACCGCCCATTTTATGCTTTTCAATCAAGGCAACTTTAGCCTTTAACGCGGCCGCGATATAAGAAGAGACCAACCCCGCCGATCCTCCGCCAATCACGATGACATTATAATCATACCGACTCATGCTTCCCTCTTTTTGCGCAAAATTTCTATGATCTTTTTAGATAAAATAGGAAATAACCCCAAAAGCACAAAAGCTCCGAGAAGAGACGGCGAAGCAATATCGGAAAGAGATTGCACCTTTGCCAACTCTGTTCCCGCATAAACATAAACGGCTGTTCCGGGTAGCATACCAAGCTGACTGATCACATAGAAGTTACGTGTCTTGATCGGCATAAGGCCAGCCAAGATATTGATGAGGAAAAAAGGAAACGCTGGAATCAGCCTTAGAGCGAAAAGATAAAAACCGCCCTCTTTTTCAAATCCTTGGTTAATCGCAAATAATTGCCTGCTGTATTTCCCTTGTATCCAATCTTTGAGCAAAAATCGCGCCATTAAAAAAGCCAAGGTTGCACCGATACTGCTTGCAAAAGAAACGGTGAATAATCCTTGCCAAAAACCAAACATAGCTCCAGCCAAAAGAGTCATCACGGCCGCGCCCGGCAAGGATAAAGCAGTAATAAAAATATAAATCAGAAAGAATCCGCCCAAAACCAGTAAGGCATGTTCGCTGTAATATGATTTTAAGTTCTGCTGCTGCGCACGAATAACGTCAAGCGCTAAATAATCTGTAAGATTAAGCTTCCATACAATCAAAGCAACAGTGAGCAAGACACATACAATTCCTATGCGAAGAATGTTGCTTTTTTGTATTTTCAACACCTCCTTATTATCCGATCCATAATTCACAAAGATGTCCTTATATTTTTCCAGCAGCTATGATTTTACCTGCGAGACCCTCTCGAAAGAGAACAACATAACGAGCCCCCTGCTCACTTTTTTCTTTGATATTCTGCAAAGAAAAGAAATCCTGATTGGGCGAGAAGTAAGAAATAGCTTTTACCGGAGAAACATAATGCTCTGTTCTGCCAGAATTTTCTCCGCTTGAAATTGCTTGTGTTTTATCTTTGCCAAGCTCAATAAGCATCAATGAATGGGTACTTGCGTTGACAATAAGCCCCTCCGGTTTTGTGATCCTAATGCCATCTTCCACTTTTTCTAATTTGGCTTCGGGGATATTTTTGGAGCGGCTGACATTCTGCAAGGCGGTATTTTTTTGAGACCCCACAAATTCGACATCGCCATTTATAACCATTTGAGGTGTATAAATGCGCCCAGAACCTCTCTGCCCATTAAAATCTTTCTGTAGCTTTGTCGCCTCAGGTAATGAAAGCGTATCTCTCCAGGACAGATGATCCCAATAGGTGACGTGGTAGCCAATTGTAATCACATCTGGGTCTTGTGATAAAAACTCCAAAACCTTATCGGCGGCTGGGCACGAAGAGCAAGATTGAGATGTGAACAGCTCAGCAACAGCGAGGTTTTTTGAATATGCAGACGAAGGCATAAGCAAGAAGAGTAATAAAAAAATATTGGCGGCATATATCTTATGATTATTTTTGAGCATCACTAACCTCACCCCATATTTGATTAATCTTTTTGTCTCGGCCACAGCTATATCTGTAGTATTTATAAGAAAGTGAATTCTTCTCGGCGAAATTTTGATGATATTCTTCTGCCTCCCAAAACTTCGCCTGAGGGAGAATGTCCACATTTACTTTCGTTTGCAATTTTTGCTCTGCCTCAGTTAAAACCGCAAGAGCAATCTTTTTCTCATTTTGGTTATCGACAAAAATAGCCGGCCGATAAGAGGGACCGCGATCACAAAATTGTCCTGCGCCATCTGTGGGATCAATTTTTCTCAAAAACTCGTTAAGCAGTTCCCTTTGGCTGATGAGATGAGTGTCATAGGTAACTTTGATGACTTCTATATGGGATACTTTATACTGTGAGTCGGTATCATTATAATTTTTATATGTAGGGCTTGGTCTATCGCCACCGGCATATCCGACCCTTGTTTCTAAAACACCCTGCACTGAGCGCATGTCATGTTCTATGCACCAAAAACAACCGCCCGCGAGCAATATTGTTTTTGACGCAGCCCAGCTTGGGGAAACGTTCAATATCAATATAAAAATAAAAAAACCAAAAAGTGAGTTTCGCATCGTTATTTTATCCTATTGTGTTCTGAAATTCATTGCAGTTCCGTTCATGCAATAACGTTTACCAGTTGGCGGCGGACCATCATTAAAAACATGCCCAAGATGTCCACCACAACGTCTGCAATGCACTTCCGTTCGGGGGAGAATAAGTTTGTAATCTTTTTTTGTGCTTACCGCGTTTGATAAAGGCTCCCAAAAACTTGGCCAGCCTGTCCCGCTTTCATATTTTGTTTTACTGCTGAACAAAGGCAAATCACAACCAGCGCAGAAATATGTGCCTTCACGCTTTTCTAAATTTAATGGACTACTGCCAGAAGTCTCTGTTTGCTCTTTTCTTAAAACACGAAATTGTTGTGGCGTAAGAATCTTTTTCCATTCGTCATCTGTTCGCGTAATCTCGAAGACTCCGTCTTGCGCGAAAGCAGGGCTACGAAATAATGCTCCTTGAAGCACTAAAAAGGAAGCTCCCAGAAGTGCATTCTTTAAAAAAAATCGACGCGAATGTAGCATGAAGAGCTCCTAAAAATATTTAAATAGTTTTTATAACTTAGATTTTAAACATGCAACATCAAGGAAATAACGATAAATTTGATACAGAAATATTATTGCAAAACATCAAAACGACAGATTAATTTTGTAACTGTTTGTTTTAATTTTCTTTATTTGATATTTATATCACCACCTAATGAAGAGCGCCAGGGTCATCACGAAATAGATAATTGACAAATAATTAAAACGCGACCTTAATTTGAAAATAAATATTCAGCAAAGCTGAAATAAAAAACACTTAACAGGGGGCACGAGAATGACAGTAGCAGCTCGTGCGCTAATGGAAGCTTATGGCGCAAAATATGCAAAAAAACCAGGCGAAACGCTAACTCTAGATCAATATCTAGAGCAGTGCCGTGATGATAAAATGGCCTATGCCAGTGCTGCGGAGCATCTTTTACATGCAATCGGCGGGCCAGAACTTGTGTACACTGAAAAAAATGAGCGTTTATCGCGCATCTATGGGAAAACTGTTTTATCTCGCCAGAAAACCTTCAAAGAATTTTACGGTATGGACGAAACCATCATACGAATCGTTGGTCATATTCGTCATACCGTACAAGGACTAGAGGAAAGCAAACAAATTCTTTATCTTTTAGGACCTGCGGGAAGTGCAAAATCATCTTTAGCTGAAAAGGTCAAAGAGTTAATTGAACAAAACCCCGTATATGTTTTTGCTGATGAAAATAGTAATCGTTCCCCAATTAATGGAAGCCCGCTTGGACTTTTTAAACGTGAGGAACATAATGATGTTTTAAAAACTGAATTTGGAATTGAGTCGCGTTATCTTAAATCCATCATGTAGCCTTGGGCGATCAAAAGACTTGAAGAATATCAAGGAGATGTCAGTCGCTTTAAGGTTGTAAAAATTCATCCTTCGCGACAAAATCAAATCGCTGTTCCAAAAACAGAACCGGGTGATGAAAATAATCAAGATATTTCCGCACTTGTTAGTAAAGTTGATATTGCAAATTGGAGGAGGATGAGTACGCACGCAGCTATGACCTGGTGATTGATGAGTCTTTTAAATCCCAAAAACCACATACAGCCAAAAAAGATTTTAAGAATGAGGCGCAACAATTTACAAAAGACATGGAAGAAAATACCCTTCTTTATATCGCAGGTTACGCCCCTCACCTTCAAGATTGGTAACGGCACATTTTTCGTATGAAAGTAGAGCTTACTCAGTATTTTTACACACAAGCCCAAACCAAAGTCACGAATGAAGGTTAAGCTAATTTTTAGCACTATACATTGATGACCGATCCGCAAGACCTTAACTTAATTGATGGTGGGATGTATCTTGAATTTTTCTCATCCCACCGCAACGCTCTTTATCAAGGTGAGATTGACGACTCAAATAAATTTCGAGGCAATTACAATCCTTACAAATTAGGTTTTGAACCGAAAAAATAATTCAAGGAGTGGTTTTTTATAAGCCTAATTCCCTTATAAGCTTTTCAACGTCCGCCTTCGGAATTTCGCGTAAAACTCCGGATTTAAGATCGCCAAGTGAAAATGGGCCATAATCAGTGCGAATGAGTCTGTTTACCACACATCCAAAATGCTCCATTAATTTTCGAATCTCACGGTTCTTACCTTCGGTCAAAATAATCTGATACCATGTATTCGCTCCGGTTGGCTCTTTCTCCTCGGTGACTTGCGCGCCACGATATTTAATTCCCTTCACCGTCACCCCACGGCGAAGCCGCGCCAATTGATCTTCGCGCAACCGCCCATGCACACGCACACGATAAATGCGCGGCAATGCTGTTTCCGGTGACATCATTTTTTGTGCGAGCGGCCCATCGGATGATAAAAGCAACAGGCCTTCCGAATTGACATCCAAACGCCCCACCGTCATCAAGCGCGGTAAGCGTTTATCTTGAAGCGCATCAAGTTCGAAAACAGTCTTACGGCCTTGCGAATCATAGTTTGTAACCAAAACATCCAAAGGTTTGTGGAGGCGAAAAAGGCGCGGCAATGGTTTTGTGTCAAGTGTAACAACACGCCCATCAACGGTGATTACATCTTTTTCCATCACCGCATGTGTAATGGTGGCCAATATTCCATTGATGCTGACACGACCTTGTTCAACAAGACGTTCCGCCTCGCGGCGCGACCCAACACCGGCTTTTTGCAAAAAGACGTTCAAGCGCATGAAGTTTATACCAAGCGAGCGGAGATTTTTTGAGGCGGAGAAATGTGAGAGGTATTTTCTTTTTTATCGCGCCGTGTGGCTTGGCAATTAACCGGCATGCGCAATGTCACAGACGTTCCAACACCCACGGTTGATTCAATATGAATTGATCCGCCATGAAGCTCGATCAATTCTTTTGTGATAGCAAGACCAAGACCGGATCCTTCATGATTGCGTGTAAAATGATTGGCGGCTTGTTCAAAAGGCTGCGTCACATATTGCAATTTGTTGGCCGGAATACCAATTCCCGTATCCGTCACAGTTATTGACACTGTATCCTGGTGATCCACATAATTTAAACTCACTTGCCCGCCGGGCTCAGTAAATTTAACGGCGTTTGAAAGTAAATTCAAAATCATCTGTGTTACCGCACGCCGATCCGCCATCATACGCAACTCAATATCTTCCGGGATCGAGCAGAAAATTTTCACCTGCGCATCCAATGCACGCCCTTCGATCATGTGCGCGGTTAAACGCAAAACTTTGATGAGACTAAATTCTTCAACATCTAATTCATATTTTCCGGCTTCAATCTTCGACATATCAAGAATGTCGGTGATGAGATCCAAAAGATGTTCGCCACTTTCACGAATGCCGCTGATGTAATCGAGGTATTTTTCCGTGCCAATCGGCCCCAATAATTGGCGTTGCATCATCTCAGAAAAACCAATAATTGCATTTAAGGGTGTGCGCAATTCATGTGACATATTGGCCAAAAATTGTGACTTTGCGGCATAGGCGCGCTCGGCCGCTTCTTTGGCATCTTTCAATTCACGCTCATATTGAATTCGCTCTGTGACATCCTGCATGATACCGAACAAAGCGATAATATCGCCATCCGAATCCACCTCACATTTGCCTTGCAAATTTAAAAAACGCGCCTGGCCATCAGGGCGAATGATACGAAACTCCATATCATAATCTTTGCGTTCTAACATCGCGCGCTGAAGCGCTTGTGACATGCGCCCTGAATCTCTGCGGTGCAAAAGGGCATTCACATTATCAATGGTCGGGGTAAATTTATCGCGTGCCACGCCAAAAATCCGATAAATCTGATCCGACCAGACTAAATGATCATCGCCTACGCGCCAAATCCAATGCCCCATGCGGCCGATGCGTTGTGCTTCCGATAGTTGCGTTTGATGTTGAATCAAAGACATTTCATGTTGCTTAATATCCGTTAAATCACGGCATACCGCATAGATGAGATCACCCAAACGTTTTTGCCGCCATTCCAACGTATATTCTTTTTGATCCTTGCCGATGATCCGGCCTTCAAAGGCGATCAAACGCTCGCGCGCCGCGTCATCTTGAATAAGACTTTTGAAAGTGGGACGGATATGAATGCGATCATCCGGGTGAACAATCTCGATAAAGTTCAAATGTGTGAGATCTTGGGGTGTGACGCCCAACATCTCACAAAATCCTTCATTCGCGGTTTGTAAATTTCCGTCAATCCCCATGACCACCATCATGTCATGGGTCATATCAAAAAAGATCGGAAGATGTGCCGCCATCTTTGAAGACTCAGATGACAGCGTAATAATTGATGTTTCTGTCTCTTTTTTCGCATCAATTTTTAATAGAGATTGAAGCGTTTCAAAATCTATTGTGGTTGTATCGTCACGGCTGATGATCATAAAGAAGCGATCATCGGGAAGTGTGATTTGATCAAAATATAATGTCACAGTATGCGGATGTCCCGCGATTGTTAAAACAACATCATGTGCGCCGGCAACAATTGATTGCACCCACGGATCTGTTTTGGGATCTGTAAAAAATGTGGGGCGGTCGTGCAACGCATCTTCCGGATCCACAAAGGAAAAAATATGGCGCGCTTTTTGCCCGATCATATCTTTCGCGTGAAGATGGAGCATGGCCGCGAAACTTTGATCCGCATGCATGATCAAGCCTTGAGCATTGATGACCAAACGTGCTGCTGCGACTGCAGCCTTCGTCTTGTGAGAGGACGCTATTTTCTTACGGCTTGTGGTTTTCGATTTGAGATCTTGCGCAAGAGGCTTTGCCTTTACCACTTTTGCGGAAGGTTTTGGGGCTTTGCGTTTGGATGTAAGCTTTGTGGAGCGAGGTGGCATGAAAAATAAAGGTTCTGTGAGTTCCGAATCAAGAACCACTATGGTAACTGGGTTATCCACAGATGAAAAGAAAAAATCAAAGCAAAGAGGTCTTCCCAAGCATACGCCTTTGAGGGCTGGGGGAGCGGTCAAAGGCGTATGCAGGAAAGAATTTAGATTAATACTTTACGGAGCAACCGTAAGGCTTGGTTGAAGCGGTGGTCACAGCCTTGCCTGCTTTCAACTCTTCCACAGCCGTACGGACGAAGTTTTTCGCACCTTTTACAGTGTCGTGCTTAAAGCTGTCGTTATCATCGATTGCACCAGCATAAGCCAAAACACCGTCTTTATTAACGACGAACATATGTGGGGTGGTTTTCGCAGCATAAAGCTTTCCGATTGTGCCATCTTCATCCAAAATACGCGCGGTTTCTTTTGACCCTTGCGCCGCGATATAGGCATTCGCTTGCTCGGGCGTCATGTGACCTTGCTTGCCTTTAGCTGAGGATGAAATGGTGATCCATGCCACATCACCGCCTTTGGTCAGCTCTTCCTGAAGAGCTTGCATATTCTTGGTTTCATAATGTTTGACAACATAAGGGCATTCGGGATTTGTCCATTCCAACACCACAATCTTACCTTTAAGGTCAGAAAGCTTAACGTCCTTTCCGTTCGTATCCTTTGCGGTAAATTCAGGCGCAGGCTTTCCAACCTCAGCATGATTATCCGCCAAAACAGGGGTTGTGATCAGCGCGAGGGCCGCCACGGTTAATGCGAGTAGTTTCATCGGTAGTCTCCTTTAAGTGATGAAAATTAATTTGGGTTTAGCGTGTCCGCCACCAAACCCGGGGTCAGTAATTGCGGCAAAATAATTGGTTCGGGACGCTGTTTTGAGACAGGGTCACGCGGCCCAATATAGACATAGAGCGGAACGCCGCTGCGTCCATAGGACTCTAAAAATTTTGTGATTTCCGGATTCTGGTTTGTCCAATCCCCGACAAAATAGACCACATTTTTCTCACGAAATAATTCTTGAGTCTCTTCAACATGAAGGGCGACGCGCTCATTGACTTTGCACGTAATGCACCATGACGCGGTCATGGTCACGAAAATTGGTTGGTCGCCGGCGCGCGCTTTATCGAAATCGGCTTGGGTAAAATTAATCCCGCCATGCGCGCCCGTTTCTTGGGTTGTGGGTGAGGTTGTTTCTTGCGGTAAGCTCATGCTGTTTGCGGCGATGGCCAAGGCTGTGACAACGCCCACAACACTTAAACCCCGTAAAATAGATTTCATGGGTTGGGGTTTTGACGATTTTTTCCATGCCCAAATGGCAAACCCCAAAGATACAAACCCAAGAAGCGCCAAAAGAAGACCGTAAAAACCAGCAATTTGTTGCGCATAAACCCATACTAGCCAGGCGGCCGACGCAAACATGGGGAAGGCCAAAAATTCTTTGAACGTTTCCATCCAAACCCCCGGCTTTGGTAAGGCCGCGCGCAATCTTGGAAACACACATAACAACAAATAAGGCAACGCCAAACCAAGCCCCAAGGACAGAAAAACAAGCATGGAAATTACGGGCGGTTGCACCAAAGCAAAGCCCAATGCGGCTCCCATAAAAGGCGCCGTACATGGTGTGGCAACAACCGTTGCCAACACACCGGTGAAGAAAGATCCAGCATAACCTTTTTTCCGGGTAAGATGCGTGCCGATATTTGAAAATTGCGCACCCGCAATATCAAACACGCCAAATAAATTTAACCCGATCAGGAAAAGAATATAAGCCAATAACAAAACAATGATGGGATTTTGCAATTGAAAGCCCCACCCAATTTGCGCACCCAGCATTTGAAAAGCAATCAACACACCCGCAATAAGTGCGAAGCATAATAAAATTCCGCCCGTGTAAGAAAGACCGTGTTTCACCGCATGGGATTGTTCCTTGGACGACATCTTGACCAAGCTTAATGCCTTCATCGACAAGACGGGGAAAACACACGGCATCAAATTCAAAATCAACCCACCCAGCAAAGCAAAAACAAGAGCTTGGAAAACAGTGACATCGGAAAGCGTGGGCGAAGACGATGATGGTGCGGACACAGGATTTTCCATCGCCATCATGGGCACAGGGGCTTCCACCACCACCGCTTGGCGTATCCCAGCCGGATCAACCCATGCCAAAACCCCACGAATTAAAGGCACTTCGGACAGTGCACGCGTATCACGCGCCATATCAACAATGATTTTTTGTTCCGTTACGGTTACACTTTGTGGTGCGGCGTTTTGAATGATTCCCCACTCTTCCGGGAAAAATGCAAAATCTTTGGCCGCGCGCACAAGTGGCAAAATTTCCGCATCAGGTTGGAAAGCAAGCTGAACGCGCCCGTCTTTTTCTTGAGCCTCACCTTGCCACGTCACATCTTGCGGCATCAATGCCCGCGCTTTTTCAAAAAAGGCGGGATCGGTTTTGGGCGCAGGAAAGTTTAAGGTAATCGTTGTTGTCTCAGGAATACAAATATCGGAACACACCAACCACTCAAGATCTGCGGTGATTTTTGGTGAGTCCGGAACGACATTTCCAACCGTCATCGGTATTAAATACGTGACTGTTTTCTCATAGCCAAAATTCATCAATGGGCCAAAGGGGATACGCTGAGGCGTGGGCCATGCAACCTCTCCCGCTTCAAACCCTTCGGGCAATGTCCATTTGACCCGCAAGGCCTCACCCGAATCGCCTGGATTTTTCCAATAAACATGCCATCCATCTTGAATAGTTTGTTCAATGGCCAAGGTAAAATCCTGACCCGGGCGCAGCATCTCGGTATCCGTTAAAATACGGGTTGTGACGTATTTGGCGGCTGGCTTTGCCATGCCCGTTTCTTGGGCAAGAACGGGAATAGTAAAATTCAACACAACAAAAAAGGCCAGAAGAAAACGAAACATATGAATTTCCTTTATAAAATCTCTTTTATCCTTACCAGATATGCGGAAAACCCCAAAGCCCCGCTTGAGAGATATAAGGTTATTTTGTACAGTTCGGATATTCCACCCAAAAGGTTACAGGATGCTTGCACATGATTGACGCGCCGTTATGGACCCCTTCTGAAAAGTTGATGTCTTCTTGCCATTTAACGGCTTTTCAAAAAGCGGTTGAAACTGAAACCAATCAATCTTTTGCTAATTATGATGATTTATGGCGTTACAGTATCGATCACATGGGTGATTTTTGGTCACGCTTTTGGGATTATGCGGGGGTTATTGCCGAAAAAGGATCCCGCACCTTGATTAACGCCGATCAGATGCCAGGGGCGCAGTTTTTCCCCGATGCTAAAATTAATTGGGCGGAAAACATGCTCAAACGCCGCGATGACGGGATTGCGATTATCGCGCGCAAGGAAAAAGGCCAAGAAACCCAAATCACCTTCGCCGAATTAAGCAAGCGCGTTGCAAAGCTACAAAATCTTTTGCGCCACTTTGGTGTTACAAAAGGCGATCGCGTGGCGGGTCATGTACCAAACTCAATCGAGGCGATTATTGGGGCCATCGCCACATCTTCTTTGGGGGCGATTTGGTGTTCTGCCTCACCCGATTTCGGTTTGCAAGGATTATTGGATCGGTTTGGACAAATTGAACCAAAAGTTTTGATCACTTGTGACGGATATTTTTACTCCGGAAAGACAATTGATTGTTTGGAGAAAATCAAAAATCTTCAAGCGCAATTACCATCATTGGAAAAAACAATTGTTTTTTCTTTTGTGAATGATACACCCGATCTCAGCAATCTTGAAAACGCGGTATCACTCACCGAACAAGAATCGTACATCTCGGTATCTGAGCCAGACTTTGAACGGGTGGAATTTAACCACCCGCTTTTCATCATGTTTTCATCCGGCACAACCGGAATACCTAAATGTATTGTCCATGGTCACGGCGGCACATTGTTACAACATATGAAGGAACATCAACTTCAATGTGATGTGCGCACGAATGATCGTGTGTTTTATTTCACAACATGTGGGTGGATGATGTGGAATTGGCAAATCACCGCCCTCGCCTCGGGTGCAACATTATTGATTTATGATGGATCACCCTTTTTCCCAAAAGCCGATATGTTGTGGGATTACACAGCGCGCCATCACGCAACCCTTTTTGGCACGGGCGCAAAATATATCGATGCCTTAAAATCAAACGGGATTAACATCAAAGATAAATTTGATTTGAGTGCACTTAAAACAATCACCTCAACCGGGTCGCCCTTGGTGCATGAAAGTTTTGATTACGTGTATCAATCGATCAAATCTGATGTACATCTTGCGTCGATCTCTGGCGGCACGGATATTATTTCATGTTTCGTAATCGGCAACCCCATCTCACCCATTTACCGCGGAGAGATTCAAGGTGCAGGTTTAGGTTTTGCCGTGGATATTTTTGATGATTCGGGACGTCCCATTCCGGCCGGAAAAGGATCGGGCGAACTTGTCTGTACCAAATCTTTCCCGAGCATGCCGGTTAAATTTTGGAATGACCATGACGGGTCAAAATATAAAAAAGCTTACTTCGAGCGCTTTGAAAATATTTGGTGTCATGGTGATTGGATTGAACGTACTGTGCATAACGGGCTGATTATTCATGGCCGGTCTGATGCAACACTGAACCCAGGGGGTGTGAGAATTGGCACCGCCGAGATTTACCGCCAAGTTGAACAAATTCCCGAAGTTTTAGAATGTATCGCCGTGGGTCAACATTGGCAAAATGATGAGCGCGTTATTTTATTTGTACGCCTCAAAGATGATCTTGTTTTAAACGACGACATGATCGCGCGTATCAAGAAACAAATTAAAGAGGGAACGTCACCGCGCCATGTGCCCGCCCGTATCCTTCAGGTGAGCGACATTCCCCGCACCAAAAGCAATAAAATTGTGGAGCTTGCTGTGCGCGAAGTGATTCACAACCGCCCCGTGAAAAATGTCGAATCTTTGGCGAACCCCGAGGCGTTGGAGCTTTATCGTGATCTTGAGGCCTTGCAATCCTAAATTTTTTACTAGATTTTTATTTTTTTCCGTGGCACGATTTGAAAATGACTTTTGCAAATAACTTTTCTTTTGTTTGTTTTGCGGCCGCATGCGCGGCGGCGGCGGGCGCGCCCGCATCCATGACCTTGTAAGCTCGGCTTACGCTTCCCCCCTTAAAAATCGAAAATTTTCAGTAAAATCCGAGAAAATCGGATGACAAGGTTATCCATTATGCTAATGACATCTGCACAACTTAAACCAGTAACATATAAAAAGACCTTACCCTCTATGTCCCTTACCTTACCCCCGTCCCCGTTTCGCGATGCGCTCAATGATATGACGCCAAATATTGCGGCGGAACTTTTAAGATACGGCAAAATGCGCCCGGATGTGATCTCCCTTGCTCAAGGCGAAGGTGAAAACGTAACATCACCGGTTATTCAGCAAGCCGCGATGAAAGCACTTCAAGAGGGCAAAACATTTTATGCGCCCGCGTTAGGGTTGCCAGAGTTGCGTCAAGAAATTGCCAATTACACCGCACGTATTTATGGGCATGATATTCCGACATCACGAATCTTTGTGACATCTTCGGGAACCAATGCAATTAATTTATGCCTTCACAGTATTTTGAACGAAGATGATGACATCATCGCCGTCACGCCCATTTGGAAAAATTTGATCGGTATTTGTGAAGTGGTCAACGCCAACATTATCGAAGTGGGAATGACATTAAAAGAAAATCGGTGGAGCCTTGATTTAGATCAGCTTTTTGATGCGGTTACACCAAAAACAAAAGCGATCATGATTGTCACGCCAAACAACCCCACCGGATGGGTGATGTCGGAATATGAGATTAAAACTGTGATGGAGTTTGCCCGCGCGCGTGGTTTATGGGTTGTTGCAGATGAAATTTATTCGCGTTGCCAGTATGGTAAAACTCATGCGCCCAGTTTTTTGGATGTGGCGGAACCGGATGATCTTTTATACATCATCAACAGCTTCTCAAAAAGTTGGGCGATGACAGGATGGCGTTTAGGATGGGTGATTGGCCCACAAATTGCCGAAGATAAAATTCGCGATTTGGCCTTATATCAAAATATGGGGCCGCCCGCCTTTACCCAATATGGGGGAATTGCCGCCCTTCGTTACGGGGAAGAATTTATCACACAGCAACTAAATCTTTGGACTCACAACCGTGATCTTATCACAAAAAAACTGAGTACGATGACGCGCATTACCTTGCCCGAAATTGATGCGACATTTTATGCATTTTTCAAGATAGACGGCGTGGATGATTCGATGCATTATGCCCGCGAAATGATTGACGAAGTTGGGTTAAGCTTGGCACCTGGATCATCTTTCGGATCGCAATGCGAAGGATTTTTGCGCCTTTGTTTCGGGGTTTCCACCCCCCGCCTTGAAGATGCGTTAAGCCGATTAGAAAGAATGTGCGGGTGATGTGATGCGCGGTTTTTTCGGCATGGGCGTTGAAGGCATTCATAAACCGCACAATCTTGGGAATCTGATGCGTTCCGCGCATGCTTTTGATGCGTCCTTTTTCTTTACCGTTGCACCAGCGATGAATGTGAAAGATGTGACGCAAGCCGATACATCCGGGGCTTATGATCATGTACCTTTGTATGAATACCAATCTATGAATGATCTTATATTGCCGAAAAATTGTGCTTTAGTTGCAGTTGAGCTGGTTGAGGATTCGATTGATTTACCAAGCTTTCGCCATCCTTTGCGGGCGGCGTATCTTTTGGGCCCCGAGATGGGAAATGTCTCGCAAGACGCAATGAATCGTGCAGATTACACTTTAAAAATTCCAACGCGCTTTTGTGTGAATGTCGGTGTCGCGGGGGCATTAGTGATGTATGACCGGATGATTTCAATGGGCGGATTTGCACCGCGCCCCGTTCATGCCGGCGGGGTGATGGATCCAGATCATCAACCAAAAGGATTTAGCAAATCTTACGGGCGAAGAAACGTCAGCGCAAAAACGGATTAACCAAGACACCCAAAAGCCCCGTCAAGCGAATGGGGGCCGTTGTTACAACCAAACACATGCATCCCGACTGCGCATCAGCCACCGGCGCGTGAACAGAATTTTCATCCTCAATAATCATATCACCACATGTGTAACGCTTGCCTTGATCATCAAACGCGCCATCGAGAATGATGGTAATTTCTGTGCCGCGATGTCCGTGATCGGGTGTCGCGGTACGGGGAGCGATTTTTAAAAGTTGAATACGCGTAGCGCCCTCTTGACCCAAATCCATGCTGCGGATTCCTTGGGCTACTGAGCTCCATGTCGTGTCAATATTTTGCTCACGCATGTAACGCGACAAAACCGAAGGCAACACCACACCCTCAACCACCAGGGGCGCGTGAGATACTGATCTGCGGCTTGCATCGGGGCGCGCGCGGTCAAGGCGCGCAAAACATTGGTC
>JAIXWE010000043.1 GCA_027482195.1 Alphaproteobacteria bacterium | reverse complement strand
GACAAATAAATCATCGCCGACAAGCTGAATTTTCGAACCCAAACGGGCATTCAAATTCACCCATCCATCCCAATCATCTTCCGCGAGACCGTCCTCAATCGAGATGATCGGATAACGCGCGCACAAATCTTCGTAATAAGAAATCATCTGATCGGTGGTGAGTGTTTTACCCTCGCCTTCCATCACATATTTACCGTCTTTAAAAAATTCGGTCGCGGCAACGTCCAATGCCAACATCACATCTTCACCGGGCTTATATCCCGCTTTTTCAATCGCTTTCATGATGAAAGATAACGCTTCGTCCGATGATTTCACAGCCGGTGCAAACCCGCCTTCGTCACCGACATTGGTATTCATGCCCGCATCATGAAGCAATTTTTTCAAACAATGAAAAATCTCAGCACCCCAACGGATCGACTCCGCTTGCGACGATGCATTGACGGGGGCAATCATAAATTCTTGGAAATCAACGGGGTTATCGGCGTGTTTGCCGCCATTGATAATATTCATCAGTGGTACGGGCAATGTATGCGCATGCACACCACCAATGTAACGATAAATCGGTTGATCTAATTCTTCCGCCATCGCACGTGCAACGGCCAACGACACGCCCAAAATCGCATTCGCGCCAAGGCGTGATTTATTTTCCGTGCCGTCACATTCAATCATCGCGTGATCGATAAGCGATTGTTCCGATGCTTCGGTGCCGACGAGTAATTCCGCCAACTCACCATTGACGTTATCAACGGCCGTTTCAACACTTTTGCCCATATAATAATCTTTGCGCCCGTCACGCAGCTCAACCGCTTCATGCGCACCGGTTGATGCACCGGATGGTACGGCCGCGCGCCCACGTGCGCCGGAATCCAAAATTACATCCACCTCAACCGTGGGGTTTCCGCGGGAATCTAAAATTTGGCGTGCGAAGATATCAATAATGGCTGACATGATTTTTTTTCCTTTTCCTTTTCCTATTTTGATTTTGCAATTTCATCGAGGCGTTTGAGCGTGATGAGCAAGCCTTCCAAATCCTCAAGTTTCAACATATTTGGCCCGTCCGATGGTGCGTTATCGGGGTCTTGGTGCACTTCCATGAACAACCCCGCAACGCCAACGGCAATCGCCGCCTTCGCCATGACGGGAACCATGGTGCGGTCGCCCCCCGTTGAGGCACCCATGCCGCCCGGTTGTTGCACCGCATGTGTTGCATCCATGATCACGGGATACCCCGTTTGTGCCATGATGGGAAGGCCGCGCATATCAACGACCAAGGTGTTGTATCCAAAACTCGCGCCACGTTCGCACAGCATAATATTTTCGTTGTCGCTATCGGAAATTTTTTGTGCGACATTTTTCATGTCCCACGGTGCTAGAAACTGTCCCTTTTTGACATTAATCGCCTTGCCCGTTTTTGCGGCCGCAACTAACAAATCTGTTTGCCGGCATAAAAACGCGGGAATTTGCAACACGTCGACCACTTCGGCCACTTGGGCGCATTGTTCGGGCGCGTGAATGTCGGTGACCATCGGCATACCGAATTCTTTTTTCAAATCGCTAAAAATCTCTAACGACTTTTCTAATCCCAAGCCGCGCACGCCTTTGATGGATGTGCGGTTGGCTTTGTCGAAGGATGTTTTATAAATCCACGGAATATTATGCTTCGTGACAATTTCTTTGATTGCCCCCGCCATCATGAATGCGTGATCGCGGCTTTCTAAAACACACGGCCCCGCAATCAGGGTAAAGGGATTGTCATTGCGAATAGTGATGGAACCAACGGTGACTGTTTTCATGGTCGTCAAATTAGCGCAAGCGCGTGCAACTTGCAAATCACAAATATGATAGAAGAAACTATTGCATACGCAATTTTAATAAAAGAAAGCGCGTATCAACCACCCTCATTTTAAAATCATGGGCGGTGTCACATGGATCTCTTCCCGTATCCAGATCGCGGATTAATTTTGCCACCGCATCTAACCGCCTGCATAAAGCAAGCTCATCAAGATTGCGTTCTTGGTTAAGAATATAATCTCTGACGATAATTTCACTTAATTCTTTTATTTTGGCGCGAATATCAGCTTCTTGAATATGGTCAATTAAATCAAGAATTGGTTGAACCGTGCTTTGCGGAATATCAATCACGTGAGGGTTTTGCGCATCCCTTCGAAAGAAACGTCGTAAATCCATGTTACACCTCACGCAGGAAAAGAAAGTTTGAAATGAGAGAGACGTTAATCCCGCATTCTGGAAACATCAAGGAAAATATTAAACCAAACGGCTTTGTGCAATCGCGGCTTTAATAAAGGACACAAAAAGCGGATGTGCATCAAAAGGCTTTGATTTGAGTTCCGGATGATATTGCACGCCGATAAACCACGGATGATCGGGAATTTCAACAATCTCTGGCAAACGCCCATCGGGTGAGAGACCCGAAAATGAGAGGCCTTTCGTTTCTAACTTCGGCACGAAATCGGCGTTTACTTCGTAACGATGGCGGTGACGTTCGGAAATAAGGCTTGAGCCATAAATGCTTTCCACCAACGATCCTTTTTTGAGTGCCGCCGGATAAGCCCCAAGGCGCATTGTACCGCCAAGATCCACATTCGCGCTGCGTTCAACGGTGGCGTTCCCCTTCACCCATTCGGTCATAAGACCCACAACCGGAATCTCACACGCGCCAAACTCGGTGGAGCTTGCACCTTTAAGTCCAAGCAAATTGCGTGTGGCTTCAATGACGGCCATTTGCATGCCGAAACAAATTCCGAAATAAGGAATTTTGCGTTCGCGCGCGAATTGCACGGCCTTAATCTTGCCTTCGGTGCCGCGTTGCCCAAACCCGCCCGGAACCAAAATCGCATGCACATCTTCCAAGGCGTGAATATGCCCATCCGTTTCAAAAGTTTCGGCTTCGATAAATTTCAAATCAACCGCCACACGATTGGCAATCCCGCCATGTACCAACGCTTCGTTGAGGGATTTATAACTGTCAGTCAGGTTGGTATATTTTCCAACAATCGCAACACGCACCCGTGTTTCGGGATTTTTGATACGATCAACAATATCCGTCCATACTGATAAATCGGGTGTTTTTGTTGCGTCCATATCAAAGCAACGCAACACTTCCGTATCCAACCCTTCGCCGTGATAAGTGAGCGGCACTTCGTAAATCGATTTCACATCCAATGCCGGAATGACACGTTCAAATGGGATATTACAAAATAACCCGATTTTACGACGTTCTTCATCCGCAATCTCGCGATCCGCACGGCATAATAAAATATTCGGACGGATACCAACCGACATCAATTCTTTGACCGAGTGTTGTGTTGGTTTTGTCTTTAATTCTCCGGCCGCCGGAATGTAAGGCAACAACGTCACGTGAATGAATATCGAACGCGTGGTTCCCACTTCGTTACTGAATTGGCGAATAGCTTCAAGGAATGGCAAGCTTTCAATGTCACCAACCGTGCCACCAATTTCGCACAAAACGAAATCGGCTGATCCGTCTTTTTCTCTCACAAAGGCTTTAATCTCATCGGTGATGTGCGGAATGACTTGGATGGTCGCACCCAAATAATCGCCTTTGCGTTCGCGACTTAAAACGGATGTGTAAATGCGCCCCGTTGTGGTGTTGTCGGTTTGTGTGGCGGGGCGTCCGGTAAAGCGTTCGTAATGGCCTAAATCCAAATCTGTTTCTGCGCCGTCATCGGTGACATAAACTTCGCCATGTTGAAACGGGCTCATCGTTCCCGGGTCAACATTCAAATAGGGATCAAGCTTGCAAAGCCGCACGGTGTAACCGCGCGCTTGCAACAACGCGCCCAAAGCGGCGGAGCCGAGGCCCTTTCCTAAGGAAGAAACCACGCCACCAGTAATAAAAATATATCGTGTCATCAGTTTGCGAGCGGCACAGCAGGTTTAGAAGGTTCAACGGGAGCAGTCGGAGTGGCAGCGGGTGCCGCGGAGCTTTCAGCCGCAGGGACGGAATCCAAAATACTTTTTTTGCCGCCCGAGTGGGATGCAAGAATCGCCAAAATCAAACTTGTTGCGAAAAAACATACGGCAACAATGGTTGTTGCTTTGGTCAATGCATTGGCCGTTGTTTGCGCGGTGGCAAAGTTACCCAAACCGCCCCCTGTACCAAGTCCCAAACCACCCCCTTCGGAGCGCTGCAAAAGGATCAAGCCAATCAAGGCCACAGTCAAAATAAGATGAATTACAAGAATAACATGTTCCATTTTCTTAATCCTTTACATTACACGGCGGCGGCTTCGATAATCGCCAAAAACTGATCAGCTTTTAAGCTGGCACCGCCCACCAAAGCCCCATCGACATTCGGGGCATGCATTAATTCTGCGGCGTTGTCCGGCTTGACGGATCCGCCGTACAAAATACGCATCCCAGCATATTTGTCCAGAGTTTTACGGATGGTGGCGTGCATTGTTTCCACATCTTGGCGTGATGCCACTTTTCCCGTTCCAATCGCCCAGACAGGTTCATAGGCAATAATCGTATTTGTTGCGGTAACAGAAGGGATTAAGGCGGCTTTGAGCTGGCGTGAAACAATCGCTTCGGCCTGGCCTGTTTCACGCTCAGTGAGGGTTTCGCCGACGCAAAGAATGACCACCAAACCCGAATCATGGGCCGCCGCCATCTTGGAGGCAATCAGTTCATCGGTCTCGGCATGATAGTGCCGCCGCTCCGAATGACCCAAAATGACGTGGGAACAGCCCATATCTTTTAACATGCTGGCGGAAATATCGCCTGTAAAAGCTCCATTTTGCTGGGCTGAACAATCTTGTGCACCTAAGAAAAACCCTTCTGGCAAGACCGATTGGGTCAAAGAAAGATGCACGAAAGCTGGGCAAATGCACATATCCACGCCCTTTTGGGGAGCCGCGCGCAAATCCGACAATAATGTTTGCACGCTTGTGATATCGCCGTTCATTTTCCAGTTGCCACAAATGAATTTACGCGGGGATTCCATTGGTTTTGTCCTTCACATCGGGGTTTCCTTGCGTATAATCGCCAGACAAAAAAATAACAAGCCCCACTTTAGGTAAAGGTTTTACAATGGCTCTCTCTTCCATGCGCAAAGGTATTTTCTCGGCAATCTTTTTAGGCCTTCTTGTGATGGGTGCGGCCGGGTTGGTGGTGATGGATTGGACAGGATCTTACAGCCACGGAACGGGAAGCGGAGAAGTGGCCAAGGTTGAAGGTGTGCATATTCAACCACGTGAGTTTGATATGGACGTGCAACGCATTTTACGCACCCAGCAAATGGAACCACAAACCGCTTATGAGATGGGTTTGATCAACCAAGTGCTTGCCAGCAAAATCATGAATATCTTGATGAACAAAACGTCACATGATCTCGGCATTGCCGTATCCGATGAAGAAGTGGCCAAGCGCGTGGCCGCACTTGTTGCTCCTCTCGCCGGGCCTAATGGCGATAAAAAAGAAACACTGCAACGTCTTCTTCAAGCGCAAAACATGTCCGAAGCGGAATTGGTTGAAACCTTACGCAATGAACTTGCAAACACAATGCTGCGTCAATCTTTGACGGCGGGTGTTTACGTTCCGAACATGGTTGCAAACGCCCTCGCCCGCTATCAAGGCGAAAAGCGTAGCGTGGAATATGTGCGTTTCCCTCATGTGGATGTAAAACTTGAAAACTCCCCAAGTGATAAAGAACTTAAAGAATTCTATGAAACGGTAAAACTCGATTTTACAGTGCCCGAAAAACGCAATGTGACGTTGGCTGTTTTTGATCCGAATAAATTCAACACATCCGTGACTGTTTCTGACGAAGAAATTGAACAATTTTATAATGAGAACACGGATTCCTTCGCCCAACCCGCCAAACGTACTTTGGAGCAAGCTTTGGTAAGCGACGCCGCACAGGCGCAAAAAATTATCGATGCGGTCAAAGGCGGCAAGGATGTGAAATCAGCCGTGGAACAAGTGACGGGCAACGCCAAAGCCTTTAATGGCCGCAATGATTTTGATGAAAAATCCTTGCCCGATATGTTGGCAACACCAGTTTTTGCCGCAAAAATAAATGATGTTGTTGGCCCCGTGCAAAGCCCGCTTGGTTTTCACGTGGTGAAAATTGTTGGTGAGGTTGATGCGAAAACAAAACCCTTGGATGAGGTAAAAGAATCTATTCGCAAAGAAATTCTTGCGACCAAAACATCGGACACCATGTTTGAAACCATCAGCCTGATCGAAGATCGTCTTGCGGGCGGGGAGTCGTTTGAGAAATTAAAGGCGGAGTATAAACTTGATCTTCTCGCGCTGTCCTCTCTTGAGAAAGGCGCGGTCAAGGTTGATCAACTTTCACAAAAATTCTCCAAAGACGAAGAAAAAATTATTCAATCAATCTGGGCCTTGCAAGTTGGTGAAACATCGAGCATGAGCGATCTCTCCGACGGGCGTATGTATGTGGTCAAGGTGGATCAATCCACGCCCTTGCATCAAAAAGCGTTGGACGACGTCAAAAAAGATGTGATTGCTCTTTGGGAAGATACCCAAAAAGCGCAAAAAAATATTGCTGCAACAGAATCTCTTTTCAACGAGGTTAAAGCGGGTAAAAAAGAATTTTCAAAACTTGGTCGTGCGGCGCAAAGTGCAGTCATTGCGCGCAGTGACAAAGCAGCACAAAATTTGCCCGCGCCTCTTGTTGGTTCTTTCATGATGGCGAAGAAAGGTGACGTTGTTTCAATTTCCACACCTGACGCTGTTTTCATCGGTCGTGTGAAAGAGATTACTTTGCCGTCTTTGGATAACGCCAAGGCCGATCAGCAGAAAAAAAATCTTGAAGAAACTTTGCCCCGCGAGACATTGGAGCTTCTCCTCGCGCACATGGAAAAAACCGGCAATGTCCGCGTCAACCAAGCACAGCTTGAACGCATGTACGGCACCAAGCCAGACGGGCAATAATTCAACCGCACATTTTCGAATATGTTAATAAAAAGCTGGGCTATTTATAGTACTCGACTGTACTATAAATCAGTGTTTGTGGCATGTTTATGAATAATTTTTTATCTCTTTCCTTTTTTCCTCGAATCCTGTAGAACAAAAGATGAACAGATAAACAAGTCTCATTCAGACAACAGGATTTAATTATGTTAACGAAAAAACAAAAGGATTTGCTCCTTTTCATTCATGACCGCATGAGCCATGGCGACATCGCCCCCTCGTTCGATGAGATGAAAGATGCGCTTGATCTCAAATCAAAATCGGGCATCCACCGCCTTATCACCGGGCTTGTTGAGCGTGGGTATCTGGAACGCTTGCCAAACCGTGCGCGGGCATTAGAGGTCAAACGCTTGCCCGAAGGGTCAACAAATTCCACGCCAACCTTATCAAAAAGCCCCCCTCATAATGATCTGGGGATTATGAAACAGGTGCATCAAGCTGTTTCGGAGCTTTTAACCCTGCCCTTTTTGGGGAAAATTGCCGCCGGCACGCCGATTGAGGCCATTCGTCATGAAGGCGAACACGTGGATATTCCGCAAAACTTGGTTGGGTCTGGGGAGCATTACGCGTTGCGCGTGGATGGCGATTCCATGATCAAAGCCGGCATTCAAGACGGTGACACCGTCATTATTCGTAAAGCTGATCAAGCACGCGATGGAAAAATTATTGTCGCCCTTGTTGACGGGATGGAAGTGACATTGAAACGCTTGCGCCGCGAGGGGGGCAAAGTCATTTTGGAGCCGGAGAATGATGCGTACAAACCGCGCATTCTTAATCCCGATCGCGTGCAAATTCAGGGGGAATTGGTGTCTCTTTTGCGGACATATCATTAATTTCTTTTGGGCGGCGGGGTGTTTCCAACCACACACCCTGCCCACGCCATGTCGTCCATGGGCGCACCCCTTGCGTGTCACGCACGGTAATGCTGTCACCATCTTTATAAATAGCGATGGCTCCTGTTTGATAAAATCTTTTTCGATCAAAGATTTCAGCTTCACAGGTTTTAGGATTAAATTTTTCGGTAGTGATAATCACATCCGCCCATGCACAATCTTCCAATAACGCTTGCATATTTTTGCCCGCAGTTATTTTTACAAAAGGCAATTCGTAACGGCATGCGTTCACACCGCATGTGATGGAGGCTTTGTTTTTAAACTCAACGCGCCCTTCTTTGGGTAAAAAATCAAATTTTGTTACATCCATATGTTGAAGCGCGGTTTGCGTCATAAACCCTTCGCTGCGCCTTGCGGATAACACCGCTTGGCTTTCATTTTTGACAATCACTTGCTTGCCGTTGCCACTGATATGCATCATGGGTTGCGGCGTGATAAGAATAAAAATAATGGCCATCACAAGGCACGGCACACTTAAAATCCACGCGCGGCCAATGCCCAAAAATAAAAAAAGCCCGGCAAATGTAAGAAACAATAAAGCCACCGGGCTCCAAGACGGCGTGTTCCAGATTGCAAAAGGCCATGATGCCACCATATTTGCAATCGCCAGCAGCGATTCAATTCCAAACCCCAAAATTTCAATTGGAATATTCCCGAATTCAAAAGGCAAAAGCGCAAAGGACAAAATAATCATCGGCATAATGAGAAGGCCCGTAATCGGAATAGCCAACGCGTTTGCCACCACACTGTAAACCGCGATTTGTTGGAAATGAAAGCTGGTCAGCGGTGACGTTGCAAGAGCCACAACAAAAGAGGTGACGATTGAAGCCGAAAACCACAGCAAGGTAGCAGTGACAAAACTTGCATTTTCTTTTTGACGCATCCAAAAATTGCGTGTTACTTCCGCAATCCACACAAGTGAAATCACGGCGGCAAATGAGAGTTGGAAAGACGCGCTCCAAATACTTTCAGGATAAAAAAGAAGAACAACAAAAGCCGCAAAGGCAATAAGGCGCAATGAAAAAGGTGAACGATCCAACATGATCGCAATCAAGCCAAGGCCCGTCATGAGCAAAGCACGCGTGGAAGGAACCGAAGGCACAACAAACCCGACATAAGCACAACACACAAGAAGGGCAATCAAGGCCGCAATTTTCTTCACCGGCCAGTATAAAGCGCAATAAGGGATCATCACCAAAAATAACCGTACGATAAAAAAGACGGGTGCGGCCACCATCACCACATGAAGCCCAGAAATTGAGATGATGTGCGCAAGGCCGGAAGCCCGCAAAGATTCCCAATCATCTTCGGCAATGTCGGCACGCTCACCCGTCATCAAGGCATTGGCAATTCCGGCGATGTGTGGCGGCAATTGATCGCGCAGCCTTTGGTGAATCTCTGCACGCTTTTTCTCTAATGAAAAAATATTTTTAGGGGCTTTTGAGATTATTTGTGGTTTTTGAAGAACAAAACCTTGCGCAGATAAACCTTGAAAAAAACTATAGCGTTGAAAGTCAAAACCGCCAACAATCACGGGGCGTGATGGTGGCGATAATTTTACCAATATTTGCACGCGATCATTCAGATCAACATCACCAAATGGATTTCCCTTTAACCGTGACGTTAAACGAATTTTTTTAAGATTATAGGGTTTTATTTTTTCAAGAATAAGCGTGGCGTGCCCAGTGAATGGATCGCGCTCTATTTCACGGATACTTCCCTCAACCATTAAGGCTTGGGGGGTGTTAACAAGAAGGGGCGTGTTGAGAAAATGGGTTCGCAATGACGAAGCCGCACCACCCGCCATCAAAAAACAGATCGCAACAAGAAAAATAAAAAGAAGATATTGCCCAGCGTCGTGTGAACGATAAACCTTATACCCCACAAAAGAGGTCAAAGAAATAAGTGCGCCTGTTACGGCATAAAGTGCGAGAGGGCGTGGTTCAAAATTTAATGAAAAATATAAACCGCACCCACAGGCAAAGGCGACAGTCGCCCACAAAAGCAAATGTGCTTGCTGTGCCGCGACAATCTCCTCACATTTTTGTGCGATTTTTTGAAGCCCCATGCGCCTTTCCCCTTGCGGTAAGCTTACAATTTCATTATCTCCTTGACTATGACGATTATCACGCGCTTCCCCCCTTCTCCCACCGGTTTCATGCATATTGGCACCGCACGCACGGCGTTGTTTAACTGGCTCTATGCGCGAAAAAATAACGGAAAAATGTTATTCCGTATCGAAGATACCGACCGCGAGCGTCACTCCGAAGAGGCGGTGCAAGCGATTATTAACGGACTGAATTGGCTTGGCCTTGATTGGGATGGTGAGATTGTCTCACAATATGCGCGGCGCGAACGTCATGCGGCGGTTGCGCATGAGCTTGTAAAAAATGGCAAAGCTTATTTTTGTTATTGCACACCAGAAGAATTGGAAGAGATGCGTACCCGGGCTATGGCCGAAGGGCGTTCACAATTTTACGATCGTCGCTGGCGCGATCGTGATCCATCACAAGCTCCCGCCAACATCAAACCCGTTATTCGCATCAAAGCTCCGTTAACTGGGGAATATATTGTTCACGATCATGTTCAAGGCGAGGTGAAAGTAAGCGCGGAAAATTTAGATGATATGATTATCCTGCGCTCAGATGGCGTGCCAACTTATATGTTGGCGGTTGTTGTTGATGATCATGACATGGGTGTGACGCATGTCATTCGCGGTGATGACCATTTAAACAACACCTTTCGACAGAATATGATTTATGACGCGATGGGCTGGGCGGTTCCAATCTATGCACATTTGCCTCTTATTCTTGGGCCGGATGGTGCGAAACTTTCAAAACGCCACGGCGCCACCGGTGTCGAAGAATATCGCGATATGGGATATTTGCCCGAAGCCATGCGCGCGTATCTTTTGCGCTTGGGTTGGAGCCACGGTGATGAAGATATTGTCGATGATTCCCGCGCTTTAGAATTATTTGACCTTGATGGTATTGGGCGTGCGGCCGCGCGTTTTGATTTTGAAAAACTCAATAGTGTGAATGCGTATTTTATAAAACTCGCTGATGATCAAAGATTGGTGGATCTTTTAGTTCCATTTTTTGCAAAGCGGAATTTAACCGTGCGTCCCGATTGGCTTTTGCGTTTGATGCCGGAGTTAAAGTCACGTGGTAAGACATTGATACAAATTGCTGACGAATCAGAATTTTTATTAAAATTACTTCCTCTCGATTTTGATGAAAAAGCGAAGGCTCAGTTGAATGTTGAGGGGCAGGCCGTTTTATCTGATTTAATTTTTATTTTCCAAAATATCGATGATTTTTTACAAAAGCCCATTGATAACGCTTGCCGTCAATTGGCCGATGAGAAGCATAGTGGAAAATTGGCAAAGGTTATGATGCCCCTGCGCGCCGCCATCACGGGCCGCATGGTTTCCCCCCATCTCCCTATTGTTTTGGAGGTTTTGGGCAAGGATGAAACGCTCAATCGCCTTAAATCAGCCCTTAACCCAACCATTTAATACGCCTATAATTGGTTTAGAAAATCTTTACTCCTCCTGCGTAAAGTGGGTTTGCACAAAATGTGTCCCGCCTCGTTTTTGATTTATTTTGATTTATAAAGGATAAGATAATGTCTGCGAAAACTGCTCCCGAAACGGCTGAGAAAACCTTTACACTTACGAATGATCAATCTGGTCAATCTTGGAAACTTCCTGTCTTGCAAGGCACAATGGGGCCAGATGTGATTGACATACGCTCTCTTTATGAGGAAGCTGATATTTTCACGCTCGATCCCGCCTTTACCTCAACGGCAAGTTGCAAATCGCGCATTACTTATATTGATGGTGATAATGGCATTCTTCTTCACCGCGGTTATCACATTCGCAGCCTTGCAGAAAAAGGAAATTTCCTTGAAGTCGCCTATTTGCTTTTATATGGCGATCTTCCGAACAAAACCCAATATGAAGAATTTCGTAAGAACATCACCTATCACACCATGGTGCATGAACAGCTTTATTTCTTTTATCGCGGATTCCGACGCGATGCGCACCCGATGGCCATTATGTGTGGCGTTGTTGGCGCGTTGGCGGCTTTTTATCATGACTCACTTGATATTTCGGATGCAAAGCAACGTGAAATTTCGGCACATCGTTTGATTGCGAAAATTCCAACCCTTGCCGCCATGGCCTTTAAATATTCAATTGGCCAGCCTTTTGTTTATCCGCGCAATGATTTGAGTTTTTCTGAGAATTTCTTGCATATGTGTTTCTCTGTTCCCGCGGAACCTTATAAGGTCAATTCCATTTTGGCGGATGCGATGGATAAAATTATGATTTTGCATGCAGATCATGAACAAAATGCATCAACATCCACTGTGCGTTTGGCGGGATCTTCGCAAGCCAATCCTTTTGCATGTATCGCCGCCGGAATTGCTTCGTTATGGGGCCCTGCGCATGGTGGTGCGAACCAAGCGGTGTTGGAGATGTTGAAAGAGATCGGTCACAAAGATCGCGTACCCGAATTTATTCAAGGCGTTAAAGATAAAAAATATCGCTTGATGGGATTTGGTCATCGCGTTTACAAAAACTTTGATCCGCGCGCGACCATCATGAAAGAAACATGCGACAAAGTTTTGGCGGAGTTAGGGATTAATGATCCGTTGCTGGAACTTGCGATGGAGCTGGAGAAAATTGCTCTCTCTGATCCTTATTTCGTCGAACGCAAACTCTACCCGAATGTTGATTTCTATTCCGGTATCATCCTCAAGGCGATGGGTTTCCCCGTGAGTATGTTCACAGTTTTATTTGCTGTTGCCCGCACTGTTGGTTGGGTATCACAATGGAAAGAAATGATGGAAGAGCCCGCAAATCGTATCGGACGGCCACGTCAACTTTACACCGGTGCGGTCACGCGTGATTTTGTTCCTATGGATAAACGCTAAGTTTACAAGCTTTCAATAAAATCGGCCGCCGCTTGTGCGGCTGATTTTTTATGTGGTGTTGTTAACGCTGCTCTGATCTCAGCAAAATCATTTCTTTGCATTTGGACTTTGTCGCGATCATTCAAAAATGTGAGAAGAGATTCTGTGATCATCTGTGGATCGGCTTTTTCTTGCAAAAATTCCGGAACAACTTCTTTATTCAAGATATTATTACTCAGATGCGCAAATTTTGTTGTCACAACACGGTTTACCACCGCCCAAGTGAGCGAATTCATTTTATAAGAAATAACGTGTGGAATGTTCAAAATACTTAACTCCAAACCAACTGTACCCGAGGTGGCAGCGGCAACATTACATGCCGCAAACGCATCCCATTTTTCTTTTGGATCGGTGACAATATGGGCGGAAATATGATGTGTGCGTAACAATGACTCCACGCTTGCGCGCAAAGAATATGTGGTGGGGCAAATAAAGCCAATATTGGGGTCATGTTGTTGAAGATTTTTTGCAACTTGTAAAAAAATTGAACCCATTTTTTCAATTTCTGAGCGGCGACTTCCAAAAAAAAGCCCAACCATTTTTTGATCAAGCCCAATCATGTGACGAAAGCGAAACGCGGGGCCATTTGCCGTTTGAACCCCTTCCATATCCATCACAGGGTGCCCCATGAATTCAGATTTTAATCCGTAGCGTTCAAAAAAAGGTGGCTCAAAGGGTAACAAACATAAAAGGCCATCTAAAAACCGTGCTATTTTTTGAGCCCGGTCCGCGCGCCACGCCCACACACTTGGGGCGACCATATGCACGCGCTTACCTGAAATTTTCTCAGCCTGAAGTTTCTTTTGCACGCGGTGAGAAAACTCCGGCGCGTCAATGGTCAAGATAATATCCGGATTAAAAACACGAATAGCTTCAACTGTTTGATCAATACGGCGCAGCATTTTTGGAATATGCGGTATAATTTCCGCAAGCCCCATCAAAGATAATTCATTCATCGGAAAGAAACTTTCTTCCAATCCCGCCGACACCATCAAGGATCCACCAATGCCGCGGATTTTAAGATAAGGATGACGCATTTTAAGCTCCGCCAAAAGGGCCGCCCCAAGTTGATCGCCTGACTCCTCACCCGCAATAATAAATATTTTCTGCACCGTTTTTTTACCCTATAGTCCTTGTGACAGGAGACAAACCCCATGAAAATCAGCGTTATTTGTATCTTACTTTTTTTAAGCTTTGCCGCTTCCCCGGCATTTGCCCAAAATAAATCAGAAAGATTCTTAGGCGATATTACCACAACCTTTCGTTTGACGGGATCCGATAAAATCCGCATCGAAGCCTTTGATGACCCAAAAGTCACGGGTGTTACTTGTTTCACCTCTATGGCCGTCACGGGGGGCATCAGCGGAACATTGGGCTTGGCGGAAGACACATCAGACGTCAGTTTATCCTGTCGCCAAACAGGGCCAATTAGTTTTAAAGCTCCGTTGAAAAAGAATGAAGATATTTTTGAAAAAAGCCGTTCCTTGGTTTTCAAAACATTGAAAGTTGAGCGGTTTTATGACGCACCAACCAACACTCTTGTTTATGTATCAAGCAGCCGCAAAGTTATTGAAGGTTCACCTAAAAATTCAATCGGCACAGTGACCATCATGCCGTGGCCAACCGGAGACATTGAAAAGCCAGTGATCAAATAGAATTTGAGCTTAACGACAGCAAAAACAAATTATTTTGATTGCACAAATCAATGACTTTTTCCTTATCAATAATCAAGGTTGCGCCAGCCTCAATTCCAATACCAATAAAGCCTTTATCCGCGCATCGCTGAACCGTGTTTGGCCCAATGGTTGGTAAATCAAGATTACGATCTTGTTGAGGCTTACACGCTTTCACAAGAATGGGCCCGCGTTGATTCATAAAAGGTGTTACCTTATCAATCAAGGCATCCGTTCCAGATTTATCTTCAAAGCCAATAATGGTATCACCTTGAACCACAACCGCCTGGCCTTTATCCTGGCTTCCGTGAAAATGCGCAGTGTTCCACCCCATTTTAACACTTTTATAATCAGCATTGGTTGGATGAATCGCCGAAAGACTTCCTTCCGGTGCTAATAGCTCTGGTGCGTAATCTTGAATTCCTTTTACACGAAAGCCCTCTGACTCCAACTCCTCACGCACAAGCCGTAAAAGCGCATCATCACCCAATGTTTTCTTAATCAAAATATGAGTAATGAAACGCAAGCCCCGCGCATCCACTTGAATTTTATTCCAATCAGGGCGTTGCAACGCACCGGTTAAAACAAGATCGGATACATTTTGACTTTTTAGAAACTGAATTAATTTCCCTGCCTGACCCAAGGGGATAGACTCCCCGCGGTAACATTCCAAGAAATGTGTGTCGGTAACCCCGGCAATTCCACATAAAGCGAAAGGAATTCCTTTGTGAAGGCAGTGCTCCACCAAAATTTCTGGTGCGCGCCCAGCTCCTGCGATAATACCCAGAATTGGCACACTCATGAGGCAACCTTTTTGGGCGGAGCGCAAAGCGGAAAACGCTCTTTGCCACGTGCGAAGTCAATGATTTGCATGACAACATCATCATTTGTAAAATCTTGCGCAACGATATCAATGCGTTGTTCGAGCGTTCCTTCGTCGCCAAATAATTGATTGAAGGCACGTTGCAAATTACGCACTTGATCCTTTGTGAAACCATTTCGTTCAAGGCCCACCAAATTCAATCCTGCAAGGAACGCGCGCTCACCTTTCACACGGCCATAAGGAATGACATCGCTTTCGACACCTGACATACCGCCAATCACTGCGAAAGATCCGATGCGCACAAATTGATGCACCGCCGCCAGCCCGCCAATTAAGACATGATCACCCACCACAACATGCCCACCCAAAGTTGCATTATTTGCAAGGATCACATGATTACCAATAATGCAATCATGTGCGACATGTGTGCTCATCATAAACAAACAATTATCACCCACAATGGTTTTCATTGAACCGCTTTGCGTGCCGGGATTCATGGTGCAATGTTCGCGAATGGTGTTTCTTTTCCCAATGATTAATTGGGATGGCTCACCTTTATATTTCAAATCTTGCGGTGCATGGCCAATCGACGCAAACGGATAAATCACCGTGCCTTCGCCAACCTGTGTATGTCCATCAATGACAACATGTGATTTTAATTCCACATTATTCTCAAGCGTAACATTGGGGCCCACAACACAATAAGGCCCGATAATAACATCGCGCCCAATGTTGGCTTTTGGATCAATAATCGAAGTTGAATGAATCTGTGACATACTCATATTTTATTCTTTCAAAGTTTTGACAACAAATCACGGATGCTTGCGGTATGTTACGAAGATCAGGCCTTATCATGATCAACAATCATTGCGCTGAATTGTGCTTCTGCGCACAAAACACCATCAACTTTTGCTTCGCCGCGAAATTTCCACACATTCCCACGTGATTTTATACATGTGACATGAATATACATTGTGTCACCTGGCGTGACGGGCTTGCGGAATTTTGCTTCGTCAATCGTCATAAAATAAACTAACTTCGCCTGGCCGGCTGCGTTCATCGAATGAACAACCAAAATGCCCGCTGCCTGAGCCATTGATTCCACAATCAACACACCGGGCATGACCGGGACACCTGGGAAATGCCCTTGGAAAAACGGTTCATTCATGGTGACGTTTTTAATTGCTGTTGCGCGTTCGTGCGGCACGTAATCAATCACACGATCGACAAGCAACATCGGGTAACGATGGGGGATGAGATCCATAATTTGCCGAATATCAATCGGTGATGGTAGTGTGTGCGACATTTTTTCTTCCTCTTAATAATTATTTTTTTCAGCCAAGCGCGCCAGTGTTACAACCTGGCGTAAATTTTTCTTCATCAAGGTGGCGGGATACCCCATCCATTCCTGCCCCGCGGGAATATCACGCGTAACACCTGATTTTGCGGCGATTTTTGCACCGTCACCGATTTTCAAATGACCGGCAACACCAACTTGCCCACCCATCATCACATAATTTCCGATTTCGGTGCTTCCTGAGATTCCGACTTGCGCAGCAATAATACATCCACGGCCAATTTTTACATTGTGCGCAATTTGCACCATGTTATCAATCCACGTGCCCATGCCAATAATTGTATCATTCAAAGCGCCGCGATCAATTGTTGTGTTTGCTCCGATCTCGGAATGACCTTCAATGATCACGCGCCCCAATTGCGGAACTTTTACAAACCCCGTTTTATCAATTGCAAAACCAAACCCATCTTGGCCAATGCGACACCCGGGATAAAGAACGACGTGATCCCCTATCAAGCTGTGGGAAATTGTAACATGCGGATGAATTTCGCAATGTGCGCCAATTTCAACATTCTCATCAATCACCACGAAATCATGAATAATGGATGTTTCATGAATCTTCGCAGTTGCGTGAATGCTTGCTTTTTCTGATCTAAACCCCGTCATAGATTTTTGCGGATAAAAATATTGCGCCGCTAAGGCATAGGAGCGATAGGGATTGCGCGTTAAAAGAGGGATCATATGATCAGGTGCGAGCGATTTTTGCTCCGGTTTTAAAAAACAGGCGCCCGCGTTAGAATTTAAAAGTATGTCGCGGTATTTTGGATTATCAAGAAAACTCACATGATTTTTTTTGGCGGTGTGAAGCGGGCCCACATCCTCGATCACAGTTTTTCCAAAAGCGTTATTTTCTAAATAAGAGTCTGTGCACGCACAAAGACTCTCTAACGTCAGTGCCGGGGAAGTTTTAAAAAAACGCGGATCCGGCATGACACATTACGGCTTGGAAGAAGCAGAAGGCAAAGGAACGGACTGCATGGATTTGTTCAAGCGCGCAATGACCTCTTTGGTGATATCAAGGCTTTCGTGACCGATGACAACACTTTCGCGATCAATAACCAAAAGAATTTTCTTTTCCTCTGCAATATCGGCGGAAATTTTTGCAACTTCATTTTGCAATTTACCCAAGGCCGTTCTGCGCGCTTGTTCAAGCCCATTCCCTTTTTTCAAAATGTCTTGACGGGTTTTTACAAATTCTTGTTCAAAGCCTTTACGTTTCTTTTCAAATTCCTCTTTTTCAATATCTTTGCGTTGCTTGGCTAAAGACGCCTCGGTATCACGCACTTTTTTCTCAAAGGCTGCGCCTTCTTTTTGAAGTGATTCACGGCGTGAGTTTAACTGGCTTGAAATTGATTTTCCGGCGGATGATTGTTCCAAAACCGCGCGCGTATCAAGCACCGCAATCGGAATCGGTGCCGCCGCAGATTTCTTTTCCTCAGCCTGTGCGGTGAAGGGCAATAAAAAGAGCAAAACAAATAAAAGAGTGAGATAACGCATCATAAAATCCTTTTCTCAATAAAATTAAAAACGTGTTCCGAAGCTGAACCGGAAAAGCTCATCTTTATCATAGTCTTCTTTCAAGATTGGCTCCGCTAAATCAATCCGCAACGGGCCAAACGGCGACCGCCACGAAAACCCAATTCCGGCCGAAGCGCGCGGTGTGTTTTCATCAACAATTCCCACGCCCGATTCATTTAATGACCATAAAGATCCAACATCACCGAAAGCATGACCATAAACGCCCATTTCTTCGGGGAAGCCGATGGGGAATCGGAGTTCCACACTGCCTCGGTAATATTTGTTACCGCCCAAAGCGTCATCGGTTGTTAAATCGCGCGGACCAACACCGGCCGTGTCAAAACCGCGCAAATTATCACCACCTAAGAAAAAGCGTTCATTGATACGCACGGTGTCATCTGACCAACCTTCAATCGCCGCAACTTCACCGGTGGTGCTGAAGGTCCATTGTTTTGCAATTGGGTAATAGTAAGCCGCACCAACTTTTCCGGAAACATATTTGGCATCACCGCCCGCACCCGCAAATTCGGTATCAATCCACGATGTAAAGCCATCTGTTGGAAAAACACGGCTATCGAGATCATCATAAACAATGCGTTGTGAAATGGCCGAGGTGAAGCGGTTGCCTTCTTGGTCTTGAATAAAACGTGACGCGTCAGAATCGACGTTCCTGATTTCATTTTGCTCAATGCGATAACGCCATGTTTGCCGCCACTTATCTGAAAGCGGATAGCCTATGCGGAAACCGCCTCCCGTGCGGCGTTGATCAAACGAACTTTCATCTTGTTGATCGCGGGTGATGTGAAACGCATCAATACCGGCCGACAAATCACGGTCCATGAAGTAAGGTTCCGTGAAAGAGACATCAAACTCCGTCCGCTTACCTGCAATTGTTGTTGCCAATTCCAAATCCTGGCCCTTGCCGAGGAAGTTGCGCTCACGAATTCTGAAATCAGCCAAAGGCCCGTCGGATGTCGAGAACCCCGCCCCGACCGACAATTCACCGGTTGATTTTTCGGCAACACTCACATCGACAACTGTTTTATCCGGCGCAGATCCGGGAAGTGTTTTGACGTCAACCTTCTCAAAGAAATCGAGATCTTTCACATTTTGTTCGGATTTCGAAAGTTTGGTGCGGTTAAAAGCATCACCTTCCGACAACTCAAATTCACGGCGAATAACTTTATCAAGTGTGCGTGAGTTTCCGTCAATGTTAATGCGCTCAACAAAAACACGGGGACCTTCATTGATGTTAAAGATAATATCAACGGTTTTTTGATCACGGTTACGTTGCACGTCCGGTGTAACCGTTGCAAAAGCAAATTGCAAATCACCGAGGCTTGTCGTCATGACATCGGCGGTCGTTTTAACTTCTTCTGCGTTATACCATTCTTTGGGTTGGAAGGTGATATTCTTTTTCAAAGATTCTGGATTGAGATTACGAATTTGCGAATTAATCCGCACATCACTCACGCGGTAACGCTCACCTTCATCAACGGTGATGGTGATAAAGAAATCATTTTTATCTTTTGACAATTCTGAAACAGCCGACAAAATCCGAAAATCGGCGTAACCTTCTTTTAAATAAAATTTACGAAGCAATTCTTGGTCAAAGGCCAAACGGTCTGCGTCATAACGATCGCTTGAGGTTAAGAAATTATACCAACGTTCTTCCGATGATGCCAAAACTGAGCGCAATTCTTCGTCATTAAAACGCTGATTTCCAACGAAACGAATGCTGCCGATTTTTGTGACGGGCCCTTCGGAAATTTCAAACACTAAATTGACACGGTTTTGATCAAGCTGAATAATTTTTGGCTCCACCACCGCGGAATATTGCCCGCTGCGACGATATAATTCATAAAGACGCGTGACGTCATTTTGAACTTTGGTGCGCGTGAAAACTTGGCGCGGACGCAATTGAATTTCCGAGAGCAAGGAGTCATCCTTAATCTCATCATTTCCTTCAAAAGCAATTTGATTGATAATCGGATTTTCGGTGACATTCACCGTGATCACACCGTTATTCTCAGCCAATTGCACATCGGCAAAAAGCCCGGTTGCAAAAAGACTTTTGAGAGATTCATCAAGAAGTTCTTGCGTAACCTCATCACCCTTTTTCAAAGGAAGGTAAGTCAAAACCGTGGCGGGTTCGATACGTTGCGCACCCACAATTTGAATTTCACGCACCGCGTTGGCAAAGGCCGCAGAGCTTAGAAACATCAAACATAAAAACGCGATAAGAGGGAGGCGAGAAAAAAGGAGCATGGAATGAGTGTTTACCTTAAGAATGAAACAAGTAACTCGTGAAAAGACCTGGTGACATAGTAAAGAATTGGGAGAAAACTGCAAGGTTTCCGCACGTATTATTAATATATTATGTCATTATAAAATAAGCTGTAAAAGATCGTTCAGATTGGCAAAAACCATCAAGGCAATCAAAATTACAAAGCCAAAGCGAAATGCATATTCTTGGGTTTGGTCGGAAAGCGGCGAGCCTTTGACGGCCTCAATCGCGTACATGGTCAAATGACCGCCATCCAACATGGGAATCGGGAACAGGTTAATCAGCCCCAAATTAATCGACAACAATGCCGTGAAGGTTAAAATGGCGATCCACCCCTGCTCCGCCATGGTGCCCGCAATCGCACCGATGCGGATAATGCCGCCCAATTCTTGGGCACTGCGCGTGCCGGTTACCATTTGCCCCAAAGCTTGAAGCGTATCGGTTGTGATGTACCATGTTTGTGCCATTGCTTCCGTCATGGCTTTCACGGGTGTGAAATGTAAGACCGTGTCACCTGGCTTGACCCCCAAAACAATTTTTTGGGTTTCTGTTTTTCCAAGATCTTCATTCAAGCTAGATGGAATATTCACCATCATGTCCTGCGGCTGCGCCTTTGGATCTTGTATATTCTTCATCGTCAGCGTTAGTGGACGATCATAATTACCGGCAATTGCCATTTTTGCTGCATCGAGTGTTTCTGTTTCAACACCATTGACCGCCGTCACACTTTTTAAATCCAAGCCATCAGCGGGGCCAATGAAGCCGAGATATCCGCGTTCGTGCTTAAAGCCAAAGCGATCTTCGTCTTGTTTCTTTTCAGGCGTGACAGTGATGGAGACCATGTCTTCACCGCGCTTCACATCAAACACCATAGGTGTATCAAGTGCGATCATCACGGCGCGACGAATGTCATCAAAGCTGTCAACATTTTTGCCATCAATCGCAATCACTTCGTCATGGGGAAGAAAGCCCGCTTTGTAAGCCGCACTTTCCACCGCAATCGCCGATGAAACCGGAGGTGTGACTGGGCGGCCATAAGTTCCATACACAAAAGCCAAAATAAGAATGGCAAAGATAAAATTAATCGCGGGACCCGCGAAAACAATTGCCGAGCGTTGCGGAATTGATTTTGAGAAGAAAGCAAGTTTCTTTTCCTCGTCATTCATTTTGCGCTTTGACCCGTCGCTTGCGTCAACTTCATCACTGTGACCTGCGCTGGCTGGATCTTGGTCGCCATACATTTTGACATAGCCGCCCAATGGAATTAACGCAATTTTCCATCGCGTGCCGTGTTTGTCATTAAAACCCCATATTTCTTTTCCAAAACCAATCGAAAAAGTTTCAACACGCACACCGCATAAGCGCGCCACAATATAATGACCCCATTCATGCACAAACACCAAAACGCTGAGGATCGCGAGAAAAGTGACGCCATAAATCCAAATATTGGATGCAATCACATGCGCAAGATCAAGTATACCGTCCATCAAAACTTCCTTATTTTAAACTCTCTTACATTATATAGGTTTGAACTTGCGTTCGCACAGTCTTATCATACTCTAAAATAGCATCTAAGTCAGAAACTTGCATAAGATTTTGATTCTGCAAAGCTTTTTCAATCAGATGGCTTATCATAGGGAAGGTGATTTTCCCCTTTAAAAACGCATCAACGGCAACCTCATTGGCGGCGTTAAAGGTGATACACGCCCCCTGCCCGGCCTTGAGACATTCCCGCGCCAAATTCAAACTCGGGAATTTTTCATGATCGACATCTTCAAAACTCAATGTCGGCATACGCAAAAGGTCTAAACGCTGACCTGATGTCTGCATACGCTGGGGCCACGCCAATGCATAAGCAAGCGGTGTGCGCATGTCGGCCGCACCCATTTGCGCCAAATAAGACCCATCTTCATATTCCACCAAAGAATGAATGATGGATTGCGGATGAATCACAACGTCAATCTTATCGTGAGGCATTTGAAAAAGATAATGCGCCTCAATGAGCTCCAACGCTTTATTGACCAATGTCGCACTGTCGATTGTGATTTTTGGCCCCATCTTCCAATTGGGATGATTCAAAGCATCTTCGCGTGTGGCATTTTGAATGTGATCTTTTGTCCATACACGAAATGGCCCGCCCGACGCCGTCAGCACAAGCCGCGCAATTGACGCACGATTATGTTCCTCAAAGACTTGAAAAATTGCATTATGCTCGCTGTCGATGGGGAGGATTTTGGCATTATATTTTTTGGCACATGCCATGACCAAATCACCCGCGGCGACAAGCGGTTCTTTATTCGCGATTGCAACCGCTTGCGAATATTTCAACGCATTGATCATTGGGCGTAAACCCGCCACGCCAACAATCGCCGCAACAGTCAAGTCAACTTCATGACTTGTGATTGCAACAATCATCTCATTGCCCGCATGAACTTTAATATCATACGGTGCAAGAGCTTCTTTCAATTTTTGAAACTGCGTTTCGTCTTGAATAACGACATGTTTGGGGCGGTGCGTGAGGGCTTGCGCGATTAAAAGATCACAGTTTTTTCCAGCCGTGATATATTCCAAAGAAAATTTCTCCGGATGATGCGCAATCAAATCCAAAGCGTTACACCCAATTGATCCGGTTGAGCCTAAAATACCGATACGTTTTTTCTCAGACATTTAAAACATACCTGCAAATTAGAATAAAAACAGGCACAGCCAATAATAAGGAATCAATACGATCTAAAATGCCCCCATGACCGGGAATAAGTGAACCGGAATCTTTGCTCTGCGCTTTTCGTTTTAAAGCGGATACCAATAAATCACCCACTTGCGCCACAAACCCCAAGGCAATGCCCGCGGGGATGAGAATAAAAAGATGTTGCCAGTTCAGCATGATGGAATTGGGAAGAATATTTTTGACCATTGGCGCAAAATATAAAAGTATGACCAATGTAAAGGCTGTGCAAATCATGGCACCGCGCATACCGGCCCAGGTTTTATTCGGACTGATGGTTGGTGACATGTGGCTGCGGCCGAAATTTTTTCCAAACACATAAGCCCCCGTGTCGGCCGCCCATATAGAAAAAAGAAGAACAAGAGCGAGATAAATTCCGCCATCAAGAAACAAACGAAGGTAAGTAAATTCATAAAACGAAATCGAAATATAAAGAATGCCAACAAAAGTATAAAAGAAAACGCGTTTTGTTTTACGCGCCAGATTGTACCATTCCGCACAAGAGACAGCATAGGCAAAGGTAAGAAAAACGCCAAGAAGCCATCCCCCTTGATAAATAATAAAAAAAGTCAAAGGAATGAGAAAAAAAGCCGATAAACAACGTAATGCAAAATTGCGCGTCATTGTCGATCAGCCTTATAGTTTATGGTGATCTGTTTTTAAGCCACCAAAACGACGGTCACGCTTTTGATAAGATTCCAAAGCCGATGCCAAATCATCTTTCGAAAAATCTGGCCACAAAACATCGGAAAAATAAAATTCTGTATAAGCGCACGACCAGATGAGGAAATTAGAGATACGCTGCTCGCCACTGGTGCGGATCATCATGTCAGGATCTGGAATTCCAGACGTGTACAAAAACTGCGGAAACAAATTTTCAATTTCATTTTTTGTAAGATGCTTATTTTGCCGCCACGCATGATCGGTGACTTGTTGTACGGCTTGCAAAATATCTTGCCGCCCACCGTAATTAAGTGCGATAGTTAAATTTAAACGGCTGTTATCCGCCGTTAAGCGCTCCGCATTTTCAATCATTTCAACAATATCATGATCGAATGCGCCGCGGTCACCAATGACACCCAAACGAATACCGCTTTTGTGCAACTCCGCAGTTTCTGCGCGCAAGTAATACCTTAAAAGCCGCATCAATTCGGAAACTTCTTCCCGAGGCCTGTTCCAATTCTCAGATGAAAAACCGAAGAGAGTCAGGTGAGGAATTTCAAGTTCGATCGCGGCTTCGGTCACACGTTTGATTGCCTCAATCCCTTTTTGGTGACCGGCCGTGCGGGGTAAGTTGCGCGCGCGCGCCCAACGTCCATTACCATCCATGATGATGGCCACATGTTGCGGAACGGAGGGTGGTGACACATCATTCATGAATTAAACCTTCATGATATCGACTTCTTTCGCCGCCAACATCGTATCAATTTTTTTGATAAATTCGTCCGTTAGTTTTTGAATCTCTTCCGACTGACGCTTTGCATCATCCTCAGAAATTAATTTATCTTTTTCCGATTTCTTGACGGCGTCCATTCCATCGCGACGCACATTGCGCACAGACACGCGTGCATTTTCCGCATATTTTCCAGCAACTTTTGAAAGTTCCGTACGGCGTTCGGTCGAAAGTTCCGGGATTGGCACGCGAATGAGAGATCCTTCAGCTTGCGGATTTAAACCCAAACCCGCGTCACGGATAGCTTTCTCAACAGCTTTTGTTTGTGTCATATCCCACACCTGAACAGTCAAAAGACGTGGTTCAGGCACGCTGACGGAGGCAACTTGGTTCAGCGCCATGCGTGATCCATAAGCCTCAACCGTAACCGGCTCCAACATGTTGGTCGATGCACGGCCCGTGCGCAGGCCTGAAAATTCTTTTTCCAAAACCTCAATGGCACCGGACATACGTTGTTTTAAATCTGTTATATTTGACATTGCAAACTCCTTCTCACTTCTCATCCGTCACGATGGTGAATTCCCCTTCACCACGCAAAACTTTTGCAAAATTTCCTTGCTCACGAATAGAAAATACCATCACCGGAATTTTATTTTCCCGCGCCAATGATACCGCCGTTGCATCCATGACCTTTAAATCTTTGGTCAAAATATCCATATAGGCCAACTTATCATATTTTTTTGCTTCCGGATCTTTGAACGGATCAGCCGTATAAATTCCGTTGACCTTTGTGCCCTTGGCGATCAAATCACAATTCATTTCCGAGGCGCGCAATGATGCCCCCGTGTCAGATGTGAAATAAGGATTACCCGTGCCGGCCGCAAAAATTACCACGCGGCCTTTTTCCATGTGGCGCATGGCGCGACGGCGAATATACGGCTCACAAATCTGATCCATACTGATCGCCGATTGCACCCGCGTTTTAATATTAATTTTTTCAAGCGCGTTTTGAAGGCACAGTGCGTTAATCACAATCCCGAGCATGCCCATATGATCCGCCGTGGTGCGATCCATCCCATCCGATGCACCCGAGACACCGCGGAAAATATTTCCCGCACCAACAACGATACAAACTTGAACCCCCATATCAACCGCTTGCTTTACATCATCGGCAATCCGCGCGACCGTGTCGGGATCAAGACCAAACTCGCGCGGGCCCATTAATGCCTCGCCGGAAATTTTAAGCAACACGCGGCGATATTTAAGATTGGGTGAGGATGAAGTCGGAATAGAGCAAACAGCGGACATGGAATAAACCCTTTCGGAATTTGATTTTACGCACACAAAAATTGCGGCGCAAGCCACAAGAAAAAAACCCCACCGTTTTGACAGTGGGGTTTGGAATTTTAAGCGTTAACAGCCGCCGCAACTTCGGATGCGAAGTCGGTTTGCTCCTTCTCAATCCCGTCACCAACGCCAAAGCGTGCAAATGTTTTGAGAGTGATGGGTGCACCCGCTTCTTTCGAAACATTTGCCAACAAATCTTTGATGCGTGTTTCGCCGTCCATGATGAACACTTGCTCAAGAAGGCAAACTTCCTCATAGAATTTACGCATGCGGCCTTCCAACATTTTCTCAATGATGTCATCAGGCTTACCCGATGCGCGCGCTGTTTCGCGTTGAACATTTTTCTCACGCTCAACAGCTTTTGGATCAACCGAGGCCACATCCAAAAATTCTGGGTTCGCCGCTGCGATATGCATCGCCAATTGCTTGCCCAACGCTTGAAGCTTATCAGCCGAAGCCGTTGACTCTAACGCCACGACAACGCCGATTTTACCCAAATTCGGAGCCACAGCCGAGTGAACATAAGTTGCCACGACACCGTTTGAGACTTCGATTTTTTTCGAACGACGGAGATTCATATTTTCGCCAATTGTTGCGATGAGATCCGTCAAATGTTCTTTCACAGATTTACCGGCATCAAACGCGGCGTCCGCCAAGTGCTCAACAGAGTCTTGGGTGGAAAGAGCAACATCCGCAACTTTGCGCACGAAAGCTTGGAATTGTTCGTTACGTGCAACGAAATCGGTTTCGGAGTTTACCTCAACCACCGTGGCGGTTTTACCCGACGCATCCGTTGACACAGCAATCAAACCTTCCGCCGCAGTACGGCCAGATTTTTTCGCGGCCTTCGCCAAGCCTTTTTTGCGCAACCAATCAACCGCATCATCCATGCTGCCGTTGTTTTCAACGAGTGCCGCTTTCGCGTCCATCATACCTGCGCCAGTTTTGTCGCGCAGTTCTTTTACCATTGCCGCAGTTATATCAGCCATGTGTTTATTCCTTCTTGTTAAAAAGTTGAGTTACGCGTTTGCCGCAGATTTCACATCATCCGATGCTTCGTTTGCCGCAGGTGGAATTTCCACCGTAAGGGTTTCCGCCGCACCTAAATCTTTGCCTGAACGTGACAATTCCGCTGAGATACCATCAAGAACCGCAGACGAGAAAAGATCGCAATAAATCTCAATCGCGCGCAGTGCGTCGTCGTTACCAGGGATTGGGTATGTCACACCTTCGGGTGTTGAGTTGCTGTCGATAATCGCAATCACAGGAATGCCGAGTTTGTTGGCTTCTTTGATCGCGAGATCTTCTTTGTTGGTGTCGATCACGAAAATGGCGTCAGGTTGACCAGCCATATCCTTAATTCCGCCGATGGATTTTTCCAATTTTTCCATCTCGCGTGCCATCATCAACAATTCTTTTTTCGTGTAACCTTTGCGGTCACCTGCGAAAATAATTTCAAGCTCTTTCAAGCGCGCAATGGTTGTCGACATGGTTTTCCAGTTGGTCAACATACCACCCAACCAACGATGATTGACGTAGTATTGACCACAACGCTTTGCGCTTTCGGCAATTTTTTCTTGTGCTTGACGCTTTGTTCCCACGAACAAAACACGCCCGCCATTGGCCGCAATGTCGCGCACGGCGCGCAACGCGGTTTCCAACATCGGCACAGTTTGTTGCAAATCTAAAATGTGAACGCCGTTACGCACACCGAAAATAAATGGGCGCATTTTTGGGTTCCAACGGCGTGTGTGGTGACCAAAGTGAACACCAGCTTCGAGCAATTGGCGCATTGAAAATTCAGGCATGGACATGGGTTGTCTCCTTTTCTATCCGGTTAAAGCCTCTGCGGAATAGTATCTAGCTTGAGGGCTAAACACCGGGTCTCAGGCAGGCAACCGCCCGATTTCCGCATGTGAATTTATTAAAGTTGATGTGTTTATACGGGTTTGAGCCCGAAAATGCAAGGGAAAAGCTTAGCCGAGCCTTCCTTGTATATTTAGATATATTCTAACAAAGGTCTATGACTATGTAAATAAACTATAACTTATAGAGGTAAATAAAAGATGGAATCAGCTTGCCACGCTTTTCTACCATAATTGGTTCCCACCCCTTGATCGGGAAGGAAGCCGAAATGACACTCCCCGGATGCCCTGCGCCACTCTCCCACTTGCTTTTAAGTTTCGCCATATGTTGCGGGGACAAATAACACATCACCACATCATTATGCGTGAACTCAATTTCAAAAAAGTTTTTTTGTTCAATCTGAATGTTTTTTGAAAAGCATGTGAAGATTTTTGAAACCCAATACGGGAAAAAAGATGTTTCATACCCTCTAACTGCCGCGTTTGGAAATTCTTTATGGAGCCGTTGTAAAAGCCCACCCCAGCCGCTGCCCAAATCATAAATTCTTACCGGATGTAGTTCATGCCTTTTGAGCATGTTAATCATCACTGTGCGTGTCCGGCGCAAGGTTGGTGTTGCGGAAATTCCGGAGATCTTTTCATGACGAAAAATAATGATGGCTATAAAAATAAAAGCTAAAATAAAAAGAGAATAAAAAATTTCAAAAAAGCTCATCTTTACAACTCACTCACGCTCGCGACACCTTCCGTGCGGTAAAGCTCGTTACGTGTTTCGGGGCTGAAATGATACACACCCGGAAGTTTGATTTTCACATTCTCTCCCGCGGCGGTTGTTAGGGTAATGAAAACATGAGCCGTGCCGTCTTTTTGTTCATCATGAAGACGTGATTTAATAATCGGAACCGCATGATCATTTTTAATGCTGATGACCACCTCACGGATACGATCCGCAAGCGCCTCGTCTAACGGGCGAATATCTTGTGCCGTCATGCGCAATTGCTCTTCCCGTGTTTCGACATCGACGGTGAGCAATAGTGATTTGCCTTCATCCAAATATTTGCGGGTGCGCGCAAGAATTTCGGAGAATAACGTAATCTCAAAAATTCCGGTTGCATCAGACAATGTGAGAAAAGCATATTTATTACCGCTTTTTTGTGAAATTTTTTCAGCTCTGCGAATAACGACACCCGCCATTTGTACCCGCGCGGTTGAACGATCCGCCAAGATCTGATCAAGCTGTGCCATCGGAATGATATTGAGTCTTTCAAGCTGACCTTTTTTGGTATCAAGCGGGTGTGCAGACAGATAAAAACCAATTGCATCAAATTCATGTGATAATTTTTCCAAAGGCGACCATTCACGAAGTGTGGGAAGAAGTTGCGCCGCCCCATCACGCTCAGGGATAATATCATTTCCGAACAAGCTGTTTTGATTGCTGGCGCGATCTTCTGCGCGCGCTTGGGCGTAATGAATAAGTTTCTCAGCCCCTTCAAAAATTTGCGCCCGATTTGCGTGCAGTTTATCAAAAGCTCCGGCCGCCGCCAGGCTTTCAAATTGTTTTTTATTCATGACACGGGATTCAAGTCGCCCCAAAAAATTATCAAGTGATGTGTAAGGCCCGTTTTTGTGACGCTCTTTGACAACATAATCCATTGCTTGTGCCCCGACACCTTTGATCGCGGCCAATGCATACCGAATGGCGTGCCCTTCGACCGCAAATAAAACGCTGGAGTGATTAATGTCGGGCAGTAAAAGAGGAATATTCATCTTGTCCAAAGCCTGACGGAAAAGTGCCAATTTGTCGGTATTATCAAGATCAAGCGTCATCGACGCCGCCATGAACTCAACCGGATGATTGGCCTTAAGCCACGCAGTTTGATAAGCAATAAGGGCATAGGCGGCGGCGTGTGATTTGTTAAAACCGTAACCCGCAAATTTTTCAATCTGCTCAAAAATAACTTCCGCACGATCAGGTTTGATGTTTGAATTGGCAACCGCACCTTTTACAAAATTTTCGCGCTGTGCATCCATTTCAGATTTAATTTTTTTACCCATGGCGCGACGTAATAAATCCGCACTTCCCAATGTATAGCCCGCTAAAATCTGGGCGGCTTGCATGACCTGTTCTTGATAGACCATGATGCCGTATGTTTCTTGAAGCATCTCTTGCAGTTTTGGGTGAAGATAATCTGCGGCCTCTTTTCCGGCTTTGACATTGCAATATTTCGGAATGTTATCCATCGGCCCCGGGCGATAAAGCGCCACAAGCGCGATAATATCTTCGAAACGGTTGGGCTGCATTTTACGCAGTGTATCGCGCATGCCAGAGCTTTCGAGCTGGAAAATTCCAACCGTCTGACCCGCTGAAATCAAATCATATGTTTTTGTATCATCAAGCGGGATTTTCAAAATATCAATTTTCTCGCCCTTATCGGCAATCAACTCCACCGCTTTTTGAATGACGGTCAGTGTTTTTAAGCCAAGAAAATCAAACTTTACCAAGCCCGCCAACTCAACATACTTCATATTAAATTGCGTCACCGGCATATCGGATGATGGATCACGATAAACGGGAACAAGTTGTTCCAGCGGTCTGTCCGCAATAACCACTCCGGCCGCGTGGGTTGACGCATGGCGATATAAACCCTCAAGCTGAAGCGCAATTGTCAAAAGGCGATTAATGGTTTCATCACTGCGTTGTGCTTGAAGTTCGGAATCTTTTTCCAACGCTTCTTCCAGTGTCATCGGATTGGCGGGATGGTTGGGAATCATTTTCGCAATTTTATCAACTTGCCCATAAGGCATTTGCAAAACACGACCAACATCACGCACAACTGCGCGTGCTTTTAATTGCCCAAAGGTGATAATTTGTGCAACACGATCGCGCCCGTAACGATCTTGAACATAACGAATAACGTCATCACGCCGATCTTGACAAAAATCGATATCAAAATCGGGCATCGACACACGATCAGGATTTAAAAATCTTTCAAAAAGCAAATTAAATTGAATGGGATCAAGATCCGTAATTTGCAAAGCCCACGCTACCAATGACCCCGCACCCGACCCGCGCCCAGGGCCCACCGGAATATTTTGCGCCTTGGCCCACTTAATAAAATCAGAAACGATCAAGAAATATCCAGCAAAACCCATATTAATAATGGTATTAATTTCAAAATCCAAACGATCTTGATAGATTTTCGTTTTGGAATCTTTATCCGCAGCATCACAAAGCGGATAAACAAATTTCTCCAATCTTTCCTTTAAACCTTCTTGAGATTGCCAGCGTAATTCTTCAGGTTCTTTTAAACCTGACTCAGATTCAAACGGGGGCAAAATTGGCTTGACCGTTTCGAGGAAATAATGACAACGCTGCGCAATTTGAATTGTATTATCAACAGCCTCAGGAAGATCAGAAAACAGTGCAACCATTTCATCTTGCGATTTAAAATAATGCTCGCGCGTTACACGACGGCGATCTTGTTCCGTCACATAACGCCCGTCGGCAATACATAAAAGTGCATCATGCGCATCATAAAAGTCTTTTGTTGGAAAATAACAATCATTCGTGGCAACAAGTGGAATCTCAAGATCATAGGCAAGCTTAATTAAATCTTCCTCGATCATGTCTTGCTCCGCCATGTTATGGCGTTGCAATTCAATATATAACCGATCACTAAAAATATTTTTAAGATGTTGTGTTGTTTTCAACGCCTCATCGGGGCGACGCCCAAGAAGGGCCTTTGAAACCGGCCCCCTTAGCCCGCCGGTTAAGCATAAAAGTCCCGCGTTGTAAGACTCTAATTCATCCCATGAAATGCGTGGTTTGCGCGTTCCGTCAGAGGTTAGAAAAGATTGACTCACAAGATGGCATAAATTGCGATATCCGGTTTCAGATTGGCACAATAAAACCAATTCCGCTTCGTCATCACCGATCAAAATTTGACAACCGATGATGGGTTGAATACCGGCCTTGACGCATTCCGAGGAAAACTCCATCGCACCAAAAAGGTTGGATGTATCGGTAACGGCCACCGCAGGCATGTGGTCTTCCGCGCATAATTTTCCAAGTTTGGAAAGACGAATGGCCCCTTCGGCCAAGGAATAGGCCGAATGGACATGCAGATGAACAAAGCGGGCCGTTTGCGCCATGATTGAAAATCTCAATAAGGTTTAAGTTGGCCGTTCTTTAATTCTAAAATGCGGTCCATACGTTGTGCCAAATCCATATTATGTGTCGCGATGATTGCGCTCACATTTTTTTCGCGTGCAAGATTAAGAAGAATATCAAAAACGGAATCAGCTGTATTCGGATCAAGATTGCCGGTTGGCTCATCCGCAAGAAGAATTTTGGGATCATTCGCAAGCGCGCGGGCAATCGCCACACGTTGTTGTTCACCACCAGAAAGACGCGCAGGACGATGATCAAGCCGCGCGCCAAGTTTCATGTCCGTTAAAAGCTGTGTTGCTTTTTCACGCGCCTGTGATTTGGAAACATGGTTGATCATCATCGGCAACATCACATTCTCAAGCGCTGAGAACTCAGGTTGCAAATAATGAAATTGATAAACAAAACCCAACATCTGACGGCGTAGCAATGTGCGTTGTTCGTCATTCAAGTGCGAGACATCTTTTCCCGCCATCATAATTTTGCCACGTGTTGGCGTATCAAGAAGGCCGATCATTTGAAGAAGCGTGGATTTACCCGCACCACTTGAACCAACCAAGGCGACAATTTCACCTGGCTCTAATTTAAGATTCAAATTACGAAAGATTGTTAGTTGATTATCACCTTGAATATAGGTGCGCTCCAATCCATCTGCCTCAAGAAGAAGTGAATTACTCATAGCGTAACGCCTCCACCGGATCGAGTTTTGCCGCACGCCACGCCGGATAAAGTGTTGCAAGAATAGAGAGAACTACGGCCATACCGACCACGACTACGACCTCAGTCCAATCAATTTGCGCGGGGAGTTTTGAGAGGAAATAAATTTCCTCCGAAAATAGTTCCGTGCCGGTGAGAGATTGAAGCCCCTGACGAATAGCTTCAATGTTCAACGCAAACGTAATTCCCAAGGCCGCGCCAGCAACCGTTCCGGCAATTCCCACACTTGCTCCTGTTAGCATAAAAATCCGCAACATGCTTGCACGCAACGCACCCACCGTGCGCATGATCGCAATATCACGCGATTTATCTTTGACCAGCATAATCATGCTTGAAATGATATTAAAAGCCGCAACAAGAATGATCAAAGTCAGGATCAAAAACATCACATTCCGTTCCACCTGAAGCGCATTAAAGAAGGACGCATTCGCATCGCGCCAATCGTAAACGCCCGCCTGACCTTGTGTCACAAGCGCGATTGCATTTTTGATACCGTCAATTTTTTGCGGGTCGTTTGACATGATCTCCAACATCGAAACGGTATCCGGAGCATAACCAAAAAAACGTTGCGCCGATGAGAGAGGCACAAAAACAAAGCCGCTGTTATACTCAAACATGCCAACATCAAAAATCACCGCAACACGATATTGCATGGTACGCGGAATGGTTCCAAACGGCCCCGCCTTCCCTTGCGGGGAGAGCAACGTAATTGTGTCGCCCAATTTGATGTTCATACGCTCCGCCATCTTGATACCAATGGCGGCAACATCGCCCGTAAAATCTTCCGCTCGCCCCTCGGTAATCGAGGTGGATAGAAGTGGTTTTCGTTTCAAATATTCTTCCGAAAAGCCGCGCACAACCGCACCCGCGGCCGCGCCATTCACACTCACAAGAACTTGATTTTCAACAACTGGTTCAGCTGAGATAACCCCTTCGACATTTTTTACCTTATTTTGCAAATCCGTATAGTTATTAAGTGGCGCACCTTGGGTGTAAATATTCAAATGTCCGTTTAATCCTAAAATCCGTCCGACTAATTCCGCACGAAAACCGTTCATCACCGACATGACAATGATCAATGTCGCAACACCCAACATAATTCCAAGAAAAGAAAAGCCCGCAATAACGGAAACAAATCCTTCGGATTTACGGGCCCGCAAGTAACGAAAAGCAACGAAAGATTCAAACGCAGAGATCATGATCAGTACGACTTTCCAATAAGGACGGTTGCGCCCTCATCTTCAAAAGGAATACAGCGCGCCGATAAGGAATATTCTTTTTTGATTGTCTGGTAATCCGGATCATCCAAAACCGCGATCGGAGCTTTTACAAAACCTGAAAAATTTGATTGATAAATATCTTTCAGCTCAGCAAGTGAGGTTACATTCTTTATCATCTCTTTTGCGCGGGTACGCGAACGATTTAATAATTCTTCGTGAATAGCATCGAGAGTGTTTTGCGCACTCTCTAAAAACTCATTTTCTGAGCAGGTTGTTTTTGATTCACGGCCCAAATCACGGCGCGTAAAGGTAAGCTTACCTTCGGCTAACTCCCGCTCCCCGATCTCAACGCGAATGGGAATGCCACGTTTAATGGCACGCCACATTTTATCCGGCGCGCGATCATCCGATGTGTCAACCTTTGCGCGAATACCCAACGCTTGGAGATTTCGCTTCAAATGATCCGCATGCTCTAAAAGAGCCGGATTTTTTTCTTTCATGATGGGGAGAATAATAATTTGCACAGGGGCCACGCGCGGCGGCATAATTAATCCGTCATCATCGCCATGTGACATGATCAACCCGCCGATAGAGCGTGTGGAAAGTCCCCACGATGTTGTCCAGGCCAATTGCTCGCGCCCGTCACGACCTTGAAACTTAATATCGCACGATTTTGCAAATGTCTGACCCAAATTATGCGATGTACAAGCTTGCAATGCTTTGCCATCTTGCATCATGATTTCAATTGTATAAGTGCGTATCGCGCCCGGGAAACGCTCATCGGCTGTTTTTTCACCACAAAAACCAGAAAGAGCCAACGCATTCACATACAAATCATTGTAAACATCCAACATTTTGCGCGCATCGGCCTCGGCCTCATCCGCGGTTTCAAAGGCGTTATGCCCTTCTTGCCACAAAAATTCAGATGTGCGCAAAAATAACCGTGTGCGCATTTCCCAACGCATGACGTTGCACCATTGATTAAGGAGCAAAGGAAGATCACGATAAGATTGTGTCCACCGCGCCATGGCGTCGCCGATAATTGTTTCGGATGTGGGGCGAATGACAAACGGTTCTTCCAATTCCGCATCGGGTGCGGGAACCAATTTTCCTTCGCTGTTTTTTTCCAGACGATGATGGGTGACCACCGCACATTCTTTTGCAAAACCGTCAATATGTTCGGCTTCACGGCTGATAAAACTTAAAGGAATAAGAAGCGGGAAATAGGCATTCTCAACACCCACGGCTTTGATGCGATCATCAAGCTGTTTTTGAATATTCTCCCACAACGCATAGCCGTAAGGCTTGATGATCATACATCCGCGCACGGGGGAATTTTCCGCAAGCTCCGCCGCCTTAATAACTTCCTGATACCACTCCGGAAAATTTTCCGCGCGTGTAGGGCTGATGGCCGTTTGTGGTTTTTTATCAGTCTTTGTGGCGACGTTGGTCATTGCAAAACTCATTCAAAAAAATTAAGGGGATGATGTGGCGGATGGGGCAGCCGTCGCCGGCAATGGCGGCGCGTTAGGATCAACCATCGGCGCTGAGGAAGGCATAGAAGGTGACGGCATAACATTATTATTTTGCTGAAGCCCAACAGGTGATGTCACAATTGTTGCGGGTGGCGTTCCACCATCACATAAAATTTTTGCGGATTGCGTAATGTCTTGGCCATTAAATATGACGGATCCGTCTTGTGTGCCTAAACGCAAAACACCAATATTGGCGCGCATTTCTGCGCCCGCAACACTCAAATTCATTCTTCGTGCCAAATCAATTGTGAGCGGCACTTCGATGAAGTGCTTCACGATGGGCTGGGTCGCATTCAGATCGGCCGGGGCAACCGCATTTCCCTGCGCATCCACACCCGGTTGAAAATTGACATCATTTGATGGTGTGTGTTGCGCCAATTTTTGACACAACATTGTTTGCACGGCCAATGTCTCGCTTTGGCCATCAGTTTTATCACGCGCAAGCGCAGCAAAAGGCATTAAAATCATAAGGGTGAGAAGCAAAAAATTTTTCATACACTGTTCCATGTTATTTCAAGTTTTGTGTTACCGCTTCATCCATTTTCACAAGCTCTTTTGCCATCTCGTGAAAACTGATGAGATTTGATTCAATAAGGGCATAAATGATCACCCAAACTATCACCGAAACAATCGTTGTGGCGATGAATTTTTCCTTAATCCGCGGATTAATCGGAGCTGACCCCGCCTGCCCGCCCTCGGGAATATCTTGCATACGGTTCCCCCATGGCAGAACACAAAAAATTAATGTCCACCAAATCATAAAGAAAACAGCCGTACCCGACACCCAACCCATATCTCACCTATATTCTTAAAAGATGAATAGAAACCTTTGTTTTAATTCCAAAAATTTGATTTAAAAGACGACGAACAGCTACCCGCAAATCTTCTTCAATCTTCTCTGATTCATAAATCTCTCCTTCGCGAAGATCAAGAAGCACATCTTCAACTTCCTGTTTTATGTCATTTATGATACTCTCCTCATCATCATGATCCCGGTCAACAAGCCCCATCAGGGTAATTTTCGGGTCTGCCAACAACATCAAACGCAGAT
>JAIXWE010000019.1 GCA_027482195.1 Alphaproteobacteria bacterium | reverse complement strand
GATTTTTTATCTGTCGCGCTTTGTGCCCCCCACCAATGGCGTGTGGTCTCTAAAAGTCGAAACGTGCCAACAATATTTGTTTGGATAAAATCTTCTGGCCCAAGAATAGAACGATCTACATGCGACTCGGCGGCAAAATTTATAATCGCACGTGGGTTGTGGGTTTTAAGAATCTGTTCAATAAGGTTCGTATCACCAATATCTCCTCGGATCATAGCAAAGCGCGGATTATTGAGAGCAGATTCCAGCGAGTGGAGATTGCCAGCATAGGTCAGCTTATCAAGATTGATGATTTTTTCATCATTCTTTTGAAGCCAATCATGAATGAAGTTACAGCCGATAAACCCGGCACCGCCAGTTACAAGAAGTGTCATAAAAATGAGTTTAGCATTCGCAACAAAATTTTTCTATATGCCTAAATTACTTGTGATCAGGCGGTATTTTGCTATCATGCGTATATGAAAAAAATCTTTGTTACCAAACCCTATCTTCCAGATCGCGTGGCCTTTCAAGAAAAGATTGACCGCATTTGGGAAAATGAGCATTTAACAAACCAAGGCCCGCTTTTGACCGAGCTTGAGACCGAATTAAAATCTTTTTTGCGCAACCCTTATTTTCATTTTGTAACCAACGGAACTTTGGCGTTGCAACTTGCTTTGCGCGCGTTTGATATTACGTCTGGTGAGGTCATCACAGCGCCTTTTTCTTATGTTGCAACAACATCATCCATTATGTGGGAAGGGTGTCGTCCGGTTTTTGTTGATATTGACCCAAAAACTTTTTGTATCGATGTCAATAAAATTGAGGCCGCGATTACTCCACAAACGCGTGCAATTATGGCGGTGCATGTTTTTGGATATCCTTGTGATGTCGAGGCATTAGAGGATATTGGCCGCCGGCATAATTTAAAAATTATTTATGATGCGGCGCATGCCTTTGGAGCAGATTATAAAGGCAAATCGCTTTTATCATATGGGGATGCTGCAACATGCAGTTTTCATGCAACAAAAGTTTTTCACACAATTGAAGGCGGGTGTGTCATCAGTCATGACGAGCAGACACATAAAAAAATAGGCCTTTTAAAGAGTTTCGGTCATATCGGGGATGATCATTTTTGTTTAGGGATTAATGCCAAAGCTTCGGAATTCCAAGCTGCGATGGGGCAATGCAATTTGAAGGATTTTGCAAAAATTATTCAAGATCGTGCGCAAGTATCCACGTGGTATGACCAAGCTTTGCCACTTGAGAAACTACAACGTCCCTTCCACCCATCCGATTTTTCTTACAACTATGCCTATTACCCCGTAGTTTTTGAAACGCCTGACATTTGCAAACAGGTCATCGCAAATTTAACCGCGGAGAATATTATTCCACGGCGTTATTTTTACCCATCACTCAATACCTTGCCGTATGTTACGAACGCTGATCCATGTCCGGTGTCGGAGTCGCTTGCTATGCGTGTGCTCTCACTGCCTTTTTATAAAGAGTTGGATGAAGCAAGCGTGATCCGAATCGCCGACATCATCAAGCGGTCTTTATGATGTCACAAAAAACGATTGCCATTATGCAACCTTATTTTCTGCCATATATCGGGTATTGGCAATTGATCCAGCTTGTTGATGCGTTTGTCATTTATGATGAAATTCAATATACAAAAAAGGGCTGGATCAATCGAAACCGGTTCTTACAAAATGGAAAAGATGCCTTGTTTTCCATCCCCTTAAAAGCAGATTCAGATCACTTGAATGTGGTGAACCGATTTTTGACCGATGATTTTGACCGTCTTAAATTAATACGCAAGCTTCGCGAGGCTTATCGTAAGGCCCCTTTTTTTGAGAAAAATTTTTCGTTCTTTGAAGATATTATTTTGTATGAAGAAACAAATTTGTTTCGTTATATTCTGAATTCAATTCAAAAAATAATGACGGCGCTTGAAATTCACACTCCGCTTATCATTTCATCAAATCTCAATTTAAGCGATTTCAAGGGACAAGAAAAAGTGATCGAGATTTGTAAGAAAACAAATGCGACACATTATATTAACCCAATTGGTGGTCTTGATTTATATGATCCCCGCACTTTTGCAGAGCATGATATTGAGTTAAACTTTTTGCGGGCGCGACCAAAGCCCTATGTGCAATTTTCAAATAATTTTATACCTTTTTTATCAATTTTAGATGTGTTGATGTTTAATGATATCTCAGATGCTCAAAAGCTTCTCCATGAATTTGATTGGGTTAAAAAATAATGTCGTCTGAATTTAAATGGAAAAAATTAGGGTTAGTTTTTAAGCCACATGAAGTTGAAGGGCGCGCATGGCTTAAAGAATTTGCACAAGCGCCTTGCGTTCTTTTGTTTGATGATACTGTACGTGTTTATTTTTCGTGCCGCCCTCCAGCCGATATGTCGGGGCAGTATGTGAGTTATTCCTCTTATGTTGATTTTGACCGTGCACAACTTTTTGATATTAAGAATGTTGCCGAAAATCCAATTTTGTCATTGGGCGAAAAAGGAACATTTGATGAGTTTGGAACATATCCCGTCTCCGTTATCCGTCACGCGAACACTGTTCGTGCTTATTATGCGGGATGGACGCGCTGTCAATCCGTGCCGTTTAACACGGCTATCGGTATGGCGGTGAGTGAGGATCGCGGCAAGACATTCGTGCGTGTTGGCCCGGGTCCAATTATTTCTTATTCCCAAGATGAGCCTTTTGTTATGAGTGGCCCCAAAATTCGTAAGTTTGGGGAACAATGGTTTTTATATTATATCGCAGGAAAAAAATGGATCATGCATGACGGGCGCGCAGAGCCAGTTTATCGCATTCGCATGGCGCGCTCGGATGATGGTATAAATTGGGTCAAAGAAAATCGCGATTTAATTCCAACACGTATTGAGGAAGATGAGTGTCAAGCAAGCCCAGATGTTATCTTTCGTAATGGAAAATATCATATGTTTTTTTGCTATCGTTACAGCAAAAATTATCGCAGCAAAGAGGGCGGATATCGTATCGGTTACGCATGGTCAAATGATGGGCTATACTGGGTGCGTGATGACGCGCGCGTTGGCATTAATATTTCTCATGAAGGGTGGGATTCAGAAATGATCAGCTATCCGCATGTGTGTGAAATTGAGGGCCGAATTTTTATGTTCTATCTTGGGAATGGCGTGGGGCGCGAAGGTTTTGGTGTCGCGGAGCTAGAAGGTGATCTTGTATGAAGAGCTTGCGCTGGAAGAATCAAGGCTTGATCTTTAATCCGCGTGAGCATGTATTGCCCGTGGGTGAGGGGATGTTTGCACAATCGCCGCAGGCTTTGGTTCTTAATGACCGTGTGCGTATATATTTTTCAACGCGTGCAAAAGATCCACAACAAGAAAACATGTTTCTGAGTCATGTTGCGTATGTTGATTTTGATTTGCAGATGAAAAAAATTTTGGGCATCGCAAAAAAACCCATCATTTTATTGGGTGATCGCGGCACTTTTGATGAACATGGTATTTTTCCTTTCAGCCCCTTTGAAGATGGTGGGCGTATTCTCGCATATACATGTGGGTGGAACCGGCGCGTGTCGGTTGCGGTTGATACGGCAACGGGTTTGGTTGAAAGTTTTGATGGTGGGGAAACTTTTACACGTCATGGAACGGGCCCGGTTTTGGCGGCTTCTCTTCGTGAGCCTTTTTTGGTGGGGGATTCCTTTGTTCGCAAATATGCAGATATTTATTATATGTGGTATATTTTTGGGCTTAAATGCGTTAGGGAGTCAGAAGACGCGCCTGCCGACCGCGTCTATAAAATTGCACAAGCCACGAGCCGTGACGGCATTCATTGGAACCGTGATGGGCACAGAATTATTTCTGATCGGCTTCATAAAAATGAATGCCAGGCTTTGCCCACCATTCTTAAATGGGATAATCTTTATCACATGTTTTTTTGTTACCGTGATGTTTTTGGCTTTCGTACAGACCCACAAAAATCTTACCGCCTTGGTTATGCTGTCTCGCGTGATCTTAAAACATGGCATCGTGATGATTTCGCAGGTGGTATGATGCCCTCAGAGAGTGGGTGGGATAGTGAGATGCAGTGTTATCCAAATTTATTTCAGGTCGAGGATAAGATTTATCTTTTGTATAATGGAAACAAATTCGGACGTGATGGATTTGGATTGGCGGTTTTGGAGTCACCCACATGATCTCATTTGCAAAAGATAAGGCATCAGTAGAGCAGATTCACGATCATTTCTTGACATGTGATTCTCATTTCCAAGAACAATTGCGAGCGCGCGTCGACCTTCATCTTTACACGCAAAAGATCACCGAAAAAGCATATCGCTATGAAGCGTGGGCGAATGACCAATTAATTGCGCTTGTTGCCATCTATCATAACCGCGATCCTCAAAAGATGGATTTTATCACCAGTGTCAGCGTGAGTTTAGGGTTTCAAGGCCAAGGTTTGGCTCAAAAACTTTTACAGGAGTCTATTGCGTTTGCGCAGCAAACAGGTGCGCAAGGTATTCGTTTAGAAGTTAGTGCGGATAATATCGCCGCGCAAAATTTATATAAAAAGAATGGCTTTCATCCTGTGGCCGATAATATAAAATTTTGGTCACTTCAGTTTTAGGAAAAAAAATGACAGACAGCCCGACATCTTCCGCCCCTACTTTTAATCCTGACCAGGTCATGATGTATCTTTCGCAAGGGGATTGGGCCGGATGTTGGGATTATCTTGGAAAACTTTTGGCCAACCTCACGCCTTCTTATAATCTGGGTTTTAACATTGCATTACAAAAAGGTTTTCAAGACGAAGATCGTCGAAAATATATTGAGAATTTTGGTGCATTAGTTGGTGAGTTATTTTTAGCTCTTTTGAATGATCCTGACGCAAAGATCCCACAAAAAAGTTTTATCAATTTAATTTGCTATCACGAAGCGTTGCATAATTTATTTTATCTCTTTGGTATGGATGATACGGATGTGATGGTAAAAAATATTCTTGCACAAAAAGAGCCATTGTCAGAGGGTGATCAAAAGCGTCTTTTGCTTCTTTTAAGCATGAACACCGAGCTTGATATTGTTTCCATCTTAAAGCGCGTAGATACAAAATATCGTGTGCCTGCTGTTGCGGCTTATATGTTTTATGCGAAGATTTTTGATCGCAATATTTATAACAATAAAATCAAATTGATGGAATTGCGCCAAGAGTTAGAAAAAATTGGCGATGAATATCAAGTGCTTTCGACGGCACTTGTTGCTTATTTCCATTGCAGTTATCTGGATTATTCCGAAAAGCATTTGATAAAAGAAAATATCAACGAAGGTTTGCGCCGTTATCTTTCCCTTTATCAACGTGACTTTAAAAAGATCAAAGAAGATGCGGCACAGCTTCCACCCTTAAAACGTCATTCGCAAAAACCTTTGATGGTGGTCATTACCGAAGAATTCGCGAAAGGCCATGCGATGAATCGGGGGTGGGGTGCTTGGGTGAAGTCACTTGAAAGTGAATTTGATTTGGTTCTTTTGGTACAAGACGCAAAATTCGATCCTCATTTCCAAACACAGTTTGAAAATATTATTACCTATCGCAATATTGGCGAGTTTATGCACCGATTGTACACATTAACTCCTGATATGATTGTGCTTCCCTCTGTCGGTATGTCTTTTTACGGGATTGTGGCATCAACTATTCGGTTTGCGCCCATACAATTAATGGGGCTTGGTCACCCGGCAACGACGATGAGCAACCAGATCGACTATGTTTATGGCCCGGGCGGGCTTTATGACCCGCAAGCCTTCCCAAAAGATACGTATGTCGTGGATGACCAACCTTTCCGTTTTGTCCCCAACATGTCGAAGCAAGATATTTTGGAACGTAATATTCGCGCGCGTCAAGCCGGAGATTCATCACCTCTGCGCGTGTCGATTGTGGGATCAAATATCAAAGTTTCTTATCCTTTTCTCAAGATGTTGATGGAGATCGAGGCGCAGGCCAACTTCCCCATTCACTTTAATTTCCACATGGGCAGTGTGGGAATGGAAACACTTTATATGCAGAAGAATTTACAGCGTAAATTTAAACATCTCACGTATCACGGGTGGCAAACATATCCGGAGTATTTTGACGCTCTCGCGCAGACGGATATTATTCTCAATCCGTTCCCCTTTGGGCACACAAATACAATTATTGATACATTGCTTCTCGGCAAGCCTTGTATTGGCTTAGATGGAATTGAGCCATCTTCAAAAACAGAAAGTTATATTCTTGATATTGTTGGATTGCGTGATCAGTTTTCAGCAAACTCAATCGATGATTATAAAGAAAAGTTTTTCGCGTTAGCGTCCCGGCTTTTGAACGGGGAAACCGTTTTTTATGACCGAGGCCATATATTTGACAGCCTTTACGGCGAGCAACAGGACACCGATTTCGGCAAGTCGGTAAAATGGGTTTATGATCAGCACACGCGCATCAAATCTTCGGGTAAGAAAAAGATCACCGTGTTTGAGGAACTCTAGTGTTAATCGTTGTAATTTAAATCTTTGTGAAATGTTTCTTCAATGTATGCCAAGGCATACAACGCCACACCAAAAGCAATGGCTCCGCAAAAGGCAACGGCCGCGATAATACCGAAATCTTCTTTCACATAGGCCAAGAAAAGATTCAGGGGAAGAAGCGTTGCGCGTGCAAAATTTGGAATAGAGGTTGAGGCGGTCGCGCGCAAATTTGTACCAAATTGTTCAGCCGAAAGAGTGATGAGATTCACCCAATACCCAATGCCAATTCCCATCAAGGCGGCAAAGCTGTAATAAATTGCGGGTGTCATATGTGTTTGATGCAACAGAATGTAAAGGGCAACCGCCGTGATAAGCAGAAACCATCCGATGATAGAACGGCGCGATTGAAAATGGTGACTCAATAACCCCGCCAAAACATCCCCGAGCATTAAAGCCGCATAGCCAATTCCGATGGTGATAGGGGCGCTAATAGGGCTTGTTGTGCCTAAGGCTTTGCCGATTTCAGGTGCTAAAGTCCAAACAATGCCGATGACAAAAAAGATCGGTGCGCCAAGCAGGACTGAACGTATATATTTTGCAAGCAAATCACGGCGTAAGAACAAAAGACGCAAGGATCCGCGTTTGATAGATTCTTTTTTTGTTTCTTCAAACATGCCCGATTCCAAAACCATCGAACGAGTGAGAAGAAGCAAAAGCCCCGCCACACCACCAATAATGTAACATGTGCGCCACGATAACATCTCGGCCATCACGGCGGCAATGACCGCACCAGAGATACCGATGAATCCAAAAAAGGTAACACCAAGGCCCCGTTTTTCTTTCGACAATGTTTCGGTGATAAGGGCGACGCCGACACCAATCTCACCCGCAAGGCCAAAGCCCGCAATGAAACGCAATAGCGCATATTGATCCGTATTTTGCACAAAGGCACAGGCAAGGGTCGCAAAGGAGTATAAAAGGATGGATCCCATGAGAGATGTTTTGCGTCCCATCTTGTCGCCCAACACGCCAAAGAAAAGGCCGCCAAGAAGAAAGCCCAAAAGCTGCATATTCAAGATGAATAAGCCGGCATCGGTCAATGCTTCGCCGCTTAAGCCAAGGTCGGTCAAGCTTGCAACCCGTGTGACGTTGAAAATAAGCATGTCATACACATCGACCAAATAGCCGAGTGCCGTGACCACAACCGTAGCGGTGAGAATTTTTTCTGTCCCCTGTACGTTCTTCATAATACGAAAATTACGCCAGAACGCCTCAAGGGACAAAGAAAAAAATGGTTAAGAGGTCTGTGTTCCCCGAGTTTTATAAAGGGAATAAACCACGCCAGAGGCCAAAATCACGAAAGTGATCGCCAATGACAGAGCGGCCGGAAACTTTTCCATCCCCAAAAGGTTCGAGATAAAGATTTTCGAACCGATAAAGATAAGAACCACCGATAAGGCATATTTCAGATATGTGAAGCGTGCCATCATCGCGGCCAAAGCAAAGAACAGCGCCCGCAATCCCAAAATCGCAAAGATGTTTGAGGTATAGACAATGAATGGATCGGTTGTGATCGCAAAAATTGCCGGCACGGAATCAACCGCGAAAATCAAATCCGCAATCTCAATCATGATCAATGCCAAGAAAAGAGGCGTAAAGAACGTCACCACTTTTCCGGTTTTGGGATCAGGCAATTTCACGGTGAAATTTTGTCCGTGTAAATCTTCGGTCACGCGTAAATGCTTTTTCAGCCATAACAGAAACGGATTTTCGGAAAGATCTTTTTCTTCCTGCGGCGGCAGATAAGCAAGCTTGAACCCAAGCCACGCTGTTCCAGCCGTTAAGGCATAAACCAATAACTTCACCCATAATGTTTCGCCGACTTCCGACATGCCGATATGTGCGGCATAAGCCATGGCAACGCAAGTTAAAACCCATGCAACGGTCGTATAAAGCCGCGATTTTGGGTAATTCACGAACATCGATTGCAAGCCGTCCGTAAAGACCAAAAGCTTGTAACCCGTCAGAACAAGGAATAATGCAAAGATATAAAGAACCCATGCGAATTGGGACACAAGTGTGGCACCAAGGCCAATCATGATGGCGCGTAACACAATCACGCCCAAGATTCCCCAAAACAAAACACGGTGTTGATACATGCGCGGGATAGCGAAGAAGGAGAAAATCATCGCGATGACAAAAATATTATCCATCGCCAAGGTTTTCTCAACAACAAAACCAGTCATATATTCCATGCCGCTTTGCGCGCCGCGCTCTAACCATACCCAGCCGCCAAAGGATAAACCCATCGCAATATAAAAAGCGGAAAGCTTTAAGCTCTCGGCAATGCCAATCTCGTGATTATCGCGGTGCAAGACTCCAAGGTCAAAAACCAAAAGCACAATCACCATGGTGATGAAGGAAAGCCAAAACCAAGTTGGGGTGCCGAGGAAATCAGACATTAAGAAAGGTAATAATGCATCCATAGTCGTGAGCCTTTGTTTTTAAAATGAAATAAAATCTGGTTCCGACATCATCTTAAGAAAGACCAGAGGGGCCCGCAACCTTTGCCAGAAGATAGCGGAGATGGGATTTTTGTCAACGCGCTAGGAAACAAGCTTTTTCAGACGGTAAAGGGCTTCAAGAGCTTCTTTCGGGCTTAGCTCGTCCGGATTTATTTTTCGTAATTCAATATCTGTAAGACTTTTGATCTCAACAGGCTTGGCGGCAGCGAGAGGGGGCGGTGACGCCACCGGGCTGGTTTGTTTTTGTGATTCAAGTCCCTGCAAAATTTCTGTGGCGCGGGTGATAACATTTGCGGGAAGGCCGGCAAGTTGGGCCACGTGAATCCCGTAAGAACGATCCGCCGTTCCTGTGATAACGTGATGGAGAAAAATAATCTCACCGTTCCATTCTTTCACCTGCATCGTCGTACAGGCAAGATTTTGAAGGGTAGATTGCAGCGCGGTGAGTTCATGATAATGCGTAGCAAATAAAGCACGGCATTTTACATGGTTGTGAAGATGTTCCAAACATGCCCATGCAATGGACAAACCATCATAGGTGGATGTGCCGCGCCCGATCTCATCCAGTATCACCAAAGATTTTTCTGTGGCTTGGTTTAAGATGGTTGCGGTTTCAATCATCTCGACCATGAATGTGGATCGCCCGCGTGCCAAATCATCCGATGCGCCAACGCGGGAGAAAATTTTATCAATCACACCAATATGCGCCGAAGCTGCTGGGACAAAACTTCCCAGATGTGCCAAAATGGCGATCAAAGCATTTTGACGCAAAAACGTTGATTTTCCGGCCATATTTGGCCCGGTAAGCAACCACAAGGATTGCGACGGCGATAAATCCGTATCATTCGCATGAAAATTTTGCGCATGAAGTTGCAAAGCTTGTTCCACAACCGGGTGTCGGCCTTTTTCAATGTGAAAGGCGGACGACGTATCAATGATTGGCTTAATATATTTTTGTTCCACCGCAAGATACGCCAAGCCGCAAGCAACATCCAACGCCGCCACCGCCTGTGCACACCGTAAAATATCATCACGGATATTAACGGCGGATTGTCTTTGTGTTTCAAAGATATCTAACTCAATCGCTAAAGTTTTCTCGGCCGCCGAGGCAACATCGCGCTCCAATTCCACAAGTTCAGCTGTAGTAAACCGCACCGCATTTGCCATTGTTTGGCGATGAATAAAGGGATTATCTTGCTGATTATTATTTGCGGCAATCAAAAGACGTTCCGCGCGCTTGCTTGGAACTTCGATAAAAAATCCCAAGATGTTGTTGTGCGTAATTTTTAAGCTTTCAATGCCGGTTTCGACAATATATTTGCTTTGAAGGCTTGCGATCTTTTGGCGGCTATTGTCACGCAAATTCTTCAAATGATCGAGTTGTGGCGAAAATCCCGCTTTTACAAATCCGCCGTCACGCGCCAGAAAAGGAAGCGGATCCGCCAATAAGTTTTCAAGCGTGTCAGCGAAATGATGTTGGACATCACTTAAACTCAGATTGCTGATAAAAGTTTCAAAGTTTTGCGCATGTGCTTCAAGCAATAGTGCGCGCAATTCACGACACATATATAAACCGATTTTTAGTGCCAAAAGATCGCGCGGGCCACCACGATTTAAGGCAAGACGCATAAGGCTTCTCTCCATATCGGGTGTTTTTTGGAGAAAAGCGCGGATAGCTTCACGCAGGGGGCTATTTCCCACAAACGAATCAACATCATGAAGGCGTTGATTAATGCTGGGTGCATCACATAAAGGTGTGCTTAAGCGCATTTGTAAAAGGCGCGCACCCGCCGTGGTGAGGGTGCGATCAATCGCGGCAAGCAAGCTGCCCAGCCGTTCATTATTTTGCGTGCGTATCAGCTCAAGGCTTTTTTGTGTTGCCGGATCAATCAGCATCGCTTTCTGACTGGTTCGTTTTTCTGGCTTACAAAGATTGATATTCTCCGTTTTTTGTGTGCGCGTAAGATATTTGAGAAGAGCAGAAAGAGCCGATAAGTCTGCGCGCGAGAAACTTCCAAAGGCTGCCAAATTCCCCACAGAGAAATATTTGCACACATCTTGTTCAGCGTTTTGCGGGCTGAATAAAATGGTAGGTTGGCGATTAAGGTTATTTGAAAAATCAGAAAGGTGCATGGTGTCAAAATCATCTGCGATTAAAATCTCAGATGGGGAAATGCTGTATAAAAGGCCGCTCAAATCTTGTGCGTGTGTTGTTTGTGCATAAAGCGCACCTGTTGAAACATCACACCAAGCAACCGCATATTCGTCTTGAATATGTGCCACACAAGCCAGAAAATTATGTGCCTTCGCATTTAATAAATGATCTTCGGTTATGGTGCCGGATGTGATGATGCGCACGACATCACGTTTCACCAAGGCTTTTGATCCGCCGCGTTTTTTAGCTTGTTCGGGTGTTTCGGCTTGCTCACAAATGGCTACACGTTGGCCGGCTTTGATCAATTTTGCGATATAAGGATCACAAGAATGAAAAGGCACACCGCACATGGGCACATCTTGGCCATCATTTTTGCCGCGCCGGGTGAGGGTGATATCAAGAATCTTTGATGCTGTAATTGCATCATCAAAGAATAATTCGTAAAAGTCACCCATGCGGTAAAACAAAAGACAATCCGGGTGCGCGGCCTTAATGGCCTTATATTGCACCATCATTGGCGTGTCGTGCGGTTCGTGTTTTTCCAAGGGGAAAAGCATGTTTATTTAACGCCAGTCGAGCCGAACCCACCCGCGCCGCGCGTGGTTTCGCTTAAAGTCTCAACGGCACATAATTCAACACGTTCGTGTTTTGCAATGACAATCTGGGCGATGCGCATGCCGCGCTCAACGGTGAAGGGGGTTTTGCTGTGATTAATCAAAATGACTTTTACTTCGCCGCGATAATCTGCATCAATCGTGCCGGGAGAATTTAAAACCGTAATGCCATTTTTTGCAGCCAAGCCAGAGCGGGGGCGCACTTGCGCCTCAAACCCAGCGGGCAAGGCCATGCATAAACCGGTTGGGATGAGGGTAATATCTTGCGGTGCCATTATCACGGGGGCATCAACCGCCGCCAGCACATCAAAACCGGCCGCTAAATCCGTGGCATAAGCGGGAAGAGGAAGATTTTTTGCATGATCAAGAACTTTGATCTCAAGAACAGAGGTCACGTTTTCATCAGAAATTTTGCGCGCGCTTGATATCGTCATTGTTTTTATCCTTTG
>JAIXWE010000047.1 GCA_027482195.1 Alphaproteobacteria bacterium | reverse complement strand
TTTCGCAACTCACGCAATCAGAACACTTTAACAGACGAAATACCTTATTCCCTTCCTTATCCTTGTAATATTCTAAATCCTTATTACAATCGCAACATTTTTTACTTGTATTACATTCATTTATGGTTATTGTATCATATTTCTTATGAATAAGTTTCCTTAATCCTTTATTCATCGTAGGCATAAAATGTTTCATTTGACTACTCCTACTCCAATTTCCATACCCAATTAGAATATTTTCTCCAAAAGTTTCCTTTATTTTATTCAAAAAGGTATTTATACTTTTCTTACCATAACTATATTGTCTGAATTTCATTTTTCTCCAAGTTTCTTTTTTGTAAAAATCAGTTGTTTCCTTGTTTAATCTATTCTTTTCTACAAGATACAATTTGAACTTTTCGTAATCAACTGATTTACTATTTTGAAAGGATAATTGTGTTTCTTTTTCAATAATTCCATTTCGTTTTCTTTCTTCTAATAAAATTCGTTGGTTGGTTTTTGCTTTGCTTTCTCGTTTTCTTTGTGGTGCTGTGTATTGTAATTTGTTTCCATTTTTATCCATCATATAAACTAATGAACGCTTTCCAGGGTCGCAACCAACAATATTTCTTTCTTTCAAAGTATCTAATTGTTCTTTGGATAAATCCTCAATATTATGAAAATCTTGTTCTTGTAAAACAGGAACTTTAGAACCCCATTTCCTGTCTTTCAAATCTTTTCTTATAAATAATAAACAACAAGAAATCCCATCTGTTTGTATTTGATTATGAAACTGGTAATGTTTGTTCTTGAATATTTTATTTTTCATATCCAAGAAATTACACCACACTTCATTTTGATTATCTTTCACATTACTTAAGAATTCACCTGTTTTGATTTTCGTTCCTTCTTTATCCTTTTCAGGTGAAAATAAATTTATCAAACTGGCTGTATCAATAATGATATGTTTTGGAATAATATTGTTTCTTAATGGTAATGGTTGGAATAATTTACTTTCTTGCTTTTCTAATACAGAATTCATATACAACATTCCTTTCAAGTATTCAAATGGTCTTACTTTTACATCGTAATGGATTGATTTTTTGATATTTTCAGGAAGAATATTAGGTAAGTGTGTTTGCTTCCAATTTGAAAACATTTCATCGGTTTCACTTAATTCCATAAGGTTCTTTTTGAATTGAAATCAGGTTGCTTTATCTTCAGTAATTTCATTTGTAGTTTTGTTAATAAATCGCAACAAATGTTGAATGAAGTGTTCCTGCAAATTATTATTCAAAGAAGTATGAATTTGTGTTGCTAAATAAGGTAGTAAAAAAGTAGTATTTTTTAGATTTGTTTTTTGATGGTTCAATAAAGGTTGATATTCTTTTTGGTAAAAAGTTTCCAACACATCCAATAGTTCAGTGTCTTTTCCTTTCTTACCTCTATTATCACGAATGCCTAAAGATTTGATACAATATAAGATAAAGGTTTCGTTTAACTCATGTAAGGGGAGTTTTTTGGTATATTGATGTAAAACATACAAACGAATAAATTGGTATGTATGAATAACCAAATCATTCATTTCAAAAACCAAATGATTTATGACTGGTTGTGTCGTATCACGATTTTGTAAAATTGTTTTCAATGGAATTTTGAAAGTTTTGTAAGCGGATTTTTCATTATTCCTAAATTCTTGGAAAACTTCCTTAAGTTTTTTCTTTTTCATTTTATATATATATTATAAATATTTTATTTTTAAGTAGTTTGAACGCAAATTATTTAAACATAATTTATTTATAATACATATAATTATAAATGGAGAATGATACATCAAAAAACAAATATTATTGCGAATGCTGTAATTATCAATGTATTTATCCTGCACATTGGAAACAACATATAGAAAGTGATAAGCACAAAAATAATGGAAAAAGAAAAACGAGAAGTGATAAGATATTAGAACCTAAATGTAAGTATTGTGATTATAATACAAATAATTTAACTTGTATGAAATTTCATTGTTTGACTAATCATTCCAGTAGTGAAGAAAGAAAAAAAGAATTTAAATATTATTGTGAAAAATGTGATTTTGGAACTTATGCTGAAATATTATTTACACGTCATTGTGAAACAAAAAAACATATTCAATAAACTTAAATACAACAAAACATATTACTATAACAAAAATGAAATGGGTTTATATTTTACAATGTGAAGATAATTATTATTATATAGGAGAAACATCAAGATTATATAGAAGATTTTGGGAACATCAAGGTGGTATTGGTGGATTAAATACGTCGATTTATCCGCCAAAAAATATTATAGCAATATATCCAGTTAATCGATTAGGTAAATTTTTTGTTTATAATTCAAAAATTGATAATAACGATTATAATACAAATTATAATATTTTTTTTGATAGGGGTGGAATTATAGAAAATTTTAATATTGATGATGAATATAGTTATGATTATGATAGTTTATGGGTTGAGAATACCATTACAGAAAAGATGATGTTAAATAATAAAGAAAATTGGAAAAAAATAAGGGGAGGTAAATATGTAAGATTTAATGTAGAATATAAATTTCCTGAAAATGAAGTATTAAATATTTTACCAAAATGTAATTGTAATTTACCTTGTGACGTGAAACAAAATGAAGAATATAAATATTTATATTTTAGATGTGCT
>JAIXWE010000115.1 GCA_027482195.1 Alphaproteobacteria bacterium | reverse complement strand
TTGAAAAAACAACAAAGAACAGGGACCAACATGAAAACATTACAACTTCCATTCTTATTTATGGCCGCCGCTTTAACCAGCGTGAGCACACCAGTACCAGCACAACGCCGCACTCCACCGCAAAGCCCCGCGCCAAGCTTGGTCATTCCCCTTCCCTTCACGGTTAAATATGAAGGGGTGAGAATTGCGTTTGATGTTGCCGCCGCTCCACAATCTGGCGATGTTTATTTAATACCCCAAGAAAGAGCGCAGTTAACCGTCACAGGACAAAATCAAGAAACATCGACAGCAATGGCTGATTGCGATTCGTTAAAGGGTCTTGCCTCGGCTTATGTGCACATTATTGCACTTGGCGGACGACACGCGGCTCTATCACCCGGCGGCATTACGCTTGATATCGAGCAAGCAAAAACCTCTTTGAAAGAAATCACTAACGGGCAAAATGCCTTGAAGTGTAAAGTTGAGATTGCTTAACTCTCAATCGGGGCGTGCTTTAACGACAACTCAAAATTTTCAAGCTTGCGCAGTTTATCGCGCAATTTTGCGGCCTCTTCGAATTCCAAATCCGCAGCCGCCTTGCGCATGGCTTCCTCTAATCGCTTGATTTCTTTTGCCAATGCTTTCGGGTCGTGTGCGAATTTTTCCTGCTCTTGATCTGCAAACGCCATGACAGACACGCGATCCGCCTTCTCATAGACACTTCCCATCACATCACCAATTGATTTGCGAATTGATTCTGGTGTGATGTTATGAGCTTTATTATACTCTTCTTGTTTAGCACGACGCCGCGCTGTTTCTTCCATGGCGCGCTTCATACTCTCGGTGATTTTGTCTGCATATAAAATGGCGCGCCCGTTCACATTTCGTGCCGCACGCCCAATGGTTTGGATAAGCGAGGTACGCGAGCGCAAAAATCCTTCTTTATCCGCATCAAGAATCGCCACGCGCATACATTCGGGAATATCTAACCCTTCGCGCAACAAATTAATACCGATTAAAACATCGCATACACCTAAACGTAGATCGCGAATAATCTCCATCCGCTCTAACGTATCAATGTCGGAATGGAGATAACGCACTTTGATACCGTTTTCAGACAAATAATCGGTTAAGGCCTCGGCCATTTTCTTTGTCAAGGTTGTCACCAAAACACGCCCACCTTGTGAGATTGTAAGGCGGCATTCTTCCATCAAATCATCAATTTGATTTTGTGTTGGGCGCACATCAACTGGCGGATCAATTAATCCAGTTGGGCGAACAATTTGCTCCGCAGAAACTCCACCCGACTTTTTCACTTCCCAATCAGACGGCGTTGCAGAAACATAAATCGTTTGCGGACGCATTCGCTCCCATTCCTCAAATTTTAAGGGACGGTTATCAAGTGCTGCTGGTAAACGAAAACCGTAATCAACCAACGTTTCCTTACGCGAACGATCCCCCTTATACATGCCACCAATTTGCGGAACCATCACGTGCGATTCATCAATAATCAAAAGCGCATCGAAGGGAAGATATTCAAACAAAGTGGGAGGCGGATCTCCCGGATGACGCCCCGTCAAATAACGGGAGTAATTTTCAATCCCCTGGCACATACCTGTCGCTGCCAACATCTCAAGATCAAATTGCGTGCGTTGGTGAAGACGTTGGTATTCCAGTAATTTATTTTGCGCTTGCAATTCCTCAAGACGAATTTTCAAATCGCGCTTAATATACTCAATCGCTTGTGAAATTGTTGGGCCCGGCGTGACATAATGCGAATTCGCAAAAACGCGCAGCGTTTCCATCTGTGCCAATTTTTGCCCAGTTAGTGGGTCAAATTCAATCATCGCATCAATATCATCGCCAAAGAACGAAAAACGCCATGCGCGATCTTCCGCGTGTGCGGGAAAAAGCTCAACCGTGTCACCCCGCACGCGAAACGTACCGCGCTCAAAGGAAATGTCATTACGGGTATATTGAAGCTCGATCAAACGCCCAATAAAATCTTGACGATTTAAAGGTTGCGATTTTGAAACTTCAAAACTCATCGCATAATAATCTTCTTTTGATCCAATCCCATAAATACAAGATACAGAGGCAACAATAATGACATCGCGCCGTTCAAATAATGCACGCGTCGCCGCATGGCGCATACGATCAATTTGCTCATTGATCGTGGATTCTTTCTCAATAAAGGTATCAGTGCGCGGCACATAGGCTTCGGGTTGGTAATAATCGTAATACGACACAAAATATTCAACCGCGTTGTGTGGAAAGAATGATTTCATCTCGGAATATAATTGTGCGGCCAAGGTCTTATTCGGCGCCAAGATCAATGTCGGGCGACCCGTATGCGCAATGACGTGCGCCATGGTAAATGTTTTGCCCGATCCCGTAACCCCCAACAAAACTTGGTCCGTCAAACCCGCGTTCACGCCACTGACCAATTTTTCAATCGCCGCAGGTTGGTCACCCGCAGGTTGAAAATCAGAAACAATATCAAATTGGGCTTTGTCTAACGATTGCATCACGTTAATCTAGTCATCACAAACGAAAAGGTCTAGGTATGATTGATTATTTTTTAACACGCCGTTCAACAAAACTGGCTCATATGACACAGCCAGGCCCAACACATGAGGAAATTGAAACGATTTTAAAGGTGGGTGCGCGCACGCCCGACCACGGAAAATATGTACCGTGGTATTTTATTGTTTTTGAAGGTACCGCCCGCAATGAATTTGGTCAGGTTTTACGCCACGCTTATGCACAACGTGACCCAGATGCGACAGATGCTAAGTTAGATTTGGAATCAGAAAAATTCCTTCGCGCGCCCACTATCATCGCCGTGATATCACGCATCAAGCGCGGCAAACATCCACAATGGGAACAGATTTTATCCGCAGGTGCGGTTTGCATGAACATCTGTCACGCCGCAAACTCCCTTGGCTATGGCACGAATTGGTTGAGTGAATGGATAGCCTATGATCCCCATATTCGCACAAGCCTTAAATTAGATGATCACGATCATATCGCAGGATTTATTTATATCGGAACGCCTACGCAAAAGAATGAAGAGCGCGAACGCCCGAACATGGCACATATCACAAATTTTTGGAGCAAAGATTTTGAACCCCAAAAAGGTGACGCGTATGAGATGGAGAATTCAGAAATTCCGCCCCCAGGATTCACGCCGCGCACCGCATAATTTATGCGCTATTTTAATGGCCTTAATGTTGGGAAGCATAAAACTTCGCGAATATTTTGGCTATTGGTCAGAAGAATAACCAATCGGTCAATTCCCATTCCCCACCCACCGGTTGGAGGAAGGCCATATTCAAGGGCAGTGATAAAATCTTCGTCCAACATTTGCGCTTCTTCATCGCCAGTTTCGCGTTGTTCCACTTGTTGTAAGAAACGCTCCCTTTGAATACGCGGATCGTTTAACTCAGTAAACGCATTTGCAATCTCCCACCCATTGACAAAAGTTTCAAACCTTTCAACCAAGCGCGGATTAAGACGGCTGTTTTTTGCAAGCGGTGATATTTCAAAAGGATAATCTGTTACATGTGTTGGTTGAATCAATTTATGCTCAACGCGATCTGCAAAAACCTGCTCAACCACTTGCCCCCAATTTAACTTTGGATCGAGCTTTAAGTTTAACTTTGCCGCCGCCTGATGCGCTTGTTCAGCCGTATCAAATTCCAAGAAATTGATACCTGTCTCATCTTGGACAAGATCAATCATACTGCGTCTTTTCCAAGGCTTAGCAAAATTTATTTTTTGGCCGTCATATTCAATCTCAAGAGTTCCATGAACTTTCTTCACGACGTGGCCGACAAGATCTTCAATTAAATCCATGATATCACTGTAATCCATATACATGTGATACCCTTCAACGGCCGTAAATTCCGGATTATGCTTGATCGACAAACCTTCATTGCGAAAATTTCGTCCAATCTCATACACAGCATCACTCAAACCGCCAACAATCAGACGCTTTAAATAAAGCTCCGGTGCAACTCTTAAATAAAAATTTGCATCAAGAGCATTATATGTTGTCACAAACGGCTTCGCCGACGCACCACCCAAGATTGAATGAAGGATAGGCGTCTCAACCTCTAATGCTCCGATACCATCCAAATATTCGCGGACAGCAGAGACGATTTTTGACCGCGCCCTTAAAACATCACGACTGCTTTCATTGACAATTAAGTCAACATAACGCTGGCGATATCTTTGCTCCACGTCACTTAAACCGTGATATTTTTCAGGAAGCGGAAGAAGGCTTTTTGTTAAAACTGTAATTTTATAGGCGCGAACCGATAATTCGCCGCGCGGTGTGCGACGTATCACACCCTCAACCCCGATAATGTCACCAAGATCCAAGCAATCAAGAAGGCTCATATTCTCGGGCGACATCGAATCTTTGTGCGAGAAAATTTGAATGCTGCCCGTTGTGTCCATCAAGTCAATAAACATATTATTATTGCGCGCGGCCATGACCCGTCCCGCGACAATAACCTTGTCTTGGGTTTCCTCACCTGCCACCAAAGATTCATATGATTTTTGAAGTGCGGCGGCTTGATGTGTTGGCTTGAAAATATGTGGAAATGGCTCAATACCAAGCTGTTCCAAATCAGAAAGCTTTTTTAATTTTGCTTTTCTGAGGATATTGTCGTTCGTTGTCGCTGTGTCACTACCACCCTGGTCATTTTTGGGCTGATTTTTCATTCTTACAAACCTTGTGTTTTTAGTTTAGAAATAGGATTATAACTATGTGGAAAATCGCATGAAAAATCAACTCTTAACCGATCCTCATTCCCCAACCTGTTCCGGCAACGCGATTGTGTTTGTTCTCATTGTCATTGGCTTGATTGCCGCCCTGACCATGGCAATCACGCGAAGTTCGCAACAATCGTCCAGCACCACGACACTTCAAGCCGATGTTGCGGCTCAATCAATCTTACGCCAAGCAAATACCTTAGCTAGCAATGTTCAAAACCTGATGCAGCGCGGATGCTCGGAAAGCCAAATCAGTTTTGAGAATTTAACCGAAGCTGGATATATAAATGCTGGCGCGCCAAGTAATTTTTCGTGCCACCTCTTTCGCTCAGAAGGGACAGGATTAAACTGGCCACTTTTTCCCGAGAATATGGGTGCGACCACAAATGTCTGGACGTTCTCGGCCGGTAATCAAGTTTTCGAAGTGGGTTCAGATTGCGCACAACCGCGTTGCAATGAATTAATTGTGATGGCGGAAATTTTGCCTGCTTTTCAGGCCGTGTGTGAACAAATCAATTTTCGCTTAGGTATCAACGCAAGCCCGATACCAAGCCGAACGTCGTTAGACACCACAAAATTTGTCGGAAGCTTTGGAAGCGCCGCGCCCGTGATTGGTGACGTTGGCACAACAACGGTCTTTGCCGGTCGTAATTCCGGGTGTTTTTTAAATACAACGACGAACAACTATACATTTTACAATGTCTTGATTGCGCGTTGAAAAATGCCCGCCACACTTCACCAACCTGTTTTATGCGTCACCCACTCTGGCTTTATCGTTTTAACAAAAACAGGTGAGATTAAACCGGCGATTGCGTCGGATATTCCAGCCCTGATTGGCAAAGACATTCCCTTAGTTTGTCACAGTGTTTACACGGCCCAGCGCTTAAATCAAAAAAACTTTCGTGGCGCAGATGTTTTAGAGCTTTATGCCTTCATTCACCCAACACAGTTTTGCGTCCCCACCATTGCGGGACTTAGTAAGGCTTTGGGGCTAGATCCACCTGATGCGACGGATGATTTACCACTCAGTCTTTTGGAATGTGTCGATGTTTTGTTGCAATCTCTTGGCACACACCCCGCACGGGAGAAAATTGCAACCATTGCACAGAATATGCAAGGTTGGTTTTGGTCGCCTCATATTCTTGCCGCATGCGGAGTTGATACACCCACAACATCTTCTTTCTCTGTATGGAAAGATTTACCCGAATGGAATGAAGATCCTGTTTATACAAAAAATACCTCACACCCAATCTCTCCCGAAGATGCGCGCAACCGTTTAAAAGCGATCTTGCAAAGTGATCACGCGGCCGAAAGCCGTGCACCTCAATTAAATTACACAACCCGCATTGCCGATAATTTACGCGCACGTGATGATGACCAAAACCCGCATATTCTTTTAGCCGAGGCCGGAACAGGCGTTGGAAAAACATTGGGTTATTTAACACCGGCAAGTTTATGGGCAGAACAGAATGATTCATCCGTGTGGATATCAACATTTACACGCAATTTACAGCGGCAAATTGAGCAAGAGTCGGCGCGTATTTATAAAGATGAATCGTTACGTCGTACAAAAGTAACAACACGTAAAGGGCGCGAAAATTATTTATGCCTTTTAAATTTTGAGGAGTCCGCTGCGGCAAGTATCACCGCACGATCCCATCTTGCGCCCGTTGCGGCCGGGCTTATGGCGCGCTGGATCATGGAAACAAAAGATGGCGATTTAACAGGAACAGATTTTCATGGTTGGCTTCCTGGCCTTGTCGGATATCAATTCACAACGCAATTGGCCGATCAACGCGGTGAATGTATTTTCTCAGCTTGCAGCCATTACAAACGATGCTTTTCCGAACGCGCGGTGCGCCGCGCCGCATCAACGCCGATTGTGATTGCAAACCACGCGGTGGTCATGTTGCAAACCGCCATGGGGTCTCAAAACACCACACCGCCATCCCATTATATTTTTGATGAGGGGCACCATCTTTTTACCGCGGCCGATAATGCCTTTGCTGCACACCTCACCGGGCAAGAGGGTTATGATTTCCGCCGGTGGATCATTGGACCAGAAGGCGGAAGACGCAGCCGTGCGCGCGGTCTTAAAAAACGACTTGATGATGTTTTGGGTGCGGATGATACAGGGCTCAGACTTTTGGAATCGTGTATTCGTTTTGCCGCGTGCCTTCCGCGTGAAGACTGGGCCGCCGTTATGCAAGGGTCCGAAGAAGGCAATTCTTTTGAAAAATTCCTCAAAGCTGTTTTTGAACAAATTCATCATCGCAATAACGGGGAAGAATCTTTTTACAGCCTTGAGACATATATATTCCCTATTAGCACTTCTATGGAATCGCTGATTCCGCCTTTAAAAGATGATCTTTTAAAACTTCTTAAACCCATCCAGCAATTAGCCCAGCATTTACGCACACGTATCGATCGTGAAGCGGATATTTTATCAAGCGACACGCGCAAGCGCATGGATTCAGTTGCACAATCTTTAGAACGACGCGCACAAAACATTCTTGGGCCATGGATTGATATCCTTCAGAATATGAGTGATAAAAATATACCGGAAAATGTTATTGATTGGATGGGTCTTGACCGCACGGAAGGCCGCATGTTCGATGTTGGTATTTACCGCCATTATCGTAATCCCTTGATACCTTTCGCGGAGAGCTTAAAAGCCTCAGCACACAGTGTTGTTATTACATCCGCCACATTGCGCGACCAAGGCCTTGAAGCGGATGACATCACCGGATGGGACACGGCACGACTTTTCACCGGTGCGGAAAGCTTATCTGATACGATTGGGGAATTTTCAATTCCCTCACCCTTTTCTTATGCTGATGTCACGCGCGTTTTTATTGCTGCGGATGTGAAAAAAAATGACAAAGACCAACTTGCCGCCGCCTATCGTGAATTATTTTTAGCAAGCAATGGGGGAGCGTTGGGTTTATTCACCGCAATTCAACGTTTAAAATATGTGCATGAACGCATTCAATCCCCCTTAGGGGAGGCGGGACTTTCGTTATTGGCGCAACATATTGACCGAATTGATACGGGCACATTGGTTGATATGTTTCGTGATGATATTCATTCGTGTCTTTTGGGAACGGATGCCGTGCGCGATGGTGTCGATGTGCCGGGGGAGTCATTGCGCTTGATTGTTTTTGATCGTGTCCCCTGGCCGCGCGCGTCTATCTTGCATAAATCACGGCGCGAATTTTTTGGTGGCGCATCTTATGATGACCGGCTGACACGTTTGAAATTGAAACAAGCTTATGGACGTTTGATACGCCGCGCGAATGACAAAGGTGTTTTTGTGATGTTAGATTCAAGCTTACCCAGCCGCCTTTTAACCGCATTCCCGCAAGGCGTGAAAATTGAGCGATTGGGATTGGCAGAGATTATTCACCAGACAAAAGAATTTTTGAAAAATTAAGCCGCGCGTTTTACGGCGTTCAACATTTCCGTTGCAATGACCATTTTTTGTTGAAGCTGGGCACGCAGGGCAAAGTTATTCGTTTCCATTTTTTCTTTTAAGCTATCAAGCTCAGCTTGAATATTTTCTGGATTCAAGTCCGCGACGGGAATCATATATTCCGCCAAAATCGTGCAATGGGCTTGGGCAATATCAACAAAGCCGCCCGAGACAAAGACGCGTTCCGATGGCCCATCTTTGCGCCGCGTTATCACCACCACACCAGGGCGCATGGTCATCACCAAGGCCATGTGACCGGGTAGCACACTGACATCCCCCTCTTCACCAGGAATGTTGACTTGCCACACATCTTCCGAAAGCAATTTTGCTTCGGGTGAGACAAGATCAAGGTGAAAACGATCGGGGATCAAAGACATTATTATGCAGCCTCCGCAGCCATTTTCTTGGCTTTTTCAATCGCCTGATCAATGGAGCCCACCATATAGAATGCGGCTTCCGGTAAATGATCCAACTCGCCATCCACAATCATGCGGAAACCGCGAATTGTGTCTTCGAGTTCCGCAAACACACCGGGTGTGCCAGTAAAGACTTCGGCAACATGGAAAGGTTGCGACAAGAAACGTTGAATCTTCCGCGCGCGCGCAACAACCAATTTATCATCTTCGGACAATTCATCCATTCCCAAGATAGCAATAATGTCTTGCAAAGCTTTATATGTCTGCAAGGTTTTTTGAACATCCGTGGCACATTTATAATGCGCTTCACCCACAATACGCGGATCAAGGATTCGTGAAGTGGAATCAAGAGGATCAACAGCCGGATAAATTCCAAGCTCCGCAATCTGGCGGCTTAAAACCGTGGTTGCATCAAGGTGCGAGAAGGTTGTCGCCGGAGCCGGATCGGTCAAGTCATCGGCCGGAACATAAACCGCCTGAACAGATGTAATCGAACCTTTGGTTGTTGAGGTAATACGTTCTTGCAACGCACCCATATCCGTTGCCAAAGTTGGTTGATATCCCACAGCCGACGGAATACGTCCCAACAATGCCGACACTTCGGCACCCGCTTGGGTAAAACGAAACACGTTATCCATGAAGAACAAAACATCTTGACCTTCGACATCGCGGAAATATTCCGCCATGGTCAAGCCGGTTAATCCCACACGCGCACGCGCACCGGGCGGCTCATTCATCTGACCATAAACCAGAGCCACTTTTGATTTGGACAGGTCGTTTTTATCAATAACGCCTGCTTCAATCATCTCGTGATATAAATCATTTCCTTCGCGGGTACGTTCACCCACACCGGCAAACACCGACACACCACCGTGACCTTTGGCGATGTTGTTAATCAATTCTTGAATGGTAACGGTCTTACCAACACCCGCACCACCAAACAAACCGATTTTTCCACCCTTCGCATACGGACACAAAAGATCAATGACTTTGATCCCGGTGATCAGCTGTTCCGCCTGCGTTGATTGCTCCGTAAAAGTTGGAGCCGAACGGTGAATGGGATAAGATTGTTTTGTGTGAATGGGCCCGCGCTCATCAATCGGGTGACCGATAACATCGGTGATACGCCCCAAAACTTCGGAGCCAACAGGAACAGAAATTGGCGCGCCCGTGTCTTGAACCTCAACGCCGCGCACCAAACCATCGGTGGTGTCCATCGCGATACAACGCACGGTGCCTTCGCCCAAATGTTGCGCCACTTCCATCACCAAGGTTTTACCCTCATTGATTGTGGTGACCGCATTTAAAATTGCGGGAACGTTACCGTCTTCGAATTTGACGTCAACCACCGCACCCAAGATTTGTAAAATTTTACCTGAAGCCATTTTCATTTCCTCTTTTAACCTTCGAGTTTAAGAACCATTTGTTCGGATGCAGTGTTGATCTTATTAAGATCCGCCAAATCAATTGCAGGAGATGGAGCGCACGCCGCTTGGAAATACGTTTTTAAAAAAGTATCACTCGCAACATGTGTAACAGTGACACAGAAAAGGCCCGTATCATTGCCGTATTCAATTTTGCGGGTGAAATCTTCCATCACATCAATTGAACCAACTTGTGCCCAATCACTTTCCTCATTTGCTTTATCTGCGAATGATTTACCTGCTAATCCTTGTTTTGGAAAAATAAACATACTACACAGCCTCCGCACCTGAAATAATTTCGATCAATTCTTTGGTAATGTAAGCTTGGCGCGCCCGGTTATATTGCAAGCTTAACCGCTTGATCATATCGCCCGCGTTTCGTGTTGCCGAATCCATCGCCGTCATGCGGGCCGCTTGCTCGCCGGCGGCCGAGTCAAGAAGCGCGCGAAAAATCTGAACCGAGATGTTTTTAGGCAACAAACGATCAAGAATAATTTCCTCTGCTGGCTCAAAACTGTAAACGCCTTCGCTGTGGCTTCCGTCAACGTGAACTGTGCCTTCGGTTTTAAGGTTCTCGTTCGCAATAGTTGGCGTTGGAATAGCAAAAGGAATGACTTGTTGCGACGTCGGTTTTTGAGTCAGAACCGAAACAAATTGATTATAAATGACGGTGCATACATCAAACATATTGTGGTCAAAATCCCACAACACGCGCTCAGAGATACCGGTTGCATCAATGAAATTCAGACGTTTTTTTGCGCCCAAACCGATCACAGAATCGATAATATAATTTGCAAACTCACGGCGCAATCCGTCACGCGCTTTGCGCCCCACACACAAAATTTTGACAGACTTGCCCAAAGATTCCAAACGGCGAATTTCATTGCGCGCAAAGCGCAACAAATTCCCGTTAAACCCACCGCATAAACCACGATCAGAGGAAACAATAATAAGCAAATGTGTTTTATCCGACCCCGTGCCGGTGAGAAGGCGATGGCTGACATCAGCCTCAATATTATAAGATACACGCGCCAACATATTCGCCATGGATGATGCGTAAGGTTGCGCGGCTTGCGCCGCTTCTTGCGCACGTTTTAATTTGGAAGCCGCCACCATCTTCATCGCGGAGGTAATTTTCCGCGTAGATTTTACAGACGATATCCGATCACGGTAATCACGCAAGGATGGCATTATATGACCTCCGGCGCAGGAGAAACAGGTCGCGGAGCAACAATTTTGATCATCGTACTCTCATCTTGAGCAATCACGACATACCCTTCAGGAGTTGGCGCAAGAGAGTTCATGTAAAACTCTCTCGCCTGTCCTTCCTCAGAGAAATGAGATGTCAAAGATTGTGTCATGATTATGCTGCCTGTGCTGCGAAACTTTTACCGAAGGTTTCGAGGAAGGCCGAAATATCTTCTTCCAAACTTTTATCCAAAGCCTTGGTCGCGTGAATTTTATCCAAAATGAATTTTCCACGTGAACGCAAATCACTCAACATCTTTGCTTCATACGCACTTACTTTATCGACAGGAACAGAGTCGAGGAAACCACGTGTACCCGCAAAAATCACAACCACTTGTTCTTCAACAGTCAATGGTGAGTATTGCGCTTGCTTTAAAAGCTGGGTAAGACGTGCACCGCGTGCCAACAATTTTTGCGTGGACGCATCAAGGTCGGAAGCGAACTGAGCAAAAGATTCCATCTCACGATACTGAGCCAACTCCAACTTGATTTTACCAGCAACTTGTTTCATCGCCTTAATCTGAGCCGCAGATCCCACACGTGACACCGACAAACCAACGTTAATCGCTGGGCGAATGCCTTTATAAAACAATCCTGTTTCTAAGAAAATTTGTCCATCGGTGATCGAAATCACGTTTGTCGGAATATACGCCGACACGTCACCCGCTTGGGTTTCAATGACAGGAAGCGCAGTCAAAGATCCCGCGCCATTCTCATCACTCATTTTCGCGGCACGCTCCAAAAGACGGGAGTGAATGTAAAACACATCCCCCGGATAAGCTTCGCGACCAGGTGGACGACGTAACAACAACGACATCTGACGATACGCCACAGCTTGCTTGGAAAGGTCATCATAAATTGCCAAAGCATGCAGACCATTATCACGGAACCACTCACCCATCGCGCAACCTGTGTAAGGCGCCAAAAACTGCATTGGCGCAGGATCAGACGCGGTCGCGGCAACAATGATGGAATATTCAAGCGCACCGGCTTCTTCCAATTCCTTTACCAAACGCACAACGGTTGAGCGTTTTTGACCAATCGCGACATAAACACAATAAAGATGGTCTTTTTCATTCGAAGATGTGTTGACGTATTTTTGATTGATGATCGCATCCATCGCAACGGCCGTTTTACCGGTTTGGCGGTCGCCAATTATCAACTCACGCTGGCCACGCCCAATCGGTACAAGTGCGTCAATTGCTTTTAATCCGGTTTGCATCGGCTCATGCACCGACTTACGTGGAATAACACCCGGAGCTTTTACTTCAACGCGGCGCGATTCTTTTGTTTTTAATGGGC
>JAIXWE010000044.1 GCA_027482195.1 Alphaproteobacteria bacterium | reverse complement strand
CCAAAGGGGTCATACACACTTTCATCGCGTTTGGTGAAACCCGATAATCCACTGCCTTGGCGCAATGTGTGAATGCGGTCTTTGCGGCCAGTGAGAATTTTATGCGGGTAAGCTTGATGTCCGACATCCCAAATAATTTTGTCAGAGGGCGCATCAAACACGTAATGAAGTGCGGCAGTCAATTCAACCACACCCAAGCTTGCGCCCAGGTGGCCACCCGTTTTTGATACGGCCTCAATAGTTGCGGCGCGTAATTCATCGCAAAGTTGCGGAAGCTGTTCGGGTGTGAATTTTTTTAAATCATGCGGATATACCACGCTATCGAGAAGTGAAGAGGTCTTCTTTTTAGATGGATTTATGATTGGTTCTGCGTGCATCACGCCCGCCGTTGAAGAACGTAATCAGCCAATAATTCCAACATGACTGCCCGACCTTCAAAAATGTGAAGATGGCGTTTGGCTTGCGCGACCAACATCTCGGCACGCATGCGCGCTTGGTCTTTGCCCATGGTTGAGACAAAGGTTGATTTTCCGGCTTGGGAATCTTGGTTCGCAGGCTTGCCCATTGTGTTGGGGTCGGATTCAACGTCCAAAATATCGTCGGTGACTTGGAACGCTAAGCCCAAATCATACGCGTAACTTGTAAGCGCTTTACGTTGTTGCTCCGAGGCTTTACCCAAGATTGCGCCCGCTTCGCATGCAAAAGCCATGAGCTTTCCGGTTTTCATGCGTTGCATGCGACTGATTGTACCGAGATCAAAATTTTCATTCTCACCGATGAGATCAAGCATTTGCCCACCCACCATACCTTGCGGGCCCGCCGCCGCCGCCATCGCCGCAACAAGTTCACAGCGCACGCGCGGATCTTCGTGCGTATCCGATTCCGCCAAAATTTCGAACGCCATGGTAAGAAGGGCATCACCCGCCAAAATAGCGGTGGCTTCGTCATAGGCTTTGTGGACGGATAACTTTCCGCGACGCATATCGGCATTATCCATCGCCGGCAAATCATCATGAATGAGCGAGTAGGAATGAACCATCTCAATCGCGGCCGCAACGCGTTTCGCGCGCGCAGGATCAACATTAAAAAGACGCGCAGATTGCATGACAATGAAAGGACGTAAGCGTTTTCCGCCTGCTAGAATACCGTAACGCATCGCGTCATAAAGCTGGGCTTCGGCCAAATCCGTTTCAGGCAAAAGCCGGGTGACAGTGCGCTCAACCAACTGAACATTTTCATCCAATGCGTCTTTGAGTTCTGGGTTACCTTCGCGGGGTGACGGGGCCATAAATTTTATCCTGTCTTTAAATTATTGTTCGAGGTCAAGGGGCTGGGTTGTGATATTGCCATCAGATGTCATGACAATTTTTTCAATTTTCATCTGTGCGTCTTTTAATTTTTTGTCGCAATGGGCTTTGAGAAGAATGCCGCGTTCATAGGAGATGATTGAATCTTCCAAACTCGTTTTCCCACTTTCAAGATCACGGACAATCGTTTCCAATTCGGCCAATGCGTTTTCGAAACTGAGATCCGCAACAGAAGGGTAGGGAGTTTTTGTGTTCATAGCACTCTAAAATCTTATGTCATTTCATATGACGTAGATTTTAAGGCAGGCGGGCCTGATTCTCAAGTTAAATTCAGCCGTTTTTCGAGGGCAAAACAGAAAACATGCCCCAAAGTAATGTGCATTTCTTGGATACGTGCTGTCTCACGTGTTTCGGGCACGCCGATCACAAGATCACATAACCGTGCCATCTCACCACCGTCTGCGGCCCCAAGACCAATGACTTTTATATGCGCCGCACGTGCCGCTTCCATGGCCTTGATCACATTCGGGCTTTTGCCTGAGGTTGAAATTCCAACCAGTAAATCTCCGGGTCGGCCCAGGGCTTCGATCTGGCGCGCGAAAACATTTTCAAAACCAAAATCATTTCCCGTTGCAGTTATCGCAGAAGGATCAAGGCTAAGGCACAGGGCGGGAATTGCGCGCCGGTTTCCCAATAAACGTACGGAAAGCTCCGCAGCTAAATGCTGGGCATCGGCCGCACTTCCTCCGTTGCCACAAAATAAAATTTTCCCGCCTTGCTCAATAGAAGACACGGCCATATCAACCCAAGATTCAATTTTAGCTTTGAGTTGTACAAACGTCGCGTCAAGCACATGACGATGAGTGGTGTGGGTGGTTTCCCACAAATGATCAAAATAATCTTTAGTCATTCACGCGCCGTTCAGAAGTTTTGGGGGTTTGTGATTTTGTTGACAAAGGCTTTGTGCCCTCAGATGCTTGTGGCGCAGGGGTTTTCAGTGTGGGCGCAGGCGATACATCCTGAACATCAACATTCACGGGTGGCAAGTTCATACTACGATTATAAAGCAAATCATTTCCATCAAGCTGGAATCCGATCATGATACGATAGGTTGCGGGAGATAGTGTCGATGATAAAGGAATTGTTTGCCGCAACGTTTCCGTCGCCATGATGTTGGTTTGCCCTTTCGGAAAAACCAAAGACAAGGCAAAAACATCTTTAGAAATAATCTCGCCTGTTTCACTCACAACCGAAACAAAATAAGGAGCGACATAATTTGCCTGGACTTTTGAATCTTTAATGCCAGCGGGGCCTAAGGCTGAGGTGAAGTTTAAACTGAGAACCACTTCCACCATGCTGGTTGAATTACGGCATTGCGCCGAAGCCCGATCAAAGCGTGTGCGCACTTGTTCACTGTTTGCACTGTGCGATTGACCCCCCGCAAATTGTGTCAACAAAGAAAGTTCCGGAATAATGACCACGGCAGGGCATGAGCTTTGTTGAAGGGTTGCTTCGGCTTGAGGGGTGGGGGACGTTTTTGTCTTTGACGCGGTCCAATCAAGCTTGGGAATTTTGGGCCAATCAATGTCGTCAACTGTACGGGAGACAGTTTCGCAGCCGCTTAAAACTATCATAGAAAAAAAAGTGAAAATAAGAGGGCGCATAGAAATCATAACCCCACTTTCCACGAAAAATCATGGCATGCCAAGAGGAATTTTGCTAAGACTTCGACCTGAGGCCTTTCATGGAAAAAAAACCCTCTCTTCACATTCTGTTGGCGGCGCCACGCGGTTTTTGTGCGGGCGTTGATCGTGCTATTCAGATCGTTGAGAAAGCATTAGAAAAATATGGTGCGCCCGTTTACGTGCGTCATGAGATTGTTCACAATAAAACTGTGGTTGATGGGCTGCGCGCAAAGGGCGCAGTTTTTGTGGAGGAGTTGAGCGAGATTCCCGATGATGGTCAGCCGGTTATATTCTCGGCGCATGGCGTGCCTAAATCCGTTCCGCAAAAAGCTCAAGAAAGACAGATGTTCTATATTGATGCCACGTGCCCCTTGGTGACCAAAGTTCACAATGAAGCGGAGCGTCACTATAAGATGGGGCATCATATCATTCTCATTGGTCATCGTGGTCACCCGGAAGTTATTGGCACAATGGGCCAATTGCCACAGGGTGCTGTGACATTGGTTGAAACGGTTGACGATATCAACAAACTTTCTTTTGAAGAAAACAAAGCCTTGGCATTTTGTACCCAAACAACTTTATCAGTTGATGATACGGCGGATGTGATCGCGGCTTTGCAACAAAAATTCCCACGAATTATAGGCCCGCAAAAAGAAGATATTTGTTACGCAACCACAAATCGCCAGGCCGCGGTCAAGGCGATGGCAGAAAAATGCGATGCTCTCTTTGTTATTGGCGCGCCCAATTCATCCAATTCCAACCGTTTGGTGGAAGTGGCGCGCAATTACGGCTGCCCTTACGGTTATTTGTTGCAATCGGCGGATGATATTCCGTGGCCAATCTTACGTGCTGACATGGTGTTAGGGTTAACCGCCGGCGCATCCGCGCCCGAGATCTTGGTGTCGGGCGTTATCGACGCCTTGCACACGCGTTACAATGTCAGTGTTGAAGAGATCATGATCACTGAAGAGAATGTTATATTCAATATTCCGCGCATTTTACGAGATGCGGAAGCCATCAACAAAAAGGCTGATTAAGATGGCGGTTTATACGCCTTTGACTTTTGAAGAGGTAAAAGAGTTTTTCAATACATATTCTGTGGGTGAGGTTGAGAATTTTCAGCCAATTTTATCTGGGATTGAGAACAGCAATTTTATTGTTACAACTGATCAAAATATTTTCATCCTCACCCTTTTAGAAAAGCGCACGGCAAGCCAATCATTGCCATTTATTTTTGAATATATGAAGTTGCTTTCTAATTCCGGGATTAAGGTCCCGGTTGCTCAGTTTAATCATCAGGGTTTGCAAGCCTCTTTGCTGAAAGGTAAACCCGCGATTGTCACATCTTTTCTTCCTGGGCGCGGTATTGAGAGCGAAGATCTTACGGAAGATTTAATATATAACGTCGGAAAAACTTTGGCGCACATGCACAAAGTTGGTCAAGGTGTTACCCAACAGTGGGCCAATCCGATGAGTATCGCAACGATCGAAGATTTGTCTTCAAATCTTGACCATGATTTTTTACCACTTATCAAAGAAGAAATTCTTTTTCAAACTTCTCAAGATTATTCACAACTTCCTCGCGGGCCTCTTCATGGTGATTTCTTTCCGGATAATATTTTTATTAATGATCACCAAAAGATTTGTGGCGTTATTGATTTTTATTATGCTTGTTGGGATGTTTATATCTATGACATGGCGCTTGCTTTAAATGCTTTTTGTTTTGAAGGTGGTGGTTATAAAAAACCCTTCGCAGACGCCTTTTTGCATGGGTATCAATCCATGCGACCACTTGAGGGGCGTGAGATTGAATGTTTTTCCTCTGTGTGTCGTTGGGCGGCTTTGCGGATTTTGACAACGCGCGTTTATGATTTTGTTCATCAGAAAAAAGATGATTTTGTAGTCGCAAAGAATCCGAATACCTATAAAGATATTTTGGAGTTTCACCAAAGGGAGAGAATTCTTGCGCGTTGAAATTTATACGGACGGAGCATGTAGCGGTAATCCCGGTCCGGGCGGATGGGGAGCCATCTTGCGTTATCAGCATGTTGAAAGGGAGTTGGCGGGCGGCGAGGCACAAACAACAAATAACCGTATGGAGTTGATGGCGGCCATTGTTGCCCTTGAAACACTGAAACGGCGTTGTGATGTGGATTTATATACCGACAGTGAATATGTGCGCCAAGGTGTTACAAAATGGTTAGAGGGGTGGAAAGCCAAGGGCTGGAAAACAGCTGATAAAAAACCCGTCAAGAATCAAGATTTGTGGGAACGTTTTGATTCGATCTTACAAAAACACAATGTGACGCTTCATTGGGTTCGCGGACATGATGGTCATCCCGAAAATGAACGTGCGGATGCGCTTGCACGGGGGGCTATTCCGCGTCATGAGAACTTATCCACAGATTCGATGGCCTGAATCGGCACCGAATCGCTGTTGTTAATCTTTCATTAGAGGGAATCGGAAACGCTGAACATGTCACCTCATGAAAGGAGGGCGTCATGAAAGCAAATGATAACCTACACCCGGAACGTATCATTCTTCCCATTCCCCATGCGGAATTAATTCACGACCAACAGTTTCGTTTTGAGATTGAGGTCTATAGCCGTTTTATGCGTCATTTACGCATGGCCGGTCATTCGCGTGAAGAAATTCGTGTACTGACATCCATTCAATTCGTCGCGGATATGATGAATATCTGTGACACAGAAGTGGCGGCCGCGTTGGTTCAGTTAGGTTTACGTGTTCCGCGCTCTGCTTTGCCGCAAGATTTTCTTGACGGTATTGACTCCGCCTTGATGCGCGACAGTGCGGATCACGGTGGCCCATCAAAATGTGTGCTTGACCTGCGCGATCATTGGTCGATGATTGGCGAAGACCGTTTTGCAGCCTTCCGCCGTTATCACCCCACGTTATCGATTGGTTTGTGGGAAAGGGTGTAAGGAATTAGCAACTTAATTAAGTCTTTCATACCCGACATCGTCCCCCTCGGAGGGTTGAAAAGGCGCAACAGAAGGCGGTGTGCCGAACCATCCACCGTCTTGAGATTCTGGAGTCTCATTTTCGGGGCGGGGCATATCACTTGATCCAGTAATGCGTGAAAGCATGTCAGAAAATTCCGTCGTGATGTCATAGGAACGTGACAATGAAACAGGTGAGGGAGTTGGATCAGATTTTGCGGCGGTGATAATGGCGCGCCATGTCCTTGCGGGCAAGCTTCCCCCCGTCACAGATTTCATCGACATATTGTCATCATTTCCAAACCAAACAATTGCGGCGTAATCATCAGTGAACCCATCAAACCATGCGTCACGATAATCTTGGGATGTACCTGTTTTTCCTGCGGCAAAGAAATTTCCGGCTGCGCCCTGGCCTGTACCAAATTGTACAACACTTTGCATCATTGTACTTAAAGATTGAATGTCGGATCCGCGAAAGACGCGCGGAGCATCTTGCGGCGTGCGTTCGTATAAAGTTTTTCCAGTCTCGCGCGTTTCAATCTTGGTAATGCCAAAAGCCTTCACTTGGAATCCGCCATTTCCGAGAATGGTGTAGGCTTGTGCCATTTCAACCATTGGAATTTCACTGCTTCCCAAGGCAAGGGCTAAATTCGGTTCAAGATCCGCGGTGATTCCCAAACGGCGCGCAACATTAATGACATGTTCAATGCCAACATATTGTGCAAGGCGTACGGAAATAGTATTCAGCGAAAGTGTCAGCGCATCTTTCAAAGTAATTTCGCCGTAATATTTATTGCCAAAATTCTGTGGTCGATAGCGCCCTTCAGTAATCGGTTCATCCACCACCATGCTGTATTCATTTAAACCGGATTCAAGACCTGCAAGATAGACCACAGGCTTGAAAGAAGATCCGGGTTGGCGCAGGGCTTGTGTCGCGCGGTTATATTGACTTTTGCGATAGTCGCGTCCGCCGATCATGGCGACAATGCTCCCGTCAAAGCGCGTGACCACGGTGGCTCCTTGTGTAATGCGCAACCGCTCGCCTTCTTTATCAAGTGCATCTGAAATTGCTGTGGAACTGGCCGCCTGGATCTCAGGGTCAAGTGTTGTGCGCACAACAATATCTGTTTTGGGATTGCCGCCAATAAGATCATCAATATTGTCAATGACCCAATCCGCAAAATAGCGGCTGGAATCTCCCGCCACTTGGTTTTCATCTTTCATAGGGGTTTTTTTGAAAGCCGTATCAGCTTGCTTTTGTGTAATGAATTTTGCATCGACCATCTGATCAAGAACAACCTTCGCACGTTCGCGCGCGGCTTTTGGGTTGTTGGTGGGGGAGAAGCGTGAAGGCGCACGGAGCAATCCCGCAAGAATTGCAGATTCTTTTAAATCCAAATTTTTGGCTGATTTATTAAAATAAACACGCGCCGCCGCATCCACACCATATGTTCCGGCACCCATATAAACACGATTAAGATAAGCGGCGATGATTTCCTCTTTTGTAAGCTCATGCTCTAACCACAACGCCAAAAGAGCCTCTTGAATTTTACGTTTATAGGTACGGTCAGGTGAGAGGAATAAATTTTTTGCTAATTGCTGCGTGAGGGTTGAGCCGCCTTGGCGCACACCGCGGTGTAAAAGATTAACCACCAAAGCGCGTGTAAGACCAATCGGATCAAGTCCGAAATGATACCAAAAACGGCGATCTTCAATGGCAATCACCGCATTGACCAAATTTTTCGGAAGATCGTCATAACCCAACGCGTTTCCTTTCAGGTCGCCATAACGGCCGATCACCGTTCCATCATTGGCCAGAACCGTAATTGAATATTCACGTTTGAATTTTGGGTTATCAATAATGTCGGGCAATTCCCGCGCATACCACGCCACCAAGATCACGCCCACGATTCCAGCGCACAACGTTAAAATAACGCCCAGCTTAAAAAGCTTGAGTAAAAGGGAGTTTTCGGTTTGGTGGTGGCGGCGATGGCGACGTGACATCGTGTGGGTTCCATTTTTTGCAAAATTCAAACTTTGTGATAATCTATTGGGTGTTCAGGTGCAATATCCAGTTCTTTGTCTGGCATCAAAAAACGCATAAGAATGGGGAGATAATTCATGAAATTTGGTGAAAAGGGCGAAACAATTGCCGAAATCATAGGCTATATGGGTTTGTTGCCCTTATTCATCGGGCTTGCTTTGGTTGGCTTTGGTCCCGATATCTATAAGCTTCAAGCCTTGGCTTTGTTCATTTCTTATGCGGCCCTCATTCTTTCTTTTCTTGGGGGTGTGAATTGGGGGCGTGCTTTGTCCCATAATAACCCGAAATATTATGTGGCCAGTATTTTGCCCACCCTCTGGGCATTTGTTGCGTTGATTTTTGCGCCGTTGATTTCTCTTGTCATGCTGACAATCGGGTTTGTCGCGCTTTTAGCCTATGATGTGAAACACATGTCGCGGGGATGGTTTTTTGATTTGCGCGTAAGCTTAACAACTGTTGTTGTTTTAAGTTTGTGCTTTATGGCGGCACAAATTTTAGCGTATTAAATTACAGCAAGAAGATTGTTGCGAGTCCTAAGAAAGCAAAAAACCCAATAACATCTGTCATCATGGTTAGAAAAACTGACGATGCGATGGCTGGATCAATATCAAAGCGATCCAATAAAATTGGAACGCTTGCGCCAAAAAAGCCTGCGACAACAAGGTTCATGACCATAGCTGATGCAATGACGGCCCCAAGCTTTGGATCTTGAAACCAAAGTCCCGCAACACAGCCAATAATCAAGGCAAAGCATGTTCCGTTGACAAGGCCAACAGCTGTTTCTTTTCCAATGACGCGCCACGCGTTTGTTCCAGAAAGTTGTTTGGTGGCAAGCGCGCGCACAGCAACCGTCAAAGCTTGAGTTCCTGCATTTCCTCCCATCGAAGCAACAATCGGCATCAAAATGGCAAGGGCGACAATTTTTTCAATCGACGCTTCGAAAAGTGAAATAACGGCCGCGGCCAAAATCGCGGTGAAGAGATTGATAAACAGCCAGCGAAAGCGCGCACCAGCTGTGGGTAAAATGCTGCGGTACAAGTCATCTTCCTCAACCCCACCGAGTTTCAGCAAATCTTCCTCGGCTTCTTCATCAATAACGTCGATAACGTCGTCATACGTGATGATACCGATAAGGCGGTCATCTTCATCAACAACCGGAGCCGAAGCCAAATCTTCATTTCGGAAGATCTCCGCCACTTCTTCCTGGTCCATTGTTGCCGGAATGGGGTGTGTGTCATCAAGCGCAAGGTCTTCAATTTTTTCAGAACGTGTCGCGCGAATAAGTCGGTGAAGGGGAATTTCCCCGACGACGTGATAAGCTGGATCAATGACGATGATATCGTAAAAATCATCCGGTAGGTCGTTGCCGGCGGCACGCAAATAATCAATTGTTTTTCCAACCGTCCAAAACTGCGGGATCGCAACAAATTCACGTTGCATCAAACGTCCGGCAGATTCTTCCGGAAAGCTTAATCCTTCTTCCAATGCAAGGCGTGTTTTGGAAGAGAGCTTGCGAATAATTTCATGTTGAAATTCTTCATCAAGCGGCAAGATCAGATCAAGCGCGTCATCGGAATCAAGTTCTGAAATAATTCCCGCAATCTGGTAAGCGCCCATACCTTCGAGAATAATTTTGCGCACTTCTTCATGAAGATACGCGAAAACCTCTGGCTCAAAAAGATCATCATAAAGTTTAAGGAAGTCTTCACGGTTGCTGACATTAATTTTTTCAAGAAGATCGGCTTTATCATAAGGGCCCAATTCTTCAAAAAGCTCTTTAAGCTTTTCGTGGTCACGTTCCTCAAGGGCGGCAAGAATCTCGGTAAAATCTTTATCCTGAAGTCCCAGCAATTCGGCTGTGTCATCATCCTCTTCAGGATCGATTTTTTGTGATGTTACCTGATCCATGTTGCTCGCCATTACTCAATATCTCAGATAAAATTTTCTTGAAGCGGGGCGGGTCTGTTTTCCGATTGCGAGACTTGTGCACCAACGGCGGAGAGAGCCGTGATGTTGACAATACCGCGCGCTGTGGCTGCATTAGTAAGAATGTGCACAGTTTTTGCAGCACCGAGCAAAATCGGCCCTACTGGGATACAATCCGCCAAGACCTTGATGCTGTTATAAGCAATATTGGCGGCATCCGCATTGGGCATGACAAGCAAGTTTGCACTTCCCTTTAATGTGGAGTTTGGCATGTCGCGCACACGAATTTCTTCCGATAACGCGGCATCCGCATGCATCTCACCATCAATCTCAAGGTTTGGGTCGCGCATGCGTAAATCAAGGCACGCCGCGCGCATTTTATAAGCGGAATCGGTATCGGCCGATCCGAAATTGGAATGGGAGATCATCGCAACTTTTGGAATAATTCCAAAACGCTTCATTTCTTCAACGGCCAATAATGTCATCTCCGAAATTTGTGCAATGCTTGGGTCTGGGTTGACATGTGTATCACAAATGAAAATAGGACCACGTGTCGGGTGGATAAGACACGGCATTGCGGCGGCCGTTTCCACGCCGGGTTTGAGGCCGATAACACGCACAATTGATTTCAAATGATTTTTAAATGGCTCAACGGTGCCGCAAACAAGACCATCGGCATGGCCTTTATGGACCATCAACGCACCAATCACGGTATTGTTCGTGCGCACAACGGTGCGGGCATAAGAGGGGTTTACCCCGCTTCGCTCCATAATGTGATGATAGGTTGTCCAATAATCTTTATAACGCGAGTCAGATTCAGGATCGACAATTTCAAAATCCTCATCTGGTTTGATCCGCAGCCGCAGACGTTTCAAACGCGTCTCAATAACGTTGCGCCGTCCAACCAAAATAGGTTTTGCAAGACCTTCATCGTGAACGGTTTGAATGGCTTGCAACACGCGCTCTTCTTCACCTTCGCAATAAACAATACGCTGAGCGGTGCTTCGGGCACGCGCAAAAACGGGGCGCATCACGTTGTCGGAGCGATAAAAATGTTGGGTTAATTTTGCGCGATACGCTTCCCAATCACGAATGGGGCGTGTCGCAACGCCGGTTTCTATCGCCACCTTTGCAACCTCAATCGGCAATTCCACCATCAAGCGCGGATCAAAAGGTTTGGGAATCATATAAGTTGGGCCGAATTCCAAATTTTCTTCAGAATAAATCGCGGCCACCTCGGGTGTGACTTCGCGCCGTGCCAGTGCGGCAATCGCCTTCACACAGGCCACTTTCATTTCCTCATTAATTGCGGTGGCACCAACATCCAACGCGCCGCGGAAAATGAATGGGAAACATAAAACATTATTCACTTGGTTGGGGAAATCAGAACGGCCCGTGCAAATAATTGCCTTAGGTTTCACTGCCAAGGCTTCGTGGGGCATAATTTCCGGTGTCGGGTTTGCAAGCGCCATGATCAACGGAGCATCAGACATTTTTGCAACCATCTCAGGTTTTAATGCGCCGGCTGCGGAGAGGCCCAAGAAAATATCTGCGCCCTCAATTGCATCCATCAAGCTTCGCGCTTTTGTGTCAACGGCAAATTTTTCTTTTTCCGGATCCATGCCTTCGTTGCGGCCTTTGTAAACAGCCCCAACGCGGTCACATACAATGATGTTTTCTTTTGGAAGACCCAGTTGCACAAGCATAGTCAGACACGCAATAGCCGAAGCCCCAGCGCCCGAAGCAACAAGCTTAACATCTTTAAAATTTTTCCCCGTGAGGTGAAGCCAATTTGTAATCGCCGCACCCACAATAATCGCTGTTCCATGCTGATCATCGTGAAAGACTGGAATTTTCATGCGCTCACGCAAGGTACGTTCAATTTCAAAACATTCGGGCGCTTTGATATCTTCTAAATTAATACCGCCGAAAGAAGGTTCTAAAGACGCAATGATTTCAATGAGTTTTTGCGGGTCTGTTTCATCAATCTCGATATCAATTGAATCGATATCTGCAAATTTTTTGAATAAAACAGCTTTTCCTTCCATCACTGGTTTCGAAGCAAGTGCGCCAATTGCGCCTAATCCTAAAACGGCTGTACCGTTTGAAATAACGGCGACTAAATTTCCGCGTGATGTGTAATCGAGTGCCTTTAAAGGATCTTTTTCAATTTCTTCGCAAGCGGCGGCAACACCAGGCGAATACGCCAAAGCCAAATCGCGTTGGGTTGCCATTGGTTTCGTTGGAACAAGTGCGATTTTTCCAGGGCGTGGGTCTTTGTGATATTCTAAGGCCGCGTCGCGTAATGTATCTTTCATGATCTTTTTCCTAAAAATTTTATTGAAAGGAAGCGCCCGTCTTCGTCTGTTTAAAACAGACTACGCCGCGGCATGACCGCTCTAACTCACTTCACGAACGGCTGTGCCGTGTGAAGCTCGAAGAGCGAAACATGGTGCGGCCAAGAAGACTCGAACTTCCACGGGTTGCCCCACAACGACCTCAACGTTGCGCGTCTACCAATTCCGCCATGGCCGCGAAGGGTAGGATAAGCGATAGGAAGAGGCTTCCTAACAGATAGAGCATGTTACCGCAAGCCTGTCATGACGCGCCGCAGAAGTTTCTTTTTTTTTAATCTGTGCTAAAGACTATTTTTATGGATTGGATAACCGCGAACACCCCTGTTTCTTACCCTGATGCTCTGGGCTTTATGGAGGCGCGGGTGGACGCTATTCGCGCTGGGCAAGCCCCAGAATGTGTGTGGTTATTAGAACATCCGTCCCTTTATACCGCTGGAACATCAGCAAAAATTGAGGATTTGCTTTATCCGCGCTTTCCTGTTTTTGAAACAGGTCGGGGCGGGCAATATACATATCACGGGCCAGGTCAGCGTGTGGCGTATGTCATGCGCGATCTCAAGAAACACCAAGCTGAGCCTGATCTGAAGAGATATATACATAATCTTGAGGAATGGGTTATTCAAACCTTGAAGGATTTTGACGTGGTGGGGGATCGGCGTGAGGGCAGAGTTGGTATTTGGGTTGACCGAGGAAATGGTGTTGAGGAAAAGATTTCCGCCATCGGCGTACGTGTGCGTCATTGGATTACTTATCACGGCGTGTCGATCAATGTGAATCCGGATCTTGAGCATTTTAACGGTATCATTCCGTGCGGTGTACGCGGGGCTGGTGTGTGCTCGCTCAAAAGCTTGGGGAAAGATGTGACGATGGCGGAGCTTGACGCGGCGTTGAAATCATCATGGGCAAAAATAATGGAATAGTGTATTGCTTAAGAAAATTTGAGGAATAGAAATTATGCATGATTTAAAAGTCTTACGCGAAAATCCTGAATCTTTTGACCGCAATTGGGCGCGGCGAGGGTTATCACCGCAAACGGCTGAGATTTTAGCTCTCGATGAAAAACGCCGTGCGTTACAAACGGAATGCCAAACGCTTTTGCAAAAGCGTAATGAAATCTCAAAAGAAATCGGTATTTTGAAATCAAAAGGCCAAGACGCAACGGCACATATGGATCAAGTTGCGCAGATGAAAGAGATGATTGCGCAGTTGGAATCTCAGGAACAAGAATTTGCGCTTGAGTTAAATAATAAACTCGCGACTATTCCTAACTTATTACATGCCTCCGTCCCTGATGGTGTTGATGAAACGGGGAATATTGAGGTGCGTCGTCATGGCGAACCTGTTTTAAAAAATACGGCTCTTGATCATGTGGCCATTGGTGAAACATTGGGGCTTCTTGATTTTGATACGGCTTCGAAATTATCCGGAGCGCGGTTTTCAATTTTGCGTGGTGATCTGGCGCGCCTTGAACGTGCATTGGCGCAATTCATGGTTG
>JAIXWE010000108.1 GCA_027482195.1 Alphaproteobacteria bacterium | reverse complement strand
CATCAAGCTTACCCGCATAAAATTCTCACTGGCCGCAAAGACCGCATTCACACATTGCGCCAAGGCAGTGGATTATCGGGTTTCACCAAACGCGATGAAAGTGTGTATGACCCCTTTGGCGCGGCGCACAGCTCCACCTCCATCTCTGCCGGGCTTGGCATGGCGGTGGCGCGTGATTTGACGGCACAAAAAAATCATGTCATTTGCGTGATTGGTGATGGCGCGTTATCCGCCGGCATGGCTTACGAAGCTCTCAATAACGCTGGCACGCAAAAAAGTAAAATGTTGGTCATTCTCAATGACAATGAAATGTCCATCGCTCCACCCGTGGGTGCGATGAGTAAGTATTTAACAAATATTGTCTCATCAAAATCCTATTTATCCGCGCGTGATAAAGCAAAGAGCGCTTCAAAATTTCTGCCCTCACCTTTGCGCAAACTGGCGCAACGTGCTGAAGAAACGGCGCGTGCCGCTCTTGGTGGGGGCACGTGGTTTGAAGAAATGGGATTTTATTACATCGGCCCCGTTGATGGGCATGATGTGCAATCACTCACCCAGCTTCTCAAAAATATTCGTGAAAGCGATCATGATGGCCCCATTTTACTTCATACACTCACACGCAAAGGGCATGGATATTTACCGGCCGAACACGCGCCGGACAAAATGCATGGTGTTGTAAAATTCGACGTCATCACCGGTGCACAAAATAAAACAAAATCAAACCGCCCTTCTTACACAAAAGTTTTTGCCGAAAGCTTGATTTGTGCGGCGAAGAAAGATGAGAAAATTATTGCGATCACGGCCGCCATGCCATCGGGCACGGGGCTTGATCTTTTTGCTGATCAATTCCCGTCACGCTGTTTTGATGTTGGTATTGCGGAACAACATGCCGTCACCTTTGCGGGCGGGCTTGCGTGTGACGGATATAAACCTTTTGTTGCAATTTATTCTACCTTTTTGCAACGCGCTTATGATCAAATTGTGCATGATATTGCGCTTCAAAATCTTCCCGTTCGTTTTGCGCTTGATCGCGCCGGCCTTGTTGGTGCCGATGGCGCAACACATGCCGGTGCGTTTGACATCGCTTACCTCACTTGCTTGCCAAATATGGTTGTGATGGCTCCGGGTGATGAAGCGGAGCTTATGCACATGGTGGCAACGGCGGCCGCTTATGATGATGGGCCGATTGCCTTTCGCTACCCACGCGGCGAAGGCGTTGGGCTTGACCTTCCCACCTCACCCCACATAATTCCTATTGGTAAGGGGCGTGTTGTGAGTGAAGGCCAGGATATTGCAATTTTATCTTACGGCACGCGGCTTCAATCCTGCCTTGACGCCGCCAATATTTGCAAAACAAAAAATCTCAACATCACTGTTGCTGATGCGCGCTTTGCAAAGCCTTTGGATACTGACTTGATTAAGCAACTCCTGCGTCATCACAAAATTCTTATTACGGTTGAAGAAGGTTCACAAAATGGCTTTGGTGCGTGCGTCCTTCAATTTCTTGCAAATGAGGCTTATTTGGACAAAGGAGTCATCGTGCGCAACTTATGCTTGCCTGACCGATTCCAAGATCATGATAGTTACGATAACCAACTTGCGGATGCGCAGCTTGATTCATGTGCAATCAGCCAGAAAATTTTAAGCCTCGCAAAACTCTTGTAACATGACCCTCTCGAAACCCAGCGTTATTCTTTTTGATATGGACGGCACAACCGTGCGCCATATCAATCCGCGCTTGTTACATATTTTAGAACGCATTGATGACAGTCTTTTTGCGATTGACCGTCTTTTGAATAAAAAATCTCATGCCTCTATCCCCAATCCACATCGTAAAAAACCATCACGTTTGATTGTTCACCGCGCGTTACACAAAATTCGCCGCAAGCCCGTAGAGCAGATTGTTGAGCCGTGCCCAGGTGTGCGTGATGTTTTGGAACTTGCACACAGCCTCAACATCCCCATGGCGGTGGTCAGCAATGGTTTAGGCAAAGGATACGGCCACGACATTCTTGAAAAATTTGATTTAAAGAAATATTTCAAGGCCGCAATTTTTCGGGAAGATTTCACACTTTCAAAACCTCACCCACAACCTTTAATGAACGCTTTGGCTTCAATGAATATTACACCTCAAAAGGATGATATCATTTGGTGCATTGGTGATCGGCGTAAAGATATTCTTGCAAGCATTGAGCTTGAAAAAATTGTTGGTTGCCGTGTGCACAGCTTTTCTTATGGTCTTCAAGCTGCCATTACTATTCTTGAAAAACATATTTCAACCGATCATATCCTCACAACCTATCATGACCTCTATGCCAAACTAACTCCGTTCCAGGGCAACACATGACGCTGACACAATTTCAACGACTTGATAAATTTTTGGAAGAAAAAGGCTTAGCTCCAACGCGTGAGCGCGCCGCAGAATTAATCAAGGCGGGAAAAGTCACCGTGAATGATATCGTTATCACCGCGCCCAATTGTCCTGTGACACAGGGCCAAAAAATTGCCATCTCACAACCTGATACACCATGGATCACACAAGACGCCATCAAACTTGATGCGGCCTTGAAACATTTCAAGATTGATGTGAAGGGGCGGATTTGCCTTGATTTGGGTGCTGGCAAAGGCGGATTCACCGATGTTCTTTTGCAATCAAAAGCCAAGCATATTGTAAGTATTGATAAAGAACAAAATCTTCTCCATCCCTCATTACGCCTTCATGAGCGCGTCACAAATCTTGATCGCATGCCGATTGAAAACCTGACACTTGTTCACCTGCCGCTTGGTTTTAATTTTGTCGCGTGTGACATTGGATCTTCCACAAAAACGTGCCTTGCGCACATCATTCCTTTGTGTGAAGCGGAGACAGATTTTCTTATTTTTCTCAAAGACTCCGACAACGAACAACCCCTCAAACATGTGGTGCGTGATTTTGAGATGTGGTTAAAAATGGATATGAAATGCAGTATCGCGCGTCCGATTCCGGCCCCGCAAATTGAAGGGACTTCTGTGGCGGAATTTATTTTACACGCAAAATTATTGAACCGTTAAAGGTTCAATCACCAAAGCCTTGCCGGAGAAACTCTCAACCACCATTTCAATTTGGCGTGATAACGCAAAGGGTGAGCCGCGCTCCAGCAATTCAATGACTGCTTCAAAAGGCGATTCAGGTTTTGGTAACTCAATAACATTTAGATCATTACGCGATGTAACACCTAATGTTTTTGCCAAAGCATCATAGGCTTCAACCGCACCACCTAAATCATCAACTAATTTGAAATCCTTGGCTTGTCGCCCTGTCCACACACGCCCTTGTGCGAGTTCTTCAACTTGGGGTAATGTCATGCGACGGCCGTCTGCAACAATTTGTGTAAAATATTGATAGACACGATCAAGAGATTTTTCAAATTGCATTTGTGATGAGGTTGAAAATGGCGCGAATGGAGAAAGCATGTCCGCATTCGCTCCAAAACTTACGCCATCAATATTAACATTATGCTCGCGCATGAGTTGTGAGATGTTCATCTTGCCACCAACAACACCAATCGAACCGGTTAAAGTTGATGGTAAGGCAAAAATACGATCGGCAGCCGAAGCCACCCAATATCCGCCCGACGCGGCGGTTGTCCCCATCGTTACAAAAACCGGCTTTTTATATTCCTGACGCGTCCAGATGATCGCACGGCGTATGGTTTCGGCCGCTGTTGGTGTCCCGCCGGGGCTGTCAACACGGATCATAATCGCCGCGATGCTATCATCCCGCCCCGCCTCCCGAATGGCTTGCGCAATTTTAGAAGCCTTCACCACGTCTTGATTCATGGTCAAGGGTGAGCCGCCAATATCCGCATCGGCGATTAAACCTTGAATCGAAATCTGCGCCACAGTCTTTCGCGCAGACAAAGACGTGGTTTCTTTTGAATGCAAATTATTGGCGTAAGCTTCAAGGTTAATCAGATCAAGATCTGCCTCTTTTTTATCTTTCTTGACCGAAAGCTGCACAGCATCAACTAATCGGTCACTGTAATCAACGTGATCGACCAAGCCTTGTTTTTTTGCCTCAACATCTGTGAAAAGTCCTTGATCAACAAGAGATTTTACATCACCAAGACGAGGACGGGATTTCGAAATTTCAGAAAGCATTTGATCCGCAAGATCATTGACCAAGAACGTGGTCATCTCACGGCTGGCTGGTGACATCTCGCGTGCGGTAAAATTCTCCATCGCGGTTTTATAATCTTTACGCTGAAAAAATTGTGGTTGTATTCCATACTTATCTAATACGCCGCGAAAATATGGCATCTGTGCGTTCAATCCCAAAATACTTACGGTGCCGATAGGCTGAAGCCAGATTTGATCAAAAACTGTGGCCAGAAAATAAACACCCAAACCTGAACCAACGTCGCCATAACTTGAGGCAAAAATATAAGTTGGCTTTTTGCTTTCTTTAAAACGCCCAATTGCGGCGCGTAATTCTTGAAGTTGCGCCAATGTATAACTGCCGCTACGTAAAACTAAAACATACGCCTTCACCCGCTCATCTTGTGATGCTCCATCAAGTGATGTGACCATTTCATCCAGTGTCAATTTTTGTGGGGCAAAACCAAACTCAACAAAATAACTGGCCGTACTTTGTGTTTGGGGGATCGAGTCACTTAATTCATGCACCAAAATCATTTGGCTCGGCAAGCTTGGTGCTTTTTGATTCATGCTTTGAGAAAAAATAATGATGCTTATAAGACTTGAGATCAACATCACCGCGCCCAAGACCATGGATGTGCGCTTGAACGCGCCCCATAAAATGCGCCCGACGCGAAAACGGCGCGGTGTTTGTGTCACTTTTGGCATGTGATTATAAACCACTGTACGCCCGCGCAACCAATGTGACTGTGTCATTCTCAAATCTCCCTATAAACATTGCGCTTTGTGACGCAGCCAGTGATCCGCCAAGACACACGCCATCATTGCCTCAACCACTGGCACGCCACGAATTCCCACACATGGATCATGGCGACCCTTTGTTACAATCTCGGTTTCTTGGCCAAATTTATCAATGGTCGGAATGGGTGTGAGAACAGAACTGGTTGGCTTGAACGCAACGCGCACAATAATATCCTGGCCCGTTGAAATTCCCCCCAAAATTCCGCCCGCATGGTTTGACTGAAAGGCAATATTCCCATGCTCATCTTTACGCATCACATCAGAATTCTCAACACCGCTCATCTCAACGGCGGAAAAACCCGCGCCAATTTCAACTGCCTTTGTGGCATTGATTGACATCATCGCTTTGGCAATATCCGCGTCAAGCTTATCAATGACGGGCGCACCCAAGCCGGCGGCAAGGCCAGATACATGACATTCAATCACCGCACCGGCCGACAGTCCCGCTTTGCGCACCTCATCCAAATAAACGCCCCATGTGGCGGCCGCATCAGCATCGGGGCAGAAAAACGGGTTACGCTCAACTTCTTCCCAATTCCATTTTGTTGAATCAATTTTATGCGGCCCAATTTGCACAACGGCCGCGCGGATCATCACATCACCCACTTGTTCTTTTAAAATCTTGCGCGCAATGGCACCTGCGGCAACACGGCATGCCGTTTCCCGCGCCGATGATCGCCCGCCGCCGCGATAATCGCGAATGCCGTATTTTGCATCATAGGTATAATCAGCATGAGCCGGGCGGTATTTATCTTTGATATCCGTATAATCTTTTGATTTTGCGTCTTGATTGTAAATGATCAATGAGATGGGCGTGCCGGTTGTTTGCCCTTCGAACACGCCGGATAAAATTTCAACCTTATCGTCTTCTTTGCGTTGCGTAGTAAAACGTGATTGCGCAGGCTTACGCCGATCGAGAAAAATTTGAATATCATCTGGATTTAAAGAGATACGTGGCGGAACACCATCCACGACACACCCAATCGCAGGTCCGTGACTCTCGCCCCAGCTGATATAGTGAAATAACGTGCCGAAACGATTGCCCGACACGATGCGTTACGCAGCTTGATCAGATTTATTGGGCGCAATACTTTGCAAAAGCTCCGCCGTCTCTGCGGCCGAGTCAATCGCAACCATCCCCACCGTGTGATAACCCGCATCAACGTGCAACACTTCCCCTGTGACACCAGATCCTAAATCGCTCAAGAGGTACAAGCCGGAATTTCCGACATCTTCAATACTGACATTTTTCTTGAGAGGGGAGTTCAACTCATTCCACTTAAGAATATAACGGAAATCACCAATGCCACTTGCGGCCAGGGTTTTAATTGGGCCTGCGGAGATCGCGTTTACACGAATACCATCTCTTCCCATATCGGTTGCCAAATAACGCACAGATGCTTCCAACGCCGCCTTGGCGACCCCCATCACATTATAATGTGGCATCACGCGCTCCGCCCCGTAATAGGTCAGAGTTAAAAGACTACCGCCTTCTTTCATCAATTTATGTGCACGTTGCGCCACAGCCGTGAAAGAGAAAACAGAGATATCCATGGTGCGCAGGAAGTTCGCACGGGTTGTGTTCAAATATAAACCATCCAATTCATTCTTGTCGGAAAAGGCGATTGCATGAACGATAAAATCCAAACCGCCCCATTCTTTCTCAATGGTTGAGAAAACATTGTCCAAGCTTGGTTCATCCGTCACATCACATGACAACACTAAGCTTGACCCAACCGACTCCGCCAAAGGCTTTACGCGTTTTTCCAAGGCCTCACCTTGATAAGTAAAGGCTAATTCAGCCCCGTGCGCGTGACACGCCTGTGCAATACCCCACGCGATAGAGCGGTCATTTGCCACCCCCATAATCAACCCACGTTTTCCAGCCATTAATGATGACGCCGTCATATTGAATTCCTTTAATCATTTCTAAACAAAAAGTTAATTTTACGCATTGCACCTTATCCAAAATTCGTGAAAAAGGCCAGAGTTCAGTAAAATTACATATTCCATTAACCTTCACATGTAATAATGAAAGCTCTTAAATAACGGTTTCGACTTAAAAGGCCTTTCATGAGTCACTTGAACCAAAATTTTATCACGAATGTCGCAGAGGATCTGCATAAGCAAATCCAGCTCATTTGGCCTTTGTGTGAGCCTGTTTTTCTTATTTACCGCCGCGGTCAAAAGCTTGACGTCATCAATAAAACCCTCAGCAACATGATGGGCGCGCCTTTTTACACCGCCGCCAAAAACCTGCTACAGCTTCGCAGCACAGTACAAGAAATATCCGGGTTCATGGGCATTGCGATTGGCGTAGAAAAAAAACTCTTTGGATTTTCAAAAACAACACATCACGCCTTATTCATCGGCCTGAATTTGGACAGTTATAAAACAACCGAAGATGCTTTGTTTGATCTTTATCATCATACGGCACTCGCGCTTGATACTTTTATTTTGTTGGCGGATAAAAAAATTCCGCATGTTAAGCAAGATTATATTCTTCAGCCACGGCGCAATACACTCGCGCGATCCCGCAGCAATATGAAAGCCGATATTTTTTCTGCTTTTATGATGCAAAAAAACGGCGAGCAAAATGCCATTGATATTTTGGGATATAAGCGCGGTTTAAACCCTCTGAAAGCTCAGCCAAATACACGACCTGAAGAATTTCCGTTTGCCATGGGGCTTGATGTCACCCGCTTTGCCGCAGACGAGCTTTTTAAACTCAAATCTATTGGTCTTTATGAAGTTATAAAGAATGCGCGGCATGTTGTTTCAAGTTTTGAATCCGATCATTTTGCACGCTGGATTGATTTTACCCAACCTGCGCAAAGCATGGCATGGAATGGCCACACACCGGATACAATTTTGGGTGCCGCCATTCACACAAGCACAAACCCTTTCATCAAAGCCACTGGTCACGTCATCAGTGAAATTACAGGTATTACGCCGCAAAATATGGTCGATGGGTTTAACCCTTATGTTGATGGAAGCGTCAATCAATTAGAACATGAACGTAGAATTGACGAGATTTTTGAAATGACCATGGTGCATGCCATGGAGGCAGACAGCCATCTACCCTTCATTCGTGTTGCAAATAATCAAAATGAACGGCTTCAGATTGGTGAAATGATGGGGTGGTGCGCCCAAGCTTTGCAGGCGGCGGCACGATCCTTTGCGGCGGCACGTCAAAAAGGATTACCGGCCGCGCAATCCACGCGCCTTGAGTTTCAAAGTCAAAAAAATATCGCTGATTGGAAATCTTTGGAAGAGCTTGGAACCTATGTCACAAGCCAGCGCCGCAAAGGATTCGCCGTAACCTTGAGTGATTTGGCGTCATGGTGTAAATCACGCGCTGATTTCCGTCCGGTTTTTGAGTCGCTTGAAATCACACAACGCGATCCTGCCTATGTCCAAAAAATTAGCCTGAGTAACGAAGTACCGCTCATTCTGCGCCCAAGTATTGCGGCCATGCCCACAGCAAGTCCGCGCGCACCCGGCCCCGTTTTTGCGCATGCCCCACAAATTGGCATGGGCTCAGGTTTTGGTGGTGGCGGCCTTACACAACCTGTGCGTCAAAACGCGTCGCTCACTATCGAAGAACAAGAATCGCAAACATAAAAAAGGCCGGATACGCTCCGGCCTTTCTCACATAAAGATTCAAAAAATTTAGTTTGTAACTTGCCATGTTCCATCTGGGTTTTGGCATGCTGTGCCATAGGCACTTTCTTTGCGGCCATCCACGGTGATTGTTTGTGAATATTCACGGCAATAACGTCCGTTGCTGCTTCGTCCGTCACGTGTGGGCGTAATCGTGCCCGAGTTTCCGGATTGCGGATTGTTCCAGGAAATTGTGTTTCCGATTGCGGCTGATTGTGCCTGCTGTGATGCGCGCTCCGCATACATCATATCGGCGCGGTCTAAAGACTGCCCGATGCTGGATCCCGCCATTGATCCCAAAAGTGCACCAAGACCAACGCCAACCAACTGGCCCTTACCTTTTCCAAATTGAGCCCCAGCCAAACCACCAACGGCCGCACCGCCAATAGTTCCCATTAATTCCTTATTTCCTGTCGTTTGTGTACAGGCCATCAGCGCAAAGCTTGACAGAATTAGGAGAGATAATAATTTAAGTCTCATCGTTTTTTCCTCGTTATGTTGACACCCATCATTGTGATGAGGGTAATTTATGAATAGAGTATAGTGCGAATTTTTGGAATTTCACGTGAAATCGGCCCTTTTAACCCCACAAAAAATATAACGAATCATGACACACGCTCCCGCCACACAAATTTCCGCTAACCCCTTTGATTTGTTTGCAAATTGGCTGTCTGAGGCTGAGAAAACGGAACCAAATGACCCAAGTGCCATGGCCTTGGCCACCGTTGATGAAAATAATATGCCGAATGTGCGCATGGTGTTACTGCGTGGATGGGAAAATGAACGATTCACATTCTTCACCAATCATCATAGTCAAAAAGGGCGCGAATTAAGCTCTCACCCACATGCGGCTTTGTGTCTTCACTGGAAATCAATACGCCGGCAAATTCGCATTCAAGGAACGGTTATTCCAACAACAGATGAAGAAGCCGATCGTTACTTTCACGCTCGCCCGCGTGGCAGTCGCATTGCCGCCTGGGCATCTTTGCAATCCGAGATTTTGGATGAGCGCGCAACGCTTTTAGACCGTTACCTCGCTTACGAGAAAGAATTTGCAGATCAAGAAATAATCCCACGCCCACCACATTGGTCAGGATTTCATGTGATGCCAACACGTATTGAGTTTTGGAGCGAGATTGAGTTTCGCATGCATGAGCGACGGGTATTTGAGCGTGATAACAATTCCAGTTGGAAAAGCTTTTTATTATACCCTTAAATCAACGATTGCGCAGAAACGAAGAAATATCATCCTCGCTGAAGTCATGCATTTGCGCGATTTCTTCAATCATAATTTCGCGGATCAATGTTGTCAGATCTTCGTTGGTCTCACACCACAAATCCAAAATCGGACGGCGAAATAAAATAAGGACATCATGTGCATCTGTCTTTTTTTTCTGAATGCCCGGGGAAATCTCTCCCCCCTTGCGGTAATGCGCCAAAAGCTCATAAGGGGTCTCTAATTCCAGCTCCAAGCACAAAGCTTCATCCGGAATATCTTCAAAGCTTAATTCCAAATCCTCACATAATTTTGAAATTTCCAAGGGAAGGTCTTTGCGCAACATATTGGCAACATCGGCCACATCTTCTAAAGACGGCGGTCGTGAAAAATGCATCACAATATCCTGGCGCACAACGGATGGTAACGACATGATTTTTCACCTATAAGAATAATATTAAGAATCATAACATAGTTCGATTAAGGAGATTTGCCAATGGCTGAACGCCTTCCCACACCCGTTATTCAACAAGAATTGCTTAATCTTGCCGGTTGGACTTTGATTATTGATGACAATAACCGCGCGGGGTTACAGAAAAATTTTCGCTTTACTGATTTTAAAGCCGCATGGGGATTTATGACAGCATGCGCCTTGGTTGCCGAAAAAATGGATCATCACCCGGAGTGGTTTAATGTTTACAACCGCGTTGATGTTACATTGTCAACGCATGATGCGGGTGGGGTGACGCAACTTGATCTTGATTTAGCACGTGAGATGAATCACCTTGCGCATGCTTAATTTGCTTATAAAGCTCAACGCGTTCAAGCAATGACGGGGAACGCCGCACATCGAACTTCATCGCGGCCGCTTTGTTGATGCGCTCATCAAGATATAATTTACGTTGAGAGCTTAAATCTTCCAACCACTTCGTGCCGTAAATTTCTAGCAACGTATTCCAAATCTGTTGCTTATAAGCATCACGGGATTCAATTGTCTGGCGATAAGGCACGCCCTCTTCTTCCAAGCGATATTGTGCCAAAATTTCGGCAAAGGTGCGCCCACATTCCAAACGATCACCCAAGACATCAATATAAGGGGTGGAGCGTGAATCGAGATAACTTTGCAGCTGTGACGCAAAATGCCCGGTCAATTTTTTGACTTCATTTTGGGCGTTCACACGCCCCCGCAGACGTACCAATAGCGGCAAATCAGAGAGGGATATATTGATGTCTTCATCCGCTTCCATGCGCGCGATAATTGATCTTGTTTCAACAATCGCAACGCGCGTTAAATCATGATCATGATTATTTTTCCGGTCACGGGTTAAGATCATATCAATCTCATTATTGACCGCCCATTCCCATACAAGCTGGTCTGGCTTTCCATTCAAAGACACATCCGCAACATGATAAATTTTCGCAAAAACTTCCAAATCTTTTTTTATCGATGGTGGAAGATTTTCATCAATCAAAACCTTATAAGTTGCAAAAGGGTTTTTGGGGCGGGTCAGCTCAAAATAATCTGGCGAGGCGGCGGCAACAAAAGCTTGAACAGCGGAGATGGTGGACGGCAATATATCCATGCGCGTTTTACGAATTTGGTTCGAGGTTAATCCGCGCGCCATCATTTCAAAAACTTCATAAAGCCTGACCCCTCGCCCGCCCGGCACAAGAGAGGCTTGGATTTCGCGATCGCATCCTATGATATCTTGATACACGCAGACTCCTTTGAAACGCAATTTTATGCTAATCAGATTCGCAAGATTTGGTCAGCATTAAAAAAGTAAAATTCACATTTTCAAAGGGCAAGTTTTGTCGCCGGGGCCAATTTATCGAGGTTTTCCTCAACATCATCGAGATAGGGCATCGAAGGCTGGGCCCCCTCTTTGAATGTTGCCAAAGTTCCCGCAACGGACGCACGCCGCATCGCATCAGGAAGGGAGAGCCCCGCATGAATGGCGGCCGCAAACGTGCCGCACCATGTGTCCCCCGCACCGGTAATATCTTTGATTTGACCCGGCTCAACCGGCATAACGCCAACGCCCCATGCCTCACCTTCTTTGGTAACGGCCACCGAGCCTTTTGAGCCCAAGGTGACAATACATGTCATTTGTCCCGCCACCGCCAGACCATGCGCAAGGCGCAACGCATTATTCTCAACGGGCAAATTTAATTTCTCTGCAATCTGGCGCGCTTCGATGCTGTTGACGATCAAATAATCAAGATGTCCAAGCGCGCGTTTTGGAATGGTCACCGCCGGAGCCAAATTCAAAATTGTCTTAACCCCACGCGCATGCGCACGCTCCATCAACGAGAATGTTTCATCCGGCAACAATTCCATCTGCATCATCAAAACATTATCAGATGTGAGAATTTCATCCGGCACTTGATCACTCATCACCTCCACATTTGCACCTGAGAGGACAATAATCTGATTTTCGCCTTGGCTATCGCGCACGACAACAGCCGTCCCCGTTGGCTTATCATTTGATTTGCCAACACCTGAGACCATGACACCGTCGCGTTTTAAACTCTCGGTTAAGATCCGCCCGTAACTGTCATCACCAACCTTACCAACAAGGGCGACTTTTGCACCAGCACGCGCAGCCGCCAAAGCTTGATTGGCCCCCTTACCACCCGGAAATAAATCATACCCTTCCGATAAAACAGTTTCGCCCGCAACGGGAAGACGATCCAATTTAATCGCCATGTCCATATTCAAAGATCCAAAAACTATAATCATTCTTTTCCCCTTTATAATTTTAAAGCATCAATCGCTCAGCCCAGTTTTCCATCTGTGCCAATGATTTATCAAGTGCGGCCATGGTGGACGACAAATCGGGCGTATCATCTTCCACCCAACTGCGTAAAACCCAAAGATAAATTGCCGTGAGGCCGGTCACACGCACCGCCCCCTTCATACCTTGCGTATCAATATGTGCAAGTTCTAACATCAAGGCCATGGAGCGCGTCAGATGTGGTAGCGATATAATCGCTTGCTTGGGATCAAGCTTAAAACTTTGCAAAACAGATATCACCGCCGCACGATCTTGATTTGCAAGATCCAGCCGCTCCATAATAATATCAAACAGCGCATCGCGTGGAGAATGGGGAGCAGGCACATCTTCGTATGCGGCAACCAATTTTTTATCAAGCCGGCGACCATAGGCAATCAAAAGATCTGTTTTATCGTCAAAATGATCATAAAAATCAGAAAGGCTTAGCCCCGCTTCCGCGCAAACATCGCGTACCGTGATGTGTGGCCAACCCAAACTGGCCGCAAGGGACATCGCCGCGTCAATCAGCCTGTCTTTCGGCGAAATTTGTGCGGACGGTTTCAACTTTTTTTCTTTTTTGACTTTGGCTTTTTCCATGAACTTAGTATAGATAGTTCAACTCAACTTCACAAAAGATTTTTGAAATGACAGAACAATTTGGCCTTTTATGCATCGGAAACGCAATTGTTGATATCTTAAGCCCCGTCAGTGACGAGCTGATTGCCGCACAAGAGGCGCATGGCATGAAAAGAAATGCCATGAATCTTATTGACCCCAAGCGCGCCCAAGAAATTTATGAGCTGATGAGCTCTGCTACCGAAACATCCGGTGGCTCCGCTTGCAATACGGCGGCATGTTACGGATCATTCGGTGGAAAAGGCGCGTTCATCGGCCTCACCGCAAATGATCAATTTGGACAAATTTTTTCACATGATATCCATGCACAAAAGATTCATTATTCAACTCCGCCCCTTGAGAACGGTGTTGGCACAGCCCGATCTTACATCCTTGTGACACCGGATGGGCATCGCACCATGAATACCTATCTCGGAGCCTGCGTTCATTTAAATCCAACTCATATTGATGAAGGTTTGGTAAAATCTTCCGCCATCACTTATCTCGAAGGCTTTCTTTTTGATGAGCCCCAGGCAAAGCAAGCCTTCATCACCGCCGCCGATTTAACACATAAATATCAACGTAAAATCGCACTTACTTTATCTGATACTTTTTGTGTCGAGCGTCACAGGTCTGACTTTCTGAGCTTTATCCGTGAGCGCGTTGACATTCTTTTTGCAAATGAGCTGGAGCTCATTTCGCTTTATCAAACCAATGATTTGGATGAAGCCATTCAAAAAGCAAAAAAAGATTGCAAGTTTGTCGTTGTAACAATGGGGCCGCAAGGATCACAGATTATCACCGAACATGAAACGGTTCGTGTTCACGCCGAGCCAACACAAGTTGTCGACACAACAGGCGCGGGCGATTCCTACGCAGCCGGTGTGTTGTTTGGCCTGTCACAAAATCTTCCCTTAAAAGAATGTGCGCGCTTAGGATCAATTGCGGCAGCGGAAGTGATTTCACATTTCGGTCCACGCCCGCTTACCTCTCTTGCCTCGCTCATTCCTGCCGATTTGAAGGCCGCTTGATGACACTGCGCGGCTTGTATCATCTCACTTTTTTGATGATACTGCTTTGCTTTTCAACGCAGATCAAAGCTGAAGATTACGGTCTTGCTATGCATGGTGAGCCTCAACTGAAAAGTGAGCTGAAACATTTTGCTTACACCAACCCCCATGCTCCGAAAGGTGGTACGTTGCGCCAAGCTGCGTTGGGAAGTTTTGACACACTTAATCCTTTCACAATCAAAGGTAAGGCGGCACAAGGATTAAATCTGGTTTATGACCGTCTCATGATCCGCAGTTGGGATGAACCCTTTACACTTTATCCCCTTATCGCTGAACGTGTTGATGTTTCACCTGACCGATCACGTATTACTTTTCATCTTAATCCGAAAGCGCAATTTAATGACTTGAGCCCGATAACGACCCAAGACATCAAATTTTCATTTGAAATCTTGCGCGATAAAGGCCGGCCAAATATGCGCCAAGTCTATAAATTAGTTTCTGATGTGATTATTGAGAGCGCGCACAGCATTACCTTTGTGTTAAGCGAAGGCTATAACCGCGAGACAGTTATGATTCTTGCGATGATGCCAGTTTTGAAACATGCGTGGTGGGCCGGGCGTAGCTTTGACCAAACTTTGCTCCAACCGCCGATTTCATCTGGCCCTTATATTATTGAAGATGTTGATGTGGGGCGGCAAATTACACTCAAGCGTAATGAAAATTATTGGGCGAAAGATCTTCCCGTCCTCAAGGGACTTTATAATTTTGACCGTCTGGTGTTTGATTATTTTCGTGATGATAATGTGGCACTTGAAGCTCTCAAAGCTGGCAAGATCGATATTAGAACAGAGTTTGACCCAGGGCGTTGGATGACCGGGTATCAAGATTCAAAATCCCCCCTCCTTCAAAAAAATATTGAACATGGGCGGGTTGAGCGCGCATGGGGTTTTATTTTTAATACGCAACGCGTACCCTTTGATGATATCAACGTGCGAAAAGCCTTTGCGTTGATGATTGATTTGCCGTGGATTAACAAGAATGTCTTTCACGGCCAATATCAATTCACCAATAGTTTTTTTGCAAATTCAAAATTGGCGGCAACAGGCAAGCCTTCTGCGGGTGAATTAAAACTCCTGACACCTTATAAAGACATTTTACCACCTCAGGTTTTTGAAAAAGCCTGGGAACCGCCCAAGGGCGGAGATGCCGCAACACTGCGTGCCAATCAAAAAAAAGCGGATGCTTTGTTAAAAAATGCTGGATGGGTTATTCGTGATGGAATACGCAGACATCAAAACGATGATCGTATTTTGCGTTTTGAAATTCTGGTTGGTTCGCCAGATGATGAAAAGATTGCGCTCAGTTTCCGCCGCGCGCTCGCGCGCTTGGGGGTTGAGGTCAATATTCGCAGCCTTGATAGCACAGCCTTTCGTGATCGGTTGATGGATTATGATTACGACGTCATCCTTCATTTCTGGCAAAACAGCCTTTCACCAGGAACCGAACAAGCCTTATATTGGTCGTGCGCATCTGCTGATGAAAAGGGACGCTTCAACTATGCGCGGCTGTGCAACAAGGCCGTGGATGATATTATCAATCGCCTTCCAAATGTTGTGACCCGCGAGGATTTAATAACCCATACACGCGCGCTGGATCGCATTCTAACGTGGTCACATATTATGGTGCCTTTATTCTACAGCGGCCGCGATTCCATCGCTTATTCTTCGGTTTTAGCCCCCCCGCCCCGCGCGGCATTGTACGGAAATGTGATGGAAGCGTGGGCCGCCAAAGGCCGTTGAAATCGCGCCCCTCTTCTGTTAAGTTTTTGAAGTCTTTTCATTCAAGAGGGTTCTTTATATGCCGCGTAAAATTTTAATCGGATGTTTAATTGTCACAACCGTCGCGCTGACTGGCTGTGGTGGAGCCATCCGCAAAGAGATCGAAGACAATGCACGTTATTGGCAACGCATTGACACAACCGACTCCATTTATCAACGCGGACCAAAAGCCCAACAAATGCTTTTCCAAGACATGGCAAGCTGTACTGCTGAGATTAATGAACTGCGCCGCCTTGGTGCCATTCGCAACGCCGTACCACCAGAAACCTTTGATCAAAACGGAAACCGCATTGATCCAAACTCTGCGGCTGGTCGCACCGCGCGCTGGGATACACCCGAGCGGGACGGAGCTTTACGTTCCGAACACCGCCCCTACTCCGATTTTGAAACCTGTATGACATACAAAGGTTGGGAACGCGTTAAGTTCGTCAATTATGAAACCAAAGAACGCGCACGCGATGATTATCTTGATGCCATCGGCTATGAGAAATATCGCTCCACAGTCAGTGAGCGCGTGAAAAAAGATGATTATCAACGCTTAAATAACAAATAATCCTGCACGTTCCGCAAGGCGAAGGACACTGCGCTCAACATCCGTGACGCGCAGGTCTTTCATGAGACTTTGTATGATATTTTTTGGATCAAAATTTGGGATTGTAGCCCTTATTTCATCATATGTTTGAGGCGTATGGGCGGTGGCTGTTAAACCTCCGAAGGGACCATAAATATCAACGTAACTTGCACCAAATAACCCTAAAGTTGGAATGCCGGCAGCCGCAGCCGCATGCATCAATCCGGAATCATTGCCAATATAAAAATGACATCGCGCCAAACATGCAGCGGCCGTTCCGGGATTTGTTTTGGCGATCATGTCGATTGCTTTGAGTTCCGGAACACTCGCCAACACATAACGCGCGTCCTCCTCCTCACGGGGAGCTGCAAAAATTGCCACACGCCAATTGTGGAAAGCACATCCCTCATCCGTCAGTTTTTTTATCAAGCGCACAAAATTTTCACGGGGCCATGTTTTTCCAACCCAATTCGCCGTTGGCCCTATACCCAAAACCTTCGAACCGTCGGGGATCAATTCCCGCGCCATCTTCATCTGTTCATCTGTTATAAAAAGGCGCGGCGTCGGGGTATCATCATAACCCATCACCAATGCATTTTGCTTTGCCTTATGAAGATGCTGCGGAATATGAGAACCAAAAATAAGCCGCTGCCGCGCCCTAATTAATCGCGACACAGCCGAGTTGCGCAGATCCACAACACTATCCCAGCGCGTTGCAATAACCTCACGCCACAAATCAAACCAATGACGGCGAAAAGATTTTTTGTTTAAAATAATTATTTTTTCCAAGCGCGGTACGCCTTCAAATAAACTGGCTGGCAAAGACCCGCAGACAATTGTAAAACGTGCATGTGGGTTCTCATCCACAAGCCGCCCCAAAATCCCCATTGATAAAATGGCATCGCCAATTCGTGTGGATGTAATGAATAAAATACGCCGTGTCATGCTTGTATCCTATCAATTTTGGTTTAAATTTAAAGGATGAACTTGACCCCACCCCGCTTTGTTCGCCTTGATAATCGCGCGCTCATTCATATTTCGGGGCGCGATCGTTTTGACTTTCTGCAAGGATTGATCACGCAAGATCTCACAAAGCTTGAAAAGCAACCGCTTTTATACAGTTGTCTTTTAACGGCTCAAGGCAAATTTCTTTATGACTTTTTTATTTTTCAAAGCGACGATGAAATAATTCTAGACTGCGCGCTGGATCAGGCACAACAGCTTCATAAAAAACTTGGGTTTTATCGTCTGCGCAAAGATGTTTCTTTGAAATCACCAATACCCCATCCTGTTTTTGCGTTGATCGACGAAATTTCACCTCAACCATTTTCTGATCCACGCCATTCATCTTTGGGTGTGCGCTGTTACGAAACTCCCGATCATAATCTGCAAGAAACCTCCTTTGATGTTTATGATCAGCTTCGTATTTCTTTATGTATCGCGGATGGCGAACGGGACGCGTGGCGTGAAAAATCAAGCCTGGCGGAATTAGGTTTAGATGAATGTGCCGTTTCTCACACAAAGGGGTGTTACATTGGCCAAGAATTAACCGCACGCATGAAGCTTCGCGGGCTTAACAAAAAATCATTAACTCCCGTTATTTTTCCCAATGATTACGCGCCTCAAAAAGGGGATGTTATTTCTCATGAAAATCAAGACGTGGGAGAGGTTAGATCTTTTTGTCACAAGATCGGCCTTTGCGTCCTAAAGCATGATTTTATTGATAAGATTGGGCGCGATGCAAATAACTTTGTTGACCTTTCGAACTGTGCTAATGTCTTAATCACAACGTAAACAGGAGCTGTGACATGAGCTTAGGCGCTATATGGTTTACTCTCGCTGGCCTTTTGGCTGTCGGGGAAATATTGACGGGGACTTTTTTTCTGCTTCTTGCCGCCTGTGGGGCTTTGGCCGCGGCGGGGATAAGTTATTTAGGATATAATCTTATCACACAAATTTTTGTGGGCGCGATTATAACCCTGCTTGGTTGGTTTTTTCTTTATCGGTTTCGCCCGCGAAAAGACGCGCAATCTAATCCAGATATGAACATGGATATTGGCGCACATGTGAAAATCACACAAGTGAACAGTGACGGCAGTGTTGATGTCTCTTATCGCGGATCAAACTGGCAAGCCGTTATCGAAGATAAATCACCACCAGACCTTAACACCACTTATAAAATCAAGCGTATTGAAGGCGCAAAATTAATCTTGGAAAAAGAATAAAAGGAGAAAATCTATGGAAGTTGTTATTGTTTTTGCAATTGTCGTTTTATTTGTTGTTTTCAACGGCATCAAAGTTGTCGAACAACAATCCGCCTATGTGGTGGAACGGCTCGGAAAATATCATTCCGTCTTAACACCCGGTATCACCATTATCATCCCCTTTATTGACCGCGTGGCTTATAAGCATTCTCTTAAAGAGATTCCACTTGACGTGCCTGCGCAAATTTGCGTGACAAAAGATAACTCCCAATTAAAAGTCGATGGCGTTTTGTTCTTTCAGGTAACCGATCCCATCCGCGCATCTTACGGCTCTCAAGATTACGTTGTGGCCATCACCCAACTTGCACAAACAACCTTGCGCAGTGTTATTGGCCGCTTGGAATTAGACCGCACCTTTGAAGAGCGTGATATCATCAACACATCTGTTGTTTCTTCAATTGACCAGGCCGCGGCAAATTGGGGTGTAAAAGTTTTACGTTATGAGATCAAAGACCTCACCCCACCTCAAGAAATTTTACGCGCCATGCAAGCGCAAATAACGGCTGAGCGTGAAAAACGCGCTTTGATTGCGCAATCGGAAGGAAAACGGCAAGAACAAATTAATCTCGCGGAAGGTGAGCGCCAAGCCTTGATTGCACAATCCGAAGGTGACAAAGCCGCCGCCATTAACAAGGCCGAAGGGGAAGCGCGCGCCATTGAATTGGTGGCACAAGCAAGTTCCGAAGCGTTGAAAAAAATTGCTGCTGCAACTCAGGTTTCGGGTGGCCTTGAATCAATGAATTTAAAAATTGCTGAAAAATATGTTGAAGCGTTCTCGCAACTTGCACAAAAAGGAAACACCCTTATTGTTCCAAGCAATTTAAATGATATGTCGGGTATGATTGCTTCTGCGATGACTGTTATAAAATCCCAATCCGGACAAAAATAAATCCGTGACGATCACATATATCTTTTGGGACAGTGATAACACACTTGTCGATACGCACACACTTCATTGGCGTAAGCACTGTGTTATCCTTGCCGAACATGGCATTGTCTTGGAAGATTCCGATCAAAATACAATCTATCATAACAATGGCGCGCAAAAT
>JAIXWE010000106.1 GCA_027482195.1 Alphaproteobacteria bacterium | reverse complement strand
TTGGATGGTGACGGCGTATTTTTTGGAAGCAGTGCGCGCATTGATGTCGGTGGGATTATTGCTTCAACCGGTACAGTGAATGATAGAGAAATTATGGACGGTGGAAAATTTGACATCACCAACCGTGCTGCGTTTATTCCTCTGCTTGATGGCCGCACCGTTGAAAACCGCGCCACCATTAATGTGAAAGAAGCCGGGCTTGTTGCCTTTGTTGCACCAAACGTTATCAATGATGGTGTGATTAATGCAAAATTGGGTCGTGTGGCTTTGGCCGCGGGTGAACGCGTCACGGTTGATATGAACCCCGGCAACCCGCTGGTGGAAGTGGCGTTGAATGAGCGTCAATCGCGCGCAATCATCAACAACAAAGGGACCATCAACGCCGAAGGCGGCACCATTCAAATTACCGCCGAAGCGGGTCGCAATGTTTTGACCAACGCGATCAATTTATCCGGTGTGATTGATGCATCTTCCGCAACTGTCAAAGGCGGAAAAATTATTCTGGGTGGGAAAAACACAACCGTCAAAACCGACAAAGCCACGATCAAAGCAAATGGTGTTGATGGTGGAAGCGTAAATGTTGATGCACATGACATCAACATCGACAAAGATACAAAAATTTCCGCTAATGGGCGTGATGGTTCGGTGCGTTTGTTTGCAACCGATGACGGATCTTACAAAGGCCGTTATGAGTCGATTGGTGGACGTGTTGAAACATCCGCCTTGGGTGATCTTGAGCTTGATGACAACATCACCGTTCTTGCCACCGAATGGATTATCGACCCGATTGATATTTTCATCAACTCCTCATTGGCAAATATTATCTCAAACGCTTTGAATTTGGGAACCAGCACGACCGTGAAAACTGCCGCGCCTGGCTCTGATGCCGGTGATATCACTTTGGGTGATTATGCGACCATTCAATGGAACACGGCCGCCAATTTGAAATTGGTTGCTGACAATAATGTTATTTTGCGCGGCAAAATTATTTCTGATTTTGTTGGTGCGGGTAATCAAGGTTCCGTCACTTTGACCGCTGGAAATTCCATCGTCACTGGCCCAACCGCGTTTAACACACTTGTGCCAATCGCGTTTGAATATCCGCGCCAGATCAGCACAAAAGGCGGCGACATTACGTTTGACGCCGGAAACGATATTTTATTGGGTCAGTTTTACCCGATCACATTACTCTCCCCACCATTTCCTCCTGGCTTTCAAACCAGCGCACCGATCAATATCACCAGCACATCGGGCAACATTAAAATGGATGCGGGTCGTGATGTGAAATTCGTCAACTACGACATTCAAACCAACAACGCGATTTTGGTGCAAACCACCAATGGGAATGTTGACATTACCGCGGGGCGCGATGTGGAATTAAGAACCGGCGCACGTTTGGTCAATGGAATTTTGATCAATGGACGCAATGTCAATGTTGATGCGGGCGGTTCGGTCAAGCTTGTCAACAATGTTGCGGGTGGAAATTTGGCACGTATCGCAGCCGGCAAAGACATCACGATTAAATCAGGTGGTGCGTTCACCATTTCGGGTCAAATGAATGATGCTTCGGTTGAATCAAATGGCGGTGATATTGTCATCGACAATAAAGGTGTTTACACCGCAACCACAGATTCCGTTCGTACAAGCGGCACAGGAAAAATCACCATCAATCAAGCAAATGGCGGGTCATTGCAAAACGCAATCGATTCCATGCGCAACACCGGTTCGGGTTTGAACACGTTGAATGCTTTTGCGGGCACATATAATGAAAATGTGGATGTAACCATCACCAATTTCTTGCTCTCCGGTGCGAATGCTGGGAAGGCGGGCGATGACGCAACCCGTGGGGCTGAGACCATTATCAACGGCGCATATACCCGCCCGACCATCAACTCCGTCAAAAACAACACACACATTGACGGTGTCAAAATTGTTGGCGGCACCGACGGCGTTTCTTTTTCCGGTGATGATGCATCTGTGAAAAACAGCATCATTTCAAACCAATCCGGTAACGGTATTGTGTTCAATACTGTTGAGCGCGGTGAAATCGCACGTAACAAAATCGAAAGCTTGGGCCAAGATGGCGTGCGTTTGGAGGCTTCCAACAAAATCACCGTCAGTAACAACACAATCGGCAGTTTGGGCGATGATGGGATTGATGCGCGCAACACCAACAATCTTGTGATCAAGAAAAACAAAATCGGCAATTTGGGCGATAACGGTGTGACCGTTGACGGATCAAACGATGTGGATCTTGAAGGCAATGAAATTTTCGGCCTTGGTGGCAATGGCGTGTTCGTGACCAATGTTAAAAATCTTGATGTCACCAATGAAAACATCATCCGTAATTTAGCAAAAAGCGGCATCCTCGCCACCAAGACCAAGAACATCAATATCGACAACAACGATATTCGTGATTTGGGAATGCATGGCATTGAGCTGACAAGCTTTGATGATGCGGTGATCAACAATAATGATGTTTTGAATATCGGCCAGCACGGTATTTTTGTGCGCGCCGGGAAAAACGTCGCCACAATCACAAAAAATAATGTCACCAATGTCGGCGAAGACGGTATTTTGGTGAATAATGTCACCACGGCAAACGTCAATAATAACATCATCAAAAACGCAGGTAACGCGATTGATGATGGCGGTATTGTCTTACGTGATGTTGATGTGGCGGTGATTGATACGAACAATATCGATGGCGCAGGTTGGTACGGTATCGCGGCCGACGGCGTGGATAAAGCCACCATCATTAACAACATTATCAATGACACGGGCGGCCCAGGTATTTTCAGCCGGAAAAGCAAATTCGACGGTACAGAGCCTTCGGTTTTGATCTCCGGAAATAAAATCACCAACACAGACGGAACGGGAATTTCTGTTACCGACTTTTTAACCGCGCATGTTTTGGATAACACAATTGATAAAACAGGATCATTCGGTATTTGGGCGACGGCAGATTTCACTTCTGAGCCGACCAACACCGATAACTCCCGCGTTTTGATTCAAGACAACACCGTCAGCAATAACCTTCAAAACGCAATTCGTGTGAATAATGTCAAAGACATTACCATCACCGAAAACAAAGCGGACACAACGCGTTATGTTGGTGTGCGTGTTCATGATTTTGACACAGCGTCCATCACCGATAACGAGGTGACCGGTGCAGGCCGCAACGGTATTGATGTTCGCAATGGCAAAACACGCCTGACCATGACCGATAACACCGTAAACGGTGCGGGAATTGACGGGATTTACGTTGAGAATGCGGCCGATGCTGATTTGCGTCGCAACACCATCTCCAATGTCGGTGATGACGGAATTTCGGCGGTGAATATGTCGGGTTCCCAAATCATCAATAACACAATCTCAAACTTCGGCGATGACGGAATCACCAGCAATGGCGGATCAGATATTCGCATTGCGCGTAACACTGTCCACAATGGGGGCGATAACGGAATTTTGGTTGAGGATGCAACGAATGTCCGCATTCGCAATAACGAAGTTTACAGCCTCGGCGGTGACGGGATTGAAACCAATTACGTTTCAAATTCTAAAATTCGTGACAACGAAGTTTACTTTGTTGGCGGAAACGGAATTTTAAGCGCGAATGGCGACGATGTTCACGTTTTTGAAAATTTGGTGCGCAATCTTGGTGGTGACGGTATCGCTTTTGACACCATGACCAACAGCATCATTTCCGCAAACACCGTGCGCGATTTGGCTGGTAACGGGATCAGCACAAAAGACGGAGAGACCATCACCATCAACGGCAAAAATGATATCCGCCGCGTTGGCAAAAACGGAATTTCGTCGAATGGAACAGAGGGCTTGACCGTTGAGGACAACGACATTCGCCGTGTGGGCATGAACGGTATTTATGCCGCCAATGTCGATGATGGCTCCATCCTCAATAACCGCGTGCGCGATACGGCTCAAGATGGGATCGCGATTGTTGGTGGGGATGAGATTGTCGTTTCCAAAAACAATGTGCGTCGTGCAAATGCGAATGGCATTTCATCGGATGGCACAAGCACCATCACAGTCTTAGAAAATAATGTATATGATGCGGGTCAAAACGGGATCTCTCTCGCGAACTTTGATCGTGCAGATATTTTGAGCAACTTTGTTGAGGGCTCCGGTGATGACGGGATTAACGCTGTTGGCGGGTCATTCTTGGATTTCAGAGGTACAGTGCGTATCCTTGATAATAATGTGCTGGACTCAAATGAATCCGGTATCGAAGTTTTCAATGTTGAAACCGCACGCATTCGTGAGAATGATGTAACGGGATCAGGCAATAACGGCATTGCTGTTTATGGCTTTGATAAGGCGCGTATCCGCGACAACAACGTGACTGACTCGGGCGCAAATGGTATTCTTGCCGATAACGGATTTGATTTAATCATTCGCAAGAATGATGTTATTGACTCCGATCAAGACGGTATTCGTGTCACTGACATGAAGGATCGCAGCACTCCTTCGAAAGGGATGTCGGAGCGCTCAGCGGGCAAATTAAACTCTCGCGTGTGGATCATTAATAACAACGTCACCAATTCGAAAGACGACGGAATTGATGTTGAAAATGCTGATCGCGTTGTGATCCGTAACAATGATGTCACCGATTCAAAACGTGACGGTGTTTCTTTGATACGTTTCAAAACTGCGGAAATCACCAAAAACAAAATCATCAATTCTGGTGATGACGGGATTGATGTGCGTAGCGGTCGTGAAAGCCTTTTGATCACAAACAACACCGTCAAACGTAGCGAAGATGATGGAATTTTTGTCAGAAATGCAAAAGGAACCAGCATCACAAACAACACGATCAAAAATGCCGATGGTGACGGGATTGAGACAGACAGATTGTCGGGCGCGCAAGTGTCGGGTAATGAGCTGTCGAAAGTTGACGGCAACGGCATTGTGATGCGCAACGGTGACATCGCGAATGTTGCCACTAATATTATCGAACAGATTGGTCAAAACGGTGTCTTGTTCGTGAACATGATTGAAAGCGTGTTGTCGGGTAACACGATTACCTCTGCGCAAGCGAACGGCATCATGACATCGGGTGGTGATGATATCCAAATTGATGACAATACCATCACGGGTTCAGGTGAGAACGGTGTTCTCACTTTCTTCACGAATAATGTCACCATTTCAAATAACCGTATTACCGACAGTTTCGCGAATGGTGTGCTGAGTCGTGGCTTTGGTGGTTTCTGGGAGCTTGGTGATACACAAGAAGAAATCATCGCGGGTAGAAGAGATACATGGAATATCACCATTTCCGACAACATCATTACCGAATCCGGCAATGACGGTGTGGGCATTTCCGGCTTTGATAACATCCAAGTGAATGGCAACGAAATCAGTGACTCGGTTAATAATGGCTTATTTATCTTTGGGCCAAATAACGGCTATGTGAATGTCGAAGGCAATGTCTTTACCGATAATGATATCGGCGCGCATTTCGAAAGCGGCTTGATTGATTTAACCGGTGTTGGCAACGAGTTCATCAATGGCCGCGTTGGTTTGCGCTTTGCGCCTTATCAATCTCCGTTCATGGATGATGGCGAAGGAATTGGCATAGTGGGTGAGATCATCCCCGCTTTCTTTGAAGACGGTGGCCCAAAAATTCCTCGTGGTTTCCGCATTTCCCCGCTTGAGTTGGTGGATAATGACGGCCCGGGCGTTTCCCCGCCTTCGCAAGGTATCCCAACCAATTTCGGTGGCACAATCGGAGAGCAGCTTTTTGACGGTCAGACATTATATTTTGTCGAGCTTGCAAATGGCGCGTTCTTTGAACCGGGCACACCAACATGGTTGAATGGATTGAACAGCACCTATCGTATGGGTGACGGCACTTTGTTCCGCCCATCCACCACGAATGGTGTTTTGAATGCGGAGCAATTTGCATTCCTTGAATCACGTTTCTTCCACTTCTCGGATGATCCAAGCTTGGGTCGTTTCTTCTTTGGTTTTATCCCCGCGATTAACCAAGAAGATATTTTCAACCAGTTTGACCAGGCGGCCATTGCGGCTGGTAACGTGCGTGTGACAATTTTGGGTCTTCCACGGGTATCGGGTGGAACCAGCGTCACGGGCCCTGCGGCGAATGTTGCAAGCTTGTTGAACAACCTGACCCCCTTCGCGGGCGGTGACGGAAATAACGCGCCACAAGATTTTTCAAATCTTACACCTGATATGCTCAACCAAATTGAAGCAGCCGCAGGTGGTGGTACGTCCGATTCCGAAGGTGCTGGCAACACAACAAGCAACAGCACATCCTGCTGGTCGGATGCGGTTGTTGGCGCACAACAAGGTCAGGTCACAAGCTTTACCTTTGGTGGCCAACTTGGAATCTCAGATGTTGACAGCAATAACAATTGCGCAACCCAATAAGAAAATAATCGGATGATTTTAAAAAAGCCGGGCGTCATGTCCGGCTTTTTTCATGGATTATTTCTGATAGGATGCGGCGCGGCGTTTGGGTACCACAACCGCATAATCGGCGGTCATGCGGAACGGCATGCGATAAAGAACATCGTAATCTTTAAATTCCGTTTCATCTTTTGTGCGAATAAACGCCATGCCAGTTGGGTTCTTTTTAAACCAAGCGGATAATTCATTCACGGCCAATTGTTGAACGGGACGATCAAGGCGTGCCAAATACCCCCATTCGCCATGATAATTGCGCGTAAAGGCTAACGGGATGTTCGGGTTTTTTTGAATAATATCTGCGATAGGTTGCAAATCATAATTTTTATAAAAACCTTTTTTAAACTCCATATGAAATCCGGCGATAAAGACCAACATCGCAAAACTTGTGAGCAGGCCAATGCGGATAAGATTTTGAGAGCGCAAAGAAAGAGCCATTAAAAAGATAATCAGTGCACCACACGCCAAAGAAATTGTCGCCGAAACATTATTAAGGGTTGTTTCAACATGCACGCCCTTAATAACAAGTGCGAAATGTTCGGCAAAAACTTTTCCTAAAAAAGGCAATAACGCCAGAAAAAGTGCTATGATGAAGGGTGCAAGAAAATCATAGCGTTTCAGATCGTCCCGCACTTCATCAAGTGCCACCGCCATCAGCAAAAAAACACCGGGCAAGAGGGGGAAAAGATAATGAACTTGTTTCCCGCTGATGAAACAAAAACATAAGAACACCGGCGTGATCCACAGCAACAAAAAGCGGATCACATTTTGTTCAGGAATAATCTTGAGAAATTTAAACCCGCGCCACAGGGCCGGCGATGTCGCCCACGGCAAAATAAGCAAAGGAAGAAAAGGCAGATACCACCACAGGGGGCGATCATGATCGAAGGAATCTTTCATCCGCCCGGCACTTTGCCCCCAAAAAATTTTATAAGCGAATTCGGGCCCGCCTTTGATCGCCGCTGGCACTGCCCACGCCAACGCAATCACCGCACCAATTGCCACAGCACCCGTAAAGGCCACCGCCCAGTTTTCGCCCTTCACATTTTGTGGCGCCCAAAACCGCATCAGAAGAACCGGAAATAAAATATGAAGTAAAATAACCGGGCCTTTGGCAAGCACACCAAAACCAACCGCCAGCGCAAAAAGAAAAATGTGGCGGCCTTGTTGCGTGTGCGCATATTGCCAAATTGCGGTGATGCCAAGCATTGTTGGAATAATCAGCAAAACATCAAACATCAATAAATTGCCGTAAAGAAGAACGGGAAAAGACCCCAAAAACAAAAGCGTTGTCAGAGGCGGCACATAAGCCCGCGTGGGTAAAAGCGCGCGCGCAAAACGTGCGACACTTATGGCCGCAACAAAACAAATGATGTAAGGAATGGCCAAACCCACCGCATCATTCACGCCAAAGAATGACCACCCGCTCATGATCAACCAAAATAAAATTGGTGGTTTGTGGTGATAGGCCTCTAAATTCAAGGTGGGGAGAATCCATTCTCCCTTGCTCCACATCTCCCACGCAACGGTCAGATAACGCGTTTCATCAACCGGAAAAAACGGACGGTTAAAAACGCCGAACAGGGCAAAAATAAAACAAAAAACTGCGGAAATCAGAATGGGTGTGTAACGGCTTGTTGCCCATGGATGGGTTTTTAAAAAGTGAAACATCACATCTCCTTTATCAGTTAGGAGGAGACGCTGTGCCTCTTCTCCCGAATCACAAAATACAGGTTACGGGCGTAAATGAGAAGCCCGGCCGCTTGCCCAACAATGAAAACAGGGTCTTGTTTATGAATCGCATATACTAAAACAATGCTGCCGCCCAAGATGCTGAAGATCCAAAATGACGGCGGAATAACACTTTTTTGTAGTTTTTCGGAAGCCCGCCATTGTACCAAAAACCGCATGGTAAACATGAATTGACCAATAAAACCAATGATTACCCATGTATCAAAAGCAAAAACTAAATCTATTAAATGATGCGGAAAATTCATGATAACTCACTTCTCAATATGAATTTTTGTGGCGCGTGGGCCGCGGCGTTGCAACCATATAACCCCGATCAGATCAAACACACCCGCCCATAAACGATCCCAAAATCCATATTTTGAAACACCGCCCATGCGCGGGCGATGCCCCACATCGACCAAAATAATCTTCCCATGTTCGCGTAAAAATAACGACGCCAAAAAACGGTGCATATGATTAAAAAACGGCAAAGCCAAATAATCATCACGCCGGAAAAGTTTTAATGAACATCCCGTATCGCGCACATTATCCTTTAATGCAAAATTACGGATGGTATTTCCTGTGCGTGAGGTAAATTTTTTCAACAGATTATCAGCGCGCTTTGCCCGCTGTCCCGCAACCATCAACATAGACGGCTGTGGTGTTGCGTCGTGCCATTTTGCAAAAAGTTTTGCAATATCGGCCGGGTCATTTTGCCCATCCCCGTCCAATGTCACGACCAAATCATGGGACGCCGCGCGCACCCCGGAACGCAGCGCCAAGCTTTGGCCACAGCGCGTCTCATGGGAGACTAAGGTAATATTTTTATGATGTTGTTGAAGGGTGCGGATTTTTGTAGCCGTTAAATCGGTGGATCCATCATCAACCAAAATAATTTCCGCGATGGGACAGGTCATAGCCGCAAGCTGAATTTCAGAAACCAAAGTTTCAACATTGTCTTGTTCATTCAGCATTGGGACAACAACGCTGATCATCACTTATCTTTCTGGTACATTATGAACATAAATTTCACGTTGCGGGAAAGGCATGGTGATATTGTGTTCTTTTAAACTCTTCCACAGAGCAATTAAGACATCATGCTTAACAGACCCCGCATTATCTTGAATATCATCCACCCAAAACATCAGTGAGAAAACAACCGCACTTTCGGCAAAATCAACGAGAAAGCAAATGGCGCCGGGTTCTTGGAGAACTTTTTCATGAGCTTGTGCGGACTCAATGATTAAACGATGTGCCAATTCTAAATCCGCCCCATAAGCGATACGGATTGGAACTTTGATTTGGCCTTTGCGATTGGAATAGGTCCAGCTGGTGACGCGCGTTGTTATAAATTCCTCATTCGGAACCATAATTTCGCGCCCTTCAAAGGTCTCAATTAAAGTATAACGCGCGGCAATTTTGCGCACAAACCCCAATGTACCGTTTGACACGTCAATCAAATCACCAATTTTGATGGTGCGTTCGATGAGCAAAATAAGACCGCTGATAAAATTGGAAGCAATTTTTTGCAAACCAAATCCAAGACCGATACCAACCGCCCCCCCGATGACCGCAAGGGAAGACAAATTAATCCCCAAAGATCCAAGCGCGGTAAAACCGGCAACGATGTAAATAAGAATCATAACAATTTTTTGAATGAGCGCGCGCGATGACGGATGAAGTTTGCGCAGCTTGCCAATACGCCGGTCGGTAAAACGCACAACCGCATTTGCCACCCACAAAATCAATGCCAAAATTGTCAGGCCTTGAAGAACTTCGTAAACGCTGATGCTGGTTTTTCCAAAGCTGTAAGTTAAATGCGGTTGATCGAGTACTTCGCGCACAAGGCTGAGCCAGCCTTGATAATCGGCGATCAAGACAAACACAAGAAGCGCAAACAAGATGGGTTGCAAAAGGCGTGACCAACTGAATGAAGGGGTTTTATGGGGACGGGCGGCTGCGTTCATAAAGATGTTTTACGACTCTGATATTCCTGTGGCAAGAGCGGAATGAATGAATTATGATTTTTTTATGGCTCAAAACATCTCTGTGACAACAAAGGTAAAATTATGGATCTTGCGGATCTGTCTGATCGCTTTGAGCGGGTTTATCGTTCTTGATCTTATCTTGTGGCATAAATAAACCGGTGATGCGGCGTGCCACATCCGGGCTTTGCCAATCGGCATCCCCGACAATCTTGTCGACCATAGAGCCATTTTGATCAACCACAATCGTTTCGGGCAAGTAGGTTGTTTGAAATAAATCACGGGTAATCGCACCCTGTGGGTCGTGCGCGAAATGTAAATTTTCAAGATGACGCGGTGCATCTATTTTTTTTAAGAATCGAATTTTGGCTTGTGCGTCGCGATCACTGCTCACGGCGATGACATGAACATAATCTTGATGATCTTTTGCAAAACGAATAAGGCGTGGAAGTTCCGTCACGCACGGCGCACACCATGTTGCCCAAAAATGGATGAGAACAATTTTGCCACGAAAATCATCAACATTAAATCGGTCTTGATTTTCGGTCACGTAATCAAAAGACGGCACCGGGAAAAAGCGCGCAGACTGCGGCGATTTTTCTGTCACAACCTCTTGGGGGATGGTGCGCGTGAAATCCGACATCCATGTGATGCTCAAAACCGCACAAATAAAAAAGCCGATCAGGATGAGGTTTTTGCGCATTGATGGGCTTTGTACCATAAAAGAAGAATGATCAAAATTTGTAAGAGGGTGAAGGCCGCCAAGCCCCAGAAAAGCCCGTCAATAAAGCCGTAAGAATGAAGCCCGACACCCAATAAATTCACACCAATCCACGCGGCCGCAACAATAATGGTTAAGCCCGCATAACCCGCAAGAAGAGACAGATCCTGCACATGGCGTGAAATTTTTCCGTGCATCAACCACACAATCCACAACACAATCAAAAGTGCGCCATTTTCTTTCGGATCCCATCCCCAAAAACGCCCCCAAGATTGATCCGCCCAAATGCCGCCCAAAATTGTGCCAACGGATGTGAATAATAATGCCACCAAGGCCAAACGGTGCAGCGTTTCAAAATGAAGATCATCAACCGGGCGTTTGACGGCGCGCAAAAATAATAACACATGCGCCCAAAGCGCGGTCATTACGCTCCACCCATAACCCAAGGTGATGCAAATCACATGTGTGGCGAGCCAAAAACGCGTGTTCAACACCGCCGTTAAAAGGGTTAAATCATCGCCGCGCCCTTCAAAGGCCAGAGCCAATAAACTTAAAGATCCCGCACCCAAACTTCCCGCCAATAAAGCAAGTCCGTCTTTGTGGCGGCGGTGATAAAAAACTCCCAAAAGAGCCACGCACAACGCAACAAAAATGATCGATTCATAAAGCGTGCCAACGGGCGGGCGTTCAAGAAGATAACAGCGCAATGCAATCGCAAGCCCGTGCACAATGCTTGATGAAATAAGGGTAAGGTAAGAGAGTTTGACAAACAAAAATTTATCGGTGGTAAAAAATAAAAGACACAAGATAAATGCAAAAATATAACCCACTAAGCTCAGCGATACGGGATTAAGAAGGTTTTTATAAAACTCAAGATTAAGGCGTGTGTGCAGCGATGAATCTGTTTGAAGTTTGAGTGTGGCATTCAAAATATTTTGGCTGGTTTCTTTAAAAGCGGACGTATCTTTGTTGTGCCAGGTGAGCGCAAGTTTCTCCCATGATTGCATGAGTTGAGCTGTTTGCGGGGAGCCTTGCCCATCGCGTAACAACGCCCAAGGTGATAACCATTCTTTGTTATTTTCATTTTGCCATTGTGGCGGCATCACGCGCACAAGTTCATTGCGCGATGATGCTTCGCGCAATGTTCGTAATTGCCATCCCAACGTGGCAAGGGCGCGGTCTTGGTCATTATAAATTGTGGGATCAAGGCCTTTTTGCGCGATGATGGTTTTGATTTTCCGGTCAATTTCTGGTTCAAGGCGTTGTAAATCAAGATAAGAAAGTGGCTGATTATTTTTAGCCGCGCCAAATTCTTTTTTTAAGGAGGAGGGAAGTTGAATGTTGAGTGGGAGAAGAAGCGAAAATCCGCGCAAAATTTGAGTATAGAGAAGCGCGTTTTCATGAATCTCCAAAAAATCTTTTTCATTTTGCGTGAGATCTTTTGAATCACGATTGTTAAGGCGTTCCAATTTGTCAAGAGTTTTGCCCAAGGGAAGTGTCAGTTCATCAAAACGATAAAGCGGGCGCAGACGTTCTTGTAAGCCCAATTCATGGCGCACGGCCGGATTGTCGATGCGAAAAATGGCGCGCGTGACGGCCGCGGCCGGATCAAAAAGAGATTCAGCCAGCCATAAAATGGCCGGGTCACTTTCAAAGGTTTCTTTGCCGGAAAAAATTTTCAAATGGGCGCGCGCAAAACTATCGAAAGGTTTGATCCGTCCTTCATGTTGCACGGGAATTTTTGCAAAAGTTGAAACATCAAAAGAAGAAGCAAGCACAGAAGAACTCAGCGCACATAAAAAAAGGAAAAGCGTGAGGATATATTTCATGTGACCTCACCGCGGGCGCGAAAGCGTAAAATGCAATGGAGCAAAAGACCCGCCGCCATTAAAAACGTTGCGATATAAGGGAATAAACGCCCTTTATTTTCAACTGCGGTCAATACCGTAAATGTCTCATCCTCACCTTCTTTGAAAGATGATTGGTAAAATGTAAATCCACGATAACGTAAGGGCTCATTCATGCGAATGGTCACCGGCCATGTCGCGGTTCCATCCGTGACGGTGATGTCAGATTCATATTGTTGCGATGTGGTTGTACCCGGATAAACAGTGCGGGTGAAATTATTTAAGGTGAGGGTGAAGGGAAGGGTGCGTTGTTCGCGCCCCATGATGATGGTGTAACGCGCACCTTGATGATCAAAACTGGGCGGTTTGGGAAATTTATCAAATGTCACATAACGCCCATCGGAATTCTCGCTACCGCTCACTTCAAATTCAACGCCGGTTAAATTCATCTCATAATCAATTTTGGCCGCCGCCGGTGTGAGTTTCATGAATTGCCCGGGGCCAATAAATTTTTCTTGTTCACCTTCGGGGCGTTTTACAATGTCGCAATTAAAACAATAATTGGTGAGGGTCAGTTTAAAAGGAAGATCGGGGGCGGTGATGTCTTTTCCCGCGCGCAATTCTTGATAGGGGGTTGAGGAGATAACTTGATCATTTTTAAAAATCATCAATTCGCGTTGTTCGTAATCATTGATTAACGCCGATGTTTCTTTCTCACGAATGACGATATAGCCTTCTTTTTCCGTGACGGCCGTAAACGCCCCGCCAATCATCAAAAGCAAGACCGAAAAATGGGAAAGAATAATGCCGGATTTTTTCCACGACCATTCGCTGAAAAGCAAAAATTTCATCAAAAGATTGATAAACAAAATCCCCAATAAAAGATAAGCTCCGGGAAAGGGGATGGGGCCAAGAAAAGTGATGAAGGTTGCAAAATATTTTTGATGGGCGGCGTGAAGGCCGATATCTTTTTGGGCAATCGTTCCAATCACCAATAACACCATCAAGGGCGGCAACACCCAAAACATAATGTCGGGGCGCGCCAAACGATGGGCAAGACGGGAAAGCGGCACAAAATTCATGCTTTTGATTTAAGGGGTTTTGCCCCAAAACTCAAGGTTGGCGAAGGGTTTGGTTCACGCTTTCTGCTTGGCGAATTTTTTGCCCCAAAGGGTCTGTGCTGCTGCACACCAAGAAATACGCACCAAGGCTTATTTTTCCCTGGGCGATATGCGTTGTGATCTCCTGCTGCAACGTGGGGGGAAGGCGATGAAGGCGCGCAAGCGCAGTGCGTTCATATTCGTCTTGTAGACGTTGCGGGAGCGTTTCAAAAAATGCTTGTTGTGACACGGGGGCGTTGTGTGATTGGGGAATGTTATTCAAAGCAAAAGTAAGCCCCAACGCCAATGCGGCTACGCCGATGTTTTTTTGTAAGGGTGACGCAACATGATGGCGGTAATAATCAAGAATATTTGTCGCCATCACGGCCACGGCGGGGCTTGCGACATACATCATGTTCATGAATGACGGCGCAACCGATGCCCCCATTGAGGCCGCAAGAAAGGGAGCCGATAAACACACAATATGCGTGCTTAACGCCGCACCCGCGGCCGAACCGGTGCAAGACGCACATCCACGAAAAACCGCACCCATATCAAGGTGCTTTTTGGAAAGAGAAAAAGCCATTTTAAAAAATCCTCAAAAGATTGGAAAAAAACCAGATCACGTGAGGAAAGCGGGCGGGCCTTGTGCATCAAAATTTTTAACGCTCACGCCAAACACCGCGTGCGCAAATTGTGGCATATGATCTGCGCGGGTTATTTCCTGCGGCGTTTCAAAAATGAAAACAGGCGCAGGCGTGAGTGAGGTGGAGCCAACGGCAAAACTACATTCATGTGAGTGTGATGTGGGATGATCACCGGAAGGCGCGGGGTGTTCCACACCGTCTGCATCCAGATAAACAACGCGCTCCCCAAACCCGGAACAAATGGTCAAAGCCGTCACCTCAGGTGTTGCGGACGGCATAAACCCAACCGGCACAAACGCACGGATCACCACCGCAAGGATGATGAACATGAAAAGAAGTGCGCGCGCCGGAATCGTAAACACGAAGTGACTATATCTTATTTAATGGTGGTGAGGAGGTAATGAGTTTATAATATTCCATAATCACAAAATTATTTTTATTTTGAGCCAGTGCGGTAAATATTAAAAATTATCACAATTATATTGACGTAATGACATAATTTTGCCTAAGTTGTCTCTCATTCACATATAAAGGATTTTTTAATGACGCAGGAACAAGAAAATAGAGCTGGTTTTGAGTGGTCTAGGATTGGCCGACAAGCCGATAAACGACTGGAAGATCCTACACTTTATTCACAATTCTATGCTGGCGTTCATAGGTTTGAAGTTTTGCTTGAGAAAATCATCAAGGAGGATTTTATACCAACAGACGCCTCCTTATCAGGCAGACATATCGGCGCTGAATTCGACTTTGATACCGAGAAGCAACAAATCACATTAAGCATCGTTGAAGCTCCTGAGGAAGGTAGTAATGTTATCCTTTCACAAGGTAGCATTTCCTTTTTTGCTACCTCAAGCGATATAGATGCTGAACAGGCGGCCTATATTATTGATGATATAGAACCAAGATCTGGTAACGCTGTACACAAAGACATGCTGGCAAATGCTATTGCAGATGTTTACAACGCACACAAACAAGCTTTTTCTAAGCTACCCTATCCGAAACCAGAGCTATCTGAAGATAATGATTGGGATGATTTGGGCGATGAAATCCATGGATCACCTATCAATCATTGCTACATAAACCTAAATGGTAGCAGTATGATAAAAGTACTTGTAGATAACGGCTTTAATCCTGCTTCTAGAACTGAAAGAAGAATCTCAGAAAGAATAATTGTAACCCATCCTTCTTGTGCAGGACGAAAGCTTAAGCTTCATCTCATGATGAATACCGAAGCAGATAAAGACGAAATAGAATTCTCGTTCCTTGAGGACAGAGAATATACCGGACAAGAAAATTTCGATTTTAATGAAGCAGCAAAAGAGCTTTACAGTTTTACACTTTCTCTCCACGACGCATGTGGTGAAGAAGGTTGGAACTATTACTACCGCAAAAAATCAACTGGCACTATTGACGTTCCAATTTTAGACAAATATGACGCCGAAGCAGATGATAGACGCATGAACAACATGCATGAAGCACTTGCAGGGCGACTTGCCAGGGCCTTAACAGACAAAGAGGTAATCGGCATAGGTGGTGACAGAGGCTACACTAAAGAAATTGCAAGAAATTTAATTGCAATTTTCACTGAGTACAAATCGCTTGCCACGAACGATCATTTACTTAGGTCTCAACTCAAAAGAAGACTTGGATTTGATATTTAACTTGTTTGTGCGAAGAGAGA
>JAIXWE010000113.1 GCA_027482195.1 Alphaproteobacteria bacterium | reverse complement strand
ATTTGGCTTTTGAGGGCGTCCAGCGCCATCACGCCTGCCTGCACGATATCCTCATCCATAAACTGTGGAATATCCTGAAGCTGCGCCGCGCCTAAAACCACACCCAATTCTTTTTGCGCAAAATTCTCAAACTTTTTAGGATCTAATGTTATGACGATGACTTTTGATTTGGCATGCCATTTCCAGCCTGATTTCACCCCTGCCGGCGTCACCACAATCTCATTTTTGTGATAGATAAAATCGCGATGCTCATCCCCGCGCCAATTTTCGACGCGGTGTGGTTCATCGCGCAAGTTCAATAAAATATGGTGCTGATCAAATACCTGATATGGCATCTCTCCTGGCTCGGCCTCAAAATATTCCAGCGTCATAAGCTCTGCGGCGTGTGAACGCGTAACATCAAAAGAGCGCAGTAAAGCGTCCGAGGGATAGATATCTTGGTATTTCATAGCGATCAAACCTGATTTATCTGCCGTGTATTTCTTATAATTATTAGTATAGAAGAAGCAATAAGATGCATATAAAAATCATTGATATAAGATGAAGAATAAATCTTGTACTAAGCTTACTATCTTGGCTAATTATATAATCTTACTTACGCTTATCCTCTTCATTTTTAGCAGCAGAATTTGTAACCGAATATCCACCCATAAACATCGCAAGATTATCTTGGTGCTCTTGACGTTCTTTTAAGCTTTTCTCATCGCTTATTCTTTCGCGTTCCGTGTTCTCGTTTTTATTCTCTTGCAAAGCCTGATCTGATTTTCTTTCTTTCTCAATTAAGATTTTTCTGCGAATTAACGCAAATTCTAAAGCATCGGCAATGCCTTGAAACTCGCCCCTGATCATATTATCCGCGGCGCCTAACTCAATGACAAAGGATGCGAGTGCGTGTTGTTGGCTTCCTGTGCCGGTGATAACAATAATGGGAACGCCTTCGGCAGCCAGCTCCATGCTACGATAAGTTGCGCGTGGATCTTGATCATCTTTCAATTCTAAATCCAAAATAATGATATCAGCGCGCAGTTTTTTAATGTGAAGATAACTGATACCCTCGGCCAAGGTTAAACAATGCCAGATATAAAATAAAATATCCTTATGGCTTTCCAGCCTCAATTTCATGGTGATAACATCGGTTTCGTTATCACAGATAAATAAAATTTTGATGTTCTCCTGGCTTGGCTTCATCCTCCGTCTCCCTTCTTCATGCAAAGCGGGAAGGGAGATTCAGGTCTCCCTTCCACTACTTCACAGGGCATTAATTTGTTCGGGCACCTGGGGGCTTTACGGCCTTTTTGAAACCCTGTTTATTCTCATTCGATTGTTCGATTAAAGCGGCATCTTTCTTTTTTTGATCGGTACTGCGCGGGTTAGATGGTTTTTTGTTGCGATTAAGCATGATGATTCTTTCTAAGGTTAGGTGTTGATAGGTATGGCCTAAGCTTAGAAATCAGTTCATTAGAAAGCGATGTTGCAAACACAAAGAAGTATAATATTCCTGTAAAGGTGAGATTGAGAAAATAAAAACCACCCATCATTTCTGATGGGCGGTTTTTATAAAGATCGCGAAAGGATTAGGCGGCTTTTGCCGAACCACAACCACAATCTTTTTCAATTTGTTGCAGTTTCTTTTGTGCATCTTCTTTCGAAACATGATGTTTCTCTTGCAGCTTTGCAAAAAATTCATCCGGCTTTGTGCTATAAAGTTTGATATCGCTATCACCTAAACCGCTCCAGGTTTCTTTGATTCTTTTGTGAAGTTTTTCTGCACTTTCTGGTGAGTTGGTCGATGTGACATTGTTTTTATGTTCCATTTTATTTTCCATGAAGATCTCCTTGATCGTTTGGTGGATAATACATCTGCAAGAAGCAGGTGTTGAAATGTTATCGCAGGCGCATCATAACAATGCGATATTGATAGAGCTCCGATATATAAAAAAAATATAAAGATATAAAAGACATTAAAAAACCGCCCAACAAGGGCGGCTTTTAAGAAGTTTATTGATAGGGACTTAGCGAAGAACGCTTACCCATTCTTGAAGATTAATGGCACCATCGTTGTTGTCGTCATAAGAATTAAATGTGCCAGTTTCAAATTCGGCATTGCTGACTTTGCCATCTTTGTTTTTATCCCATTTTGAATAAAGCCCTGTTTTTTCAATAAGCGTTTTCACTTCGTTATTGTCCAAACGATTGTCTTTATCTTGGTCCCAATAGGTATAGTTGTTGTAATTGATATCTTTGTAAGGGCGGTAAAACTGAGATGTGCTCAGCTTCCATTCCTCATCACCCATATATCCATCGCCGTTTGTATCAGACTTTGTATAAATATAGTCCGTGAATTCTTCGGACTGAATATACCCATCCTTATTACTATCGTAAGAGTAGGTGCGCGTTTGCGTTTGCGTCGGCGCAGTTTCTGCTTGTGCGACCAAAGCGGTGGAGGCCAATAAGCCCACAAGTATAAATTTTGCAACAATATGTTTCATGATAATTCCTTGATGTTTGAGAAAGACAAATGTTCTTTGTTTAGAAAAATAAATAATAAATAATGATAAAAGGAATCGGCACGCCAATAGCCCAAAGAAGAATAGCTTTCATGGATTATTTCTTGTCGGTCGTGTTGTCATCAATTTCATCAATAATCTCTTCTTTTAACTCGTGCGCGCCATCGTCTGCACTTTTTGCAATGTCATTGATGCTATCGCCGATTTTACTTTGATGGTTTTCTTGTGTTCCGCGCATAAAAATCAAGATTCCCACAATAACAATAACCACCGTAAGGCCTATCAGCCATTTTGTGTTTTGAGATATCATCAGATTGTTCCCTTAAAAATTTTGTCATTCATTTTCTTTTGATCCGATTCCCACTCACTGAGTTGCTTTTCGGCTTCATCACGCAAAATGCCATAATTTTCTTGGATAAGGCCGACTAATTTCGTACGGTTGCCTTCAATGCCGGCAAGATGGTCATCGGTTAACTTCGCCCATTTGCTTTTGACGCTGCCGATCATTTGTTTCCAGTTACCTTCGATGATGTCGTTGTTCATATTGGCTCCTATTTTATTTCAGTCGTCTTGAATTATCTTGCGGCGTCTTGTACAGATTCGCCGGCGTTTTCAATATCGCGTCCAGCCCCACTCATGGTTTCACATGCAGGAAGCGCAAGAAAAGCGAGTGCCAGAGATAAAAGTGTGATCGTTTTAATATTTAAAGTCATAGATGTAGTCTCCTTGTAGTAATAAAAAAATTTTAAATTGTTGGTGTACGTCCATTCATCAGGTGCATAACTGCAGCAATGAGGAACAGAACAACAAAAATAATGAATAGAACTTGTGCAATATCGACAGCTCCGGCGGCAATGCCGCTAAAGCCGAAGAGTCCGGCGACAATCGCTACGATAAAGAATATCAGGGCCCATCTAAGCATGACGTGTCCCCATTCTTTCCGGTGCGGCTGCACCTTGCGTTGCGCAGATCTCCCCTAAAGCTTTGCCGCAAATGCGGTGATGTTCATCTGTGGAATGAACGGCCAAATCCCCCAAAGACACAATGCCAACCAGCCGTTTTTCTTTATTAAGAACCGGAAAGCGACGCACTTTATTATGGGTCATGTTCAAAGCAACATCTTCAAGCGTATCTGTGTCATAGCAATACAAAATTTGTTTTGTCATGACTTGTTCCGCCTTTGTCTCGGCCGGATGATGGGACTCAGCGATACAGCGTAATGCCAAATCACGGTCTGTGATTACACCAAGAAGGCGATCATCTTTGCCGACCAAAACACTACCACAATCGCTCGCCTGCATTTTTTTTGCAACTTCATGTAAAAGTGTTTCGGGTGAAACAATTTCAATATGTGTGCTCATAACATCTTTGATGTTCATGGTGTTCGTCCTTTTTTGGTTTCTTAATTAACGGCGAAAATCAATGACAACGCGCCGATTATCTTGGTTGCGCACGCTGTCGCGGGTTTCGACGGCCTGATCATCTTCGCCGCGCGCTTCACGATCTAAAGTTTGGTTTCTAATTCCGCGGTTGATCAATGCCGCTGATACTGTTTCCTCGCGTTTGCGTGAGAGGGTTTGGTTGTAATCCGCAGCACCAGAGCTATCGGTATAACCAGTTACGGTTACTTGCGTTGGGTTATATTTATCAATCTCGCGCATTGCACGATCAAGTGTCGCGTTTTCATTACTGCGTAGGCTTGATTTATCATGATCAAAAAGAACCGTATAAGATCTTACGATCGGAAGCATTTTTTGTGGATGTTCTGTGCGTGTTGTCATTGCTGCATCACTCATCTCCATATCGGTGCCTTGATTGATACATTTATCAATCATATTACGCGGTAGATCGCGATAATTTTGACACTGTTCACGATGCTCATAATCATTATATCTTTTTTTATCCAAACGATCTTCGTTGATATTGGCGTTGGTATAGTTTCTTTGTGAAACCTCAGCGCGCGGTGTGTAGCGTGAGCCAGAGCTTTCAGTCATATAACGGTTTGTGCTGTGATTGCTGTCTGTTCCGCAGGCGCTTAAGGCCAGTACAGCTGAGCTTAATAGGATAAATTTTGTTTTCATTGTGTGTTCCTTTTTCTTTAAGAAGCAGACAATGAAAGTTTGCAGATTAGAAAGCGATGGGGAAGAAGGTCAAACTTATAAGGATTGTATAAAGATAGTTTTATGGGGCGATAAGCTTCAAGCTTCCTTGTTCATGTAAGGATGAAATCTCTGCGACTTCCATGCGATAGCCGATCCCCGGCTCGGTGATAATTAAAACGGGGACAGAGGGGTTTTTCTCAATCTTTTCGCGAATTTGTCCAACAAAAACGCGCAAATACTGCGTATCATCTGCGTGCGCATCACCCCATACTTCTTTTAAGATCTCGCGATGCAGCAACATTTTACCGCGATGAATAATAAAATAGCGCAGCAAATTATATTCTTTGGGTGTAAAGGCAAGTTGTTGATCATTTAAAAAAACCTGATGGCGTACAAGATCCATACGCAGCGGGCCATTAATAAGTTCGGGCTCGCCGCTTTCATGGATGGCGGCCGTGCGTAACGCCGCATTAATGCGTGCTTTTAAAACATCAACATTAAATGGCTTGAAGACATAGTCGCTGGCTCCTTCATTTAAACAGGAGATGACAGAGGCGTTATCCGTATCCGTAGAGATAATAATGATCGGGACTTGTGACCATTCACGGATAGACTTAATAAGGTCGGGGCCGTTCATGTCTGGTATATCCGGGTCTAGCAGCACCAAATCAGGGCGAATAGACACACATAGGCGCATTGCTTGTTTTCCTGTTGCGCAATCGACAACTTTAAATTCTTGCTCATCTAAAAAAAGCGAGAGCATTTTTTGGCTTGATTTATCTTTATCTGCAATCAGCAGTACATTTTTTTTGGTAGTCATGATGGGGCTATGCCCGGCCTCTTTCTGTGCGGTACGCAATAAGAAAACGAAGATTTTCTTGATATGAGCTTTTATAGCACACTCAATCCATAATAGCGAACTTGAGTTATATTCTTCCAAAAACCTCTCTATTAGCCTCACCCTTTATAAGACAGCTACATCGAGCTAAGAAATGCAGCGTTCAAAAGAATAAGTGGCTTTTTACTTCGGGTTTCGGGTTTTAAGGCCTTTGATTATTTGAAATAGATAGCTTGAAAATTGAGTCTGTTTGTTCTATAATTTCAGAATATACAGAAATTTCAGAAAGATAGCACTATGACAAATTTGCCACCAATGATTCAGACTTTTGTGCTTCATTTCGGGGAAATGGGCTCGCGCTGGGGTATCAATCGGACGGTGGGACAGATTTACGCGCTTTTATATGTGTCGCCCAAACCTTTAAACGCTGACGATATTCGCGAGGCGTTGGGCTTTGCCCGTTCAAATGTAAGCATGGGATTAAAGGAGCTTGATTCCTGGCAGCTTATTCGCCTGAAACATTTGCCCAATGATCGGCGAGATTATTTTACCGTGCCCGAAGATATTTGGGAAATTGTCCGCACCTTGGTCGAACAACGCCGCAAGCGTGAGATTGAACCAACATTGACCATGCTGCGTGATGTCTTGATGGAAAAACCATCCGGTGAAGATGAGAAATTCGCGCAAAATAAAATGAATGAGATGCATGATATTATCGAGATGCTGACCAATTGGTACACCGACATGCAAAAAATGGAAACGGAACGCTTGGTCAATCTGCTGAAGCTCGGTGCCAAGGTTTATAAACTCTATGAGATGAAAGACAAAATTTTTGTCGTCAAAGGCGGCAAAGAAAAGTGAGAGAGTGAGGCAATATGATTGATCAATTAGACCCAGCACTTTTGGCTCGTATTCAATTTGCGGCGAACATCACCTTTCATATTTTATTTCCAAGCATCACCATCGCCTTGGGGTGGATTTTGCTGTTTTTCAAGCTGCGTTTTAATGTCACCAAAGATTATAAATGGATGGAGGCTTATTTTTTCTGGACGAAAATTTTCGCACTCTGTTTTGCCATGGGGGTTGTGAGTGGGATTACCATGTCATTCCAATTCGGCACTAACTGGCCCGGCTTTATGGAGACGGTGGGCAATATCGCGGGTCCGTTATTGGCCTATGAAGTTCTCACCGCCTTCTTTTTGGAAGCAACTTTCCTCGGCATCATGCTTTTTGGTTTTAGCCGTGTGCCAGGGTGGATGCACAATTTGGCGACCTTTCTTGTGGCGTTCGGCACAACTGCCTCCGCATTCTGGATTTTGGTTCTCAATAGCTGGATGCACACACCGGCCGGTTTTGAAATGCGCGACGGTATGGCGCACGCAACTGATTGGCTTCAAATTATTTTCAATCCGTCTTTCCCGTATCGTTTCACGCATATGTTGATTGCGTCCGGTCTTACGGCCGCATTTTTGGTGGCGGGGCTGTCGGCGTATAGATGGTTACGCAATGACCGTGTGCCTGCGGTCATGGCGGCTTTGAAAACAGGTATTTTGACGGCGGCTGTGCTCATCCCACTGCAAATCTTTATCGGAGATTTACACGGGCTTAACACGTTGCAACATCAACCACAAAAAGTTGCGGCAATGGAAGGCTTGTGGGAAACACAATGCGGCGCGCCATTGGTTTTATTTGGCTTGCCAAATGAAGAAACACGACAAAATGATTTCGCAATTGAGATTCCTAAACTCGCAAGCCTTATTCTGACCCATGAATGGGACAGCGAACTTAAAGGCTTGAATGAATTTGAGGGCAATCATCCACCTGTTGCACCTGTCTTTTGGGCATTTCGTATCATGGTGGGTACGGGGCTTTTGATGCTGGCTGCGTCATGGGTGGGCGCATTTTATTTGTGGAAACGAAAAGATATCATCAAACCACTTGCTTATCTTCTCATCCCCATGGCGTTTTCGGGATGGGTTGCCACGGTTGCGGGTTGGTATGTGACCGAGATTGGTCGCCAACCTTGGTTGGTCAACGGTGTTTTGAAAACAGTGGATGCGATTTCCGATGTCCCCGCACCAATCATCGGCATAAGTTTATCGATGTATCTGGTAATTTATGCGGTGTTAATGACGGCCTTTATGACCACGCTTTTTTACATGGCGCGCAAAGCGGGACAGAAAAAAAGTGAAGCCAATACACCATCATCTGGCCAAACGGTCGCTGAAGCTGTTAGTTAAGGGGGGATAAAGCGTATGAATATTTTTACAAATGGGGAGTGGCTCCCGCTTTCATTTGCGGCCCTCATGGGGTTATCAATGCTCATCTATGCTGTGCTGGATGGCTATGATCTGGGTGTTGGTATTTTGATGAAAGATGCAACTGATCCAGAAAAAGATCGCATGATCGGATCCATCGGCCCGTTTTGGGATGCGAATGAGACATGGCTTGTTTTAGGCGTTGGTCTTTTGCTCGTGGCTTTTCCGAAAGCACATGGCATCATTCTTTCAAGTCTTTATCTTCCCGTTGCCGTGATGTTGATTGGTTTAACATTGCGCGGTGCGGCTTTTGATTTTCGTGCAAAGGCAAAAATTGATCACAAACATGCATGGAACAACGCGTTTTTTGCCGGCTCACTCATCACCGCGATGGCGCAAGGTTATATGTTGGGCTCTTATATCTTAGGCTTTGAAAAAAGTCTTGCGGCCATTGGTTTTTCTTTGCTTGTTGGGGCTTGTGTTGTGGCTGGTTATTGCTTGATTGGTGCGTGTTGGCTCATCATGAAAACCGAAGGGGAGTTGCAAAAGAAATCTGTTCATTGGGCGCGCGTGTCATTATGGGGAACAATGTTGGCGATTGCGTTGATCTCAATTTCAACACCGCTTGTCAGTGCGCGCATCTTTGATAAATGGTTCTCATTTCCGAATATTGTTTTGCTGGCACCCATACCGCTTATCACGGCTGTGTTGGTTATTGCTTTGGAGGTTCTGTTGCGGCAATTGCCAAAACCGAATGATCGGTGGTGTTGGGTTCCGTTTGTCACAACTATTGGAATCTTTGTTCTCTGCTTTCATGGCCTTGCATATAGTTTTTACCCCTACATCGTACCGGATCAGTTGAAGATTATCGAGGCTGCAAGTGCACCAGAATCCTTGATGATTATTCTGGTTGGTGCACTCATTGTTCTACCTGTATTGATCGGTTATACCTTTGTTGCCTACAAAATATTTCACGGCAAGGCCAAAGATTTAAGCTATGAATGAGAGCTGTAAAGAGAGATTTAGGATATTTTTTATAGGACGTCCTGTCCTCAAAATATCATTCTTTTGAAAAATTACTGCATCATGCTCCAATTGTTTTATTTTTAAAATACTCAATAAGCAACATATGGGGAATTGTTACGCTCGCAATAAATATGATGAGTGTTGAAAATAATGCCGCGCTTAAATTATAAAATTCACCGCGAAATAAAAAAGCGATACCAAAGAACATCAGAGTCAAAAGCATTATAGGGATCATATTTTTGATCATTATTTGCGGGTTTTTATAATTGAGTTTGTAATAAAGCTCTGCGCAATGAAGAGGGGCGTGAAATGCACAAAAATATAAGAATAAAAATAAAAGGGGCGGAAGAAAAACGCCACTACATAGAAATAAAAGCATTAATAAGCTTTTTAGGACTCTTTTTTGAAAGATATCGATACCAAGAAATATAAAAATCATAAACACTAAGGGCATTGCAATGCTGCTGAGAATATCAATAACGCCCTGAACAAAATTGGGCGCAGCCAAAAGCGCGAAGATGCTCTCAAGATTATCTCCATGTAATAAAGTTGGTAAGCTTATAAACGCAAAACCAAAAACAAAACGTCTTATATTTTTGAAGGGGGCTTCTGCCCAATCTTCTCCAAAATGCCAGACTGATATGGCGAGAAATAAAACAAGCGAAAATCCCGGATAGTACATCCACACTATAAAATAAATCAAAGCAATCAAAGAGTAGGTTACAAAGAAGATCATTTTTCTTTTGAGCGTTGAGCAGAGGCCCAAAAATTTTGCAACATCATAATCAAGTGCGCCATGTGGCAAGCCAATAATGATTGAGCCTATTAATAACAAATAAATTTGTAATTCGAGTGGTATAGAAAGAGAAAGCGTACTCAGCAGTAGAAAGAGCGCAGTTATAGCGCTGTAATATACTCCAATATGGTGTTTTATGATGTTTAACGCCATAAAGCCCTCAGGAATGGGCCTTTGGGAACGGCCATTATAACACGAAGAATATCCAAGAGCTTTATATCGCCATTCATGAATCGCGCAAAATTATCGGCCGGCATATTTTTCGCCATGGCCATAAATATATTGGCACTTTCATGAGGATATAATTTTAATGTTTTAATAAAATGCCGGTCTAAAAAATTCATAAAATTATTGGACTGATTTGCTTGTGGAAT